>NZ_JABWQV010000146.1 GCF_014268615.1 Pseudomonas tehranensis | reverse complement strand
GGTTCGAATCCCACACGACCCACCATTTTTGAAACCAGTTCGCTGGAATCGAATCTTAAGATCAGAGGCCAAAAGCGCTGATCGAGGAAGGCGACTTGCGAAGGTCGCCTTTTTTTTACCGGGGTATAGCGCAGTCCGGTAGCGCGCCTGCTTTGGGAGCAGGATGTCAGGAGTTCGAATCCCCTTACCCCGACCATATTAAAAATCCTCGTATCGAAAGATACGGGGATTTTTTTTGCCTGCGAAAAAGTGACTTGGTTCAAGTCATCGTACAACTTGCCGATAACCCGCCGACAAGGGCACGGACGTCCGCCCTACTTCAGGCCAACAATAAAAAAGGCACCTCGTTATGTTTCTTCGTCAGCTGAATATCGCCCCTCGTGCCGCACTGGGTTTCGCCTTGATCGCCGTGCTGGTGGCGTTGCTCGGCGTGTTTGCGCTGGGGCAAATGTCGAGTATCCGCGACAGCGAAGTCGCGGTGGAAACCCGATGGCTTCCCAGCATCCGCGGCGGGGATGAGATCCGCGAGTGGATGCTGCGTATCCGCACCATTTCCCTGCGGATGGCCTTGGACCAGGATCCGAAAAACATCCCGGTGTACCGTGGGCAAATGGATACTCGTGATAAAGAACTGAGCGAAATGATCGCCAGCTACGAGAAGCTTGTCGTCACACCTGAAGGCAAGGCGTTGTATGACCAGTTCAAGCAAACTTTCGCCGCCTACCGTGCGGGCATCGCTCAGTCTTTCACCCTGGCAGAGCAGGGCCGGCGGGACGAGTTGATCAAGCTGTTGCTGGTAGACATGAAGACCGTTGTGGACGGTTCTGGTAAACAGCTCAACGACCTGGCGCAACTGTTCTCCAAACAGGTGTCCATCGAAAGTCAAAAGTCCCAGGAGCACTACGCCACCTCCCGGATGATCGTCAGCCTGTTCATTGTGCTCGCTGCCCTGGCCACGGTTGTACTGGCGATGCTGCTCACCCGCAGTATCGTCAAACCCTTGGGCGAAGCGTTGAATGCCGCTGAAAACGTGGCCCGGGGCGATTTGACCCGGCCGATCGAAGCCCATGGCAACGACGAGGTGAGCCGCTTGCTCAAGGCGCTGGCGACCATGCAACAGAACCTGCGCGAGACGTTGCAAGGTATCAGCGCCTCGGCCACTCAACTGGCAACCGCTGCCGATGAGCTGAACGCAGTCACCCTTGATAGTAGCCAGAGCCTGCAACAGCAGAACAACGAAATCGAACAGGCCGCCACTGCCGTCACTGAGATGACCACTGCCGTGGAAGAAGTCGCACGTAACGCGGTTTCCACGTCCGATGCCACGCGCCAGTCCAGTGAATCGGCGACCCTTGGCCAAGAGCGGGTCAGCGACACCGTTGACGCCATCGGTGCGCTCGCCAGCGACGTGCAGGTCACCGGCGGCCTGGTGCAATCCCTGGCCAACCAATCGCAGGACATTGGCAAGGTACTGGATGTGATCCGGGCCATCGCCGAGCAGACCAACCTGCTGGCCCTGAATGCGGCCATCGAGGCGGCCAGGGCAGGCGAAAGCGGTCGCGGCTTTGCGGTGGTGGCGGACGAGGTGCGAGCGCTGGCTTATCGCACGCAGCAATCGACTCAGGAAATCGAACAGATGGTCCAAGGCATGCGCAGCGGTGCTACCCAGGCACTGGATTCCATGCAGGCCAGTTCCAGTCGGGCCGCCAGTACCCTGGCGATGGCGGAGCGGGCGGGCGAGGCGCTACAAACCATCACGACGTCGGTCAATGAAATCCACGAACGCAATCTGGTAATCGCCAGCGCCGCCGAAGAACAGGCACAAGTGGCTCGCGAGGTGGATCGCAACCTGGTGAACATTCGTGATTTGTCCGTGCGCTCGGCCACCGGTGCGGACCAGACCAGCGCGTCCAGCCATGAGTTGTCGCAACTGGCTAATGCCTTGCGCGCCATGGTTCAGCGGTTTCAGGTTTGATTGGGGACGCGGCCTGGAGTAAGGATTTCAACTCAAGCGCGTGATTGCCTGGGCGGCAGTCATCGCGAGCAGGCTCGCTCCCACAGTTGATTGTGGTCACCCTGTGGGAGCGAGCCTGCTCGCGATGGCGGTGTTGCTGATCCAGCGAAGTCGCTAGCGGTCGCTCCCGGTTATCTTCAGTGCAACTTCAGCCTGGGCTCAGTCCCGCGCCCGATCTTGCTGCCCAGCATCAACATCGCCGTACGGAACATGCCGTACAGCGCCACCTGATGCATGCGGTAGAGCGATACATAGAACATCCGCGCCAGCCAGCCTTCGAGCATCACGCTGCCGGTGAGGTTGCCCATCAGGTTGCCCACCGCCGAGAAACGCGACAGCGAGATCAGCGAGCCGTAGTCGGTGTATTTGTATTCGGGCAGCGCCTTGCCTTCGATCTTCAGCTTGAGGGACTTGGCCAGCAGCGAGGCCTGCTGGTGGGCGGCCTGGGCGCGGGGTGGGACGTTGCGGTCGGTGCCCGGTTGCGGGCAGGCGGCGCAGTCGCCGAAGGCAAAGATGTTCTCGTCACGTGTGGTTTGCAGTGTCGGCAGTACGTGTAGCTGGTTGATCCTGTTGGTCTCCAGCCCGTCGATTTCCTTGAGGAAGTCCGGGGCGCGAATCCCGGCGGCCCAGACTTTCAGGCTCGCGTTGATGACCTTGCCATCGACGGTGATCAGGCTGTCGGCTGTCACCTGGCCAACAGCGGCGTTGGTCATGACATTGACCCCAAGTTTCTCCAGGGTCTTGTGCACAGGTCCGCCGATGCGTTCTGGCAAGGCCGGCAGGACCCGCGGTCCGGCTTCGATCAGGGTGATGTGCATGTTCTCCGGTTTGATCCGGTCCAAGCCATAGGCAGCCAGCTCATGGGCGGCGTTGTGCAGCTCGGCCGCCAGCTCAACCCCCGTCGCACCGGCGCCGACGATGGCGACGCTGATGCGTTCGACCACGTCGGTTTGCCCGGCATGGGCGCGCAGGTAATGGTTGAGCAATTGCTGATGGAAACGCTCGGCCTGTTTGCGCGTGTCGAGGAACAGGCAATGCTGCGCCGCGCCTTCGGTGCCGAAGTCATTGGTGGTGCTGCCGACGGCGATTACCAGAGTGTCGTAACCCAGTTCACGGGCCGGCAATAGTTCCAGGCCCGCCTCGTCATAGGTGGCGGCTAGCTGGATGCTCTTGCGCTCCCGATCCAGGCCGCTCATGCGCCCCAGCTGGAAGCCGAAATGGTTCCATTTAGCCTGGGCGACGTAGTTGAGTTCGTCCTCGGAGGAGTTCAGGGAACCGGCAGCCACTTCGTGCAACAGCGGTTTCCAGATATGGGTCAGGTTCGCGTCGACCAGCATCACACTGGCCGTGCCGCGCTTGCCCAGAGTCTTACCCAGACGGGTAGCCAACTCCAGACCGCCGGCGCCGCCGCCAACGATGACAATACGATGAGTCATGGGGATATCTCGCAAGGCTAAAGGAAATCGGTGCCGTTACCCGCGCGAGTGCCACGCAACTCATAGCGTCAGGTAACTGATCAGTCGGCTCAACAGGCCCAGGCCGATGGTGATGGCCAGTACCACCACCAGGAGCATCCACGGCCGGAAAGGCCGGCGCTCGACTCGGTGTTGGGACAGTTGCAGGTACTCTTCGACATGCTTCTGGTCTTCCGGGTTCAGGCGACTGGTCATAAAGGCCTCGGCAGGTAGACGTTTCGAACGGTATAGACGCTACAGCGTCTGGCTATCCGGCATTGAAAGCAGCGTAGCCGCTCGCCGGAACAGGTTCGACACTCAAGCTGTCGTCCAGGCGAATGATTCCACTTTTTAACACCCGTGCGGTGATTCCGCCATGGCCGCGCACGGCCTGGAACGTCCCTTCGCCGAGGTTGCGTTCCAGCCGCGCGCACGGCTGGCACCAGCCGGTGGTTTCGAAGATGGCCTGGCCGATGCGAAAGCGCCGGCCCTTGAGGCTGAACAGATTGATACCGCTGACCACCAGGTTGCGGCGCAGCTCTTGCGGCAACACCGGCTGATCCACTGGGCGGCCCATCAGCGAACCGATCACAGCCAGGTGTTCCCACTGAATCAAGGTGACTTGCCGGGCATTGCGCACGCCGGGACGGGCATGGTCGCCCGTCAAGCCGGCTTCCAAGCGTGCCTCCACGGCGTCCAGTGCAATCATGGGCGCATGGCCCTGGGGTCGCACGCCTATCCAGCGTACGCGGCCTTGCTGGGGCACAGCGGCAATCAGTTCCTGCAGTGGGCTCACAGGCTGATCCCGACATCGAACACGATGCTGCGCCCCAGATTGCTGCGCAGGAAATCCGGCGCATCGGGATGGGCGAACAGTACCCGGGCAAACGTCGGCCCCACCAGCGACAGCGAGCGCCAACCCTGGCGCAGGTATTCGGTCGGCGGCGGGAAATGGCTATTGAGATCCAGCACTTCACGCTTGAGGCTGGCGAAGGCGATGATGTCCAGCTCCCCCAGGTCCATGCCGCGTTCGGTGTAGTTGTGGGCTTTCTTGCGCAGGGTCGGGGCCAGGCGCAGCAGGAACTCATTGGCCGGGATGCGTCGGGGCTTGGCTTCGCGGCGCACCAGTTGGCTCAGGGAGAAAGCGCTACGGCGGCGTTGCAGCTCGTCGCGCCATTCGTCATTGAGGCGACGGCCTTCGTCGAGGACAAAAAACACTTCGAAGTTGGCATCGCGAAATAATACGTCCGGCGGCTCTCCGGCAGGGGCGAACTCGTCGGCGCGATAGGGTACGTTCAGCCCTTGCAGCAGACGCTGGCAGACCCAACGCTCACGCTCCCATTTGCGGGCATTGGACAGAAAGGCGTTGGCTTGCTCGGCCGCGATGGTCAGCAGGCGTAAATAATCGGAATCATCCATGAGCCCAAGCTTAGCGTTCAATTGCGACAAGCTGGAAGCGTTGCATTGATTTATGGCCGGTTCGGGGTGGGGTGTAGACTGCCGGCTTGAATCCTGAGGTGATCATGGAGTCTTTGATGCAAGGACAAGCCAGAGGAGTAGCGCCATGATCGGAGCCGAACTGCTGTCTGCGCAGACGCTGACGGTCGGCTGGCTGATTTATCTGCCGGTGCTGGCCTGGGCCGTAGCGCGGGCGCCATGGGTGGAGCTGTTCACCGACAGCCGTCGCCAGCACTTGCTGTTCGGCACGGTCCTGGCCCTGTTCATGTTGTGGCTGGTGCGACGGGATTTCGATACCGGCGTCTCGTATCACTTCATCGGCATGACCGCCGTGACACTGCTGCTGGATTGGCCGCTGGCGATTCTCGGCGGCCTTTGCGCCCAGCTTGCCTTGGTGCTGCTGGGGCGCCAGGACATGGCGGCGGTGGGTATCAACGGTGCGTTGCTGATTTTGCTGCCGGTGCTGGTCACCGAGTGCTGCGCGATCCTGGTGGAGCGCGCCCAACCGCGCAATCTGTTCGTGTACATCTTCTGTTCGGGATTTCTCGCCGCCGCGCTTTCGGCGTTGTTGTGCCTGCTGGTGGGGCTTGGCCTGCTGTGGTACGACGGGGTGTTCGCCATGCCTTACTGGCTGGGAGATTTCATCGGCTACCTCTGGCTGATCATCTTTCCCGAGGCGTTTATCAACGGCATGGTGGTCAGTGCGTTGGTGGTGTTCAGCCCCGAATGGCTGGAGACCTTTAACCGTACGCGCTATCTGTCGGCCCCCTGGAAGGATGACGACAAGCCTTGATTCACATCAAGGCTGAGCAGCCGGGCGCGCTTCATGCTCTGGAAAAATTCCAGGAGCACAACCATGAGTGTTTATGAGTGGGCAAGACAAGAGATCAGGCGCAGCCAGGACGCGGCAGTGGAAATCGGCTTCGACCCAGGTCTTAGCCTGCGGGCCTTGCTCAGTGCGATCGTGCAGCAGAGCAAGGCGGTGCGCAGTGTGGAAGACCTGGCCGATGAGCTGAGTTTCCTGGCGGAGAACCTCGACGATGAACAGGACTACGGTTTCATGCGGCCTTAATGGCGGGGCTCGAACTCTTCGCTGAACAGGTCGTCCTCGGCATCGGGGCTGACCGGGATCTTGTGTTCTTCCGACGCCCAGGCGCCCAGGTCGATCAGTTTGCAGCGGTCGGAACAGAAGGGCCGGAAGGTGTTTTCCGGGCTCCATTCCACAGGGGCGCCACAGGTTGGGCAATCAACGGTTGGGGTTTGGCTCATGACTGGCCTCCACGCAAAGTAAGGTAAAAGTGATGCAGGCGCTCGACCTCGCTGTGCAGCCAGGCGAGGTCGCGGTCATTGACCACCACGTCGTCGGCATGGCTCAAGCGATCCTGACGGCTGGACTGGGCCTTGAGGATCGCCTGGACCTGTTGCTCGCTGGTCTTGTCGCGCTGCAAGGTGCGTTCGATCTGTAGTTGTTCCGGCACATCGATCACCAGGATCCGCTGGGTCATGGCGTACTGGCCGGACTCGATCAACAGCGGCGACACCAGAATCGCGTAGGGTGATTGTGCCTGGGCCAGATGATGAGCGATTTCCTCGGCGATCAACGGATGCAGCAGCGCCTCGAGCCAGCGGCGTTGCTCGGCATTTTCGAAAATCAGTTGGCGCAGGGCCGCTCGGTTCAGTGTGCCGTCGGCCTGCAATACGCCGGGGCCAAAATGTTCGGCGATTTTAGTCAAGGCCGGGCGTCCGGGTTCGACCACCCAGCGCGCCGCGTGATCGGCGTCGACGACGTGCACGCCCAGGTCGATAAAGTGCTGCGCCGCCGCGCTTTTGCCGCTGCCGATACCGCCAGTCAGGCCGAGAATCCAGGGTTTTTCTGCGGGGCTATTCATTGAAATCGACATTAGGAACCGACAGACTGCCAATAGAAGTCGGTTATTTGACCACCCCAGAGCAAGGCAATCCAGCCGGCAATGGCCAGATAGGGCCCGAAGGGGATTTGCGTCGATGTCGGTGCATCACGCAGGCGCAGCACAATGACCCCGATAACGGCGCCCACCAGCGATGACAACAGCAACGTCAGGGGCAGGATCTGCCAGCCGCCCCAGGCGCCCAGCATCGCCAGCAGCTTGAAATCCCCGTAGCCCATGCCTTCCTTGCCAGTGATCAATTTGAACACCCAGAACACCGACCACAGCGCCAGATAGCCGGCCACGGCGCCCCACATCGCCTGATTCAAGGGGACGAACAACCCGAAGCTGTTGACGATCAAGCCCAGCCACAACAACGGCAGCACCAGGGTATCGGGCAACAACTGGTGCTCGGCATCGATCAGGCTCATGCCCAGCAGGCCCCAGGTCAGCACCATCACCATTGCGGCCTGCCAGCCAAAGCCGAAATACCAGGCGACGAACGCCGACAGGATGCCGCAGGCCAACTCGGTCAGGGGGTAACGCCGGCCGATGGGCGCGGCACAACTGGAGCAACGACCGCGCAATGCCAGGTAACTCAATAGCGGAATGTTTTCCCAGGCCCGGATGCGGTGGCCGCAGTGCGGGCACTGGGAGTGCGGCAGTATCAGGTTGTAGACCGGGCCGGGGGCTTCGGCGGGCAGGCCCAGCAAGTCATGGGCTTGCAGCCGCCATTCGCGCGAGAGCATCTTGGGCAGGCGCCACACCAGGACGTTGAGGAAACTGCCGATGATCAGTCCGAGCAATAACGCGGCGAGCACAAAGGCCAGGGGATACAGCGCGAAAAACTCAGTCAGGGGCATGTCAGATCGCAGAGCCGAGTTGAAAGATGGGCAGGTACATGGCAACCACCAGGCCGCCGACGACCACCCCCAGGACCACCATGATGAACGGTTCCATCAGGCTGGTGAGATTGTCCACCAGATTGTCCACCTCGGCTTCATAAAAGCTCGCCACTTTGTCGAGCATGTCGTCCAGCGCGCCGGACTCCTCGCCGATGGCGGTCATCTGGATCGCCATGTTCGGGAATATGCCTGAAGCACGCATGGAAAAATTCAACTGCATGCCGGTCGAGACATCCTGCCGGATGCGTTGTACCGCACGTTTGAACACCACGTTGCCGGTGGCGCCTGATACCGAGTCCAGGGCCTCCACCAGCGGCACGCCGGCCGCGAATGTCGTGGACAGGGTCCGGGCGTAGCGGGCCACGGCGGATTTGTACATCAGGGTGCCAATCAGCGGCAGTTTGAGCAGCCATTTATCGCGCCAGTCACGCAGGCCCTGGGAGCGCTTGAGTGCATGTTTGACACCGAAGAACGCCGCCGCCGCGCCGCCCAGCAGCATCCACCACCACTGCTGCATGAACTCCGACAGGCCGATGACCATCACCGTGAAGGCCGGCAATTGGGCGCCGAACCCGGAGAATACCGATTCAAACTGCGGCACCACCTTGACCAGCAGAATCCCCGTGACCACGGCGGCGACGAGCACCACGGCGGCCGGGTAGGTCATGGCCTTCTTGATCTTGGCCTTGAGGGCTTCGCTTTTTTCCTTGTAGGTCGCGACGCGCTCCAGGAGCGTATCCAGGGCGCCGGCCTGTTCACCGGCGTCCACCAGGTTGCAGTACAGTTCGTCGAAGTATTGCGGGCTCTTGCGCAACGACGCGGCGAAGCTGTTGCCGGCGGCGACTTCCTGTTTCACTTCGTCCACCAGCTTGCGCATGTTGGCGTTGTCGAAGCCTTCGCCAATGATGTCGAACGCCTGCAACAAGGGCACGCCGGCCTTGAGCATGGTCGCCATCTGACGAGTGAACAGGGCGATATCCAATGGCTTGATACGCTTGCCCTTGCTGAATATCGACGTGGACTTCTTGCGTACCTTGCCTGGGTTGATGCCTTGTTTGCGCAGCTGGGCCTTGACCAGGGCCGGGCTCTGACCGGTCAGCTCCCCAGTCATTTTTGCGCCCTTGCGGTCTTTGCCTTCCCACGTGTAAACGTCGGTTTTTATTGCCTTGACCGCCATGTTCAATCCTTGGTGACCCGGTTGATTTCTTCGAGGCTGGTGATGCCTTGCATCACTTTGAGCAGTCCCGAGGCGCGCAGGTCATTAAAACCGTCCTTACGCATTTGCAGGTCGATTTCCAACGAGTTGCCCTCGGCCATGATCAGCCGTTGCAGCTCGGGCGTATTCTTGACCACTTCGTAAACCCCCACGCGCCCCTTGTAGCCGTTGTTGCACTGTTCGCAACCGACCGGCTCATAGATCGTGAACGAGCCGATGCGTTCCCGGGGGAAGCCTTCCTTGAGCAGGGTTTCCTCGGGAATCTCGATGGCCCTTTTGCACTGCGGGCACAGCTTGCGCGCCAGCCGCTGGGCGATGATCAGGTGGACCGCCGTGGCGATGTTGAAGCCGGGAATGCCCATGTTGTGAAGACGGATCAGGGTTTCGGCGGCGCTGTTGGTGTGCAGCGTGGAAAGCACCAAGTGTCCGGTCTGCGCGGCCTTGATGGCAATTTCGGCGGTCTCCAGGTCGCGGATCTCGCCCACCATGATCACGTCTGGGTCCTGGCGCAGGAACGAGCGCAGGGCCTGGGCGAAATCCAGACCCTGGCGTGGATTCACGTTGACCTGGTTGATGCCTTCCATGTTGATTTCCACCGGGTCCTCAGCGGTAGAAATATTGATGTCCACGGTGTTGAGGATATTCAGCCCGGTATAGAGCGACACGGTTTTGCCAGAGCCGGTGGGTCCGGTGACCAGAATCAACCCTTGTGGTTGTTTGAGAGCGGCCATGTACAACTCTTTCTGATCCGGCTCGTAGCCCAGGGCATCGATGCCCATCTGCGCACTGGAGGGGTCGAGGATCCGGATCACCACTTTTTCACCCCAGAGCGTCGGCAGGGTGTTGACCCGGAAGTCGATAGACTTGTTTTTCGACAGGCGCATTTTCAGACGCCCGTCCTGGGGTTTGCGCCGCTCGGAAATATCGAGGCTGGCCATGACCTTCAGGCGCGCGGCGATGCGGGTGCCCAGCTGGATCGGCGGGCGGGCCACTTCCCGCAGCATGCCGTCGGTACGCACCCGCACCCGGTAGATTTTTTCATAGGGCTCAAAGTGCAGGTCAGAGGAGCCGCCCTTGATCGCGTCCAGCAGCATCTTGTTAACGAACCGCACCACCGGCGCGTCGTCGGTGTCCTGGCCGGCGATGGAGTCCTGCTTGTGATCATCGATCGACTCGATGTCCAGGCCATCGAGGTCGACATCGCCCATGCCTTCCAGGCCGGTGCTGGAAGACTCGAAAAACTTTTCGATAGCGTCGCTGAGCTTGTCGTCCTCCACCAGGATGGCTTCGGTGGTCAGGCCGGTGCTGAACTGAATGTCATTGATGGCCTGGTGGTTGGTGGGGTCGGAGATGCCCACGAACAGTTTGTTGCCACGTCGCCACAGCGGCAGGGCGTGATGCTGGCGCACCAGTTTTTCGCTGACAAGGCCGGTGGGTTGGGTTTCCTTGTCCAGGCTGTTGAGGTCCAGCAGGGCCACGCCGAAATGCTCCGAGGCAATTTCCGCCACCTGGCGACTCTGGACCAGTTTGTTCTGCACCAGGTAACTGACCAGAGGCATGCGACTGCTTTGGGCTTGTAGGTACGCCTGCTGCGCACTTTGCTCGGTGATCATTTCGGCCAGTACCAATTGCTTGGCCAGACCGCTTAAGGCGATGTCATTCATGGGAATCCCGAACGCGGACAGTTCATGACTTATAGCCTAGTCAAGCATCCAGACCAAACCAGCGGTGCGGGGTGACAAAAAATGTCAGATAGTGCGGTTGTTGGGGTAGGACCTAGCGGCGCTACGGGTCGAAGTCCCTTGCCAGCGGGCGCGATAGGGTTGGCACAGGCCGTGCAAAGGTCCCTTCAGGTCATGAGACTCCACCTCATGCTATGGAGATATCTATGAATAAGCAGAAGGGTTTTACGCTGATCGAGTTGCTGATCGTTGTGGCGATCATCGGCATTCTGGCGACGTTTGCGTTGCCGCAGTATTCCAAGTATCAGGCTCGCTCCAAGGTTACAGTCGGGCTCGCAGAAGCTTCTTCGTTGAAGGTGCCGTTCGAGGACCTTATGAATCAAGGTACCACTCCAACGCTGACAAATGTGGGCGCGCCAGCGTCGAGTAGTAACTGCTCGATGGCCGTCACGGGTGACGCTGCGGCCGGAACCGGTTCCATTGTTTGCACCATTGCTAATGCACCCGCTTCCATAAATACCCGAACGATTACCCTCAGTCGTGCGTCGACAGGCGTCTGGACCTGCACTTCTACGGTCTCGCAGGAATTTTTGCCGGCGGGCGGTTGTACGGGGGCAGCGACTCCTTGATATCGGTTTGATTTTGGGAAATGGCACGCTATGGCCACGGAAAATCTTAACAATTCATAAACTTAGCGAGAGCCGAAAACCCGCAACTTGCATGTCCAAAATCAGCAGGCCATGCATTTTGCATGATTGTGAAAATTGCCGTTTCGCTTAACTGATTGATTTAAAACGAATTAATAGCGAGCGCAAAACTGGCACAGCCTTCGCACTACTCCTGTTAACCCTGCCGGGAAACACCTCCGGCAGTTTTTGAGAAAAACAGGAGTTACTCGTATGAAGAAGTTCGCTATCACTGCCGCAGCTGCCACCGCCCTGACTCTGACCATGGCTAGCGCTTTCGCCGAGACCACTCAAGCAACTCAGGCGCCAATGATGCTGGCTGCTGGTGAAGTGACAGAGGCTAAGGAAGACGTTTCTGATACCTGGATCACCACCAAGGTCAAAGCCGATCTGGTCACTGAAAAAGGCATCCCAGGTTCCGATATCAAGGTAGAAACCAATAAAGGCGTAGTGTCGCTGTCGTCGACTACCGTCCTGACCGACGCGCAAAAAGACACCGCCGTGGCGATCACCAAGAAAATCAAAGGCGTGCGAGACGTTTCGGCTGACGGCCTGAAATCCGAGTAAGACTCAAGACTTCTCGCCTGGACCGGGAGAAGGCACGGCAAGCGGGCTGAGACATACGTTTGCCGTTGCTTTGGAGTTCATGCGAAAGGCCACACGGACGTGGCCATTACAGGCCCCCGGCATTCGTGCCGGGGGCCTGTTCTATTGCGCGATGGAAAAGTATTCAGGGATCAGCCTGGGAAATCGAGTGGCCCTTTTCGCGAGCAAGCCCGCTCCCACAATGGA
>NZ_JABWQV010000145.1 GCF_014268615.1 Pseudomonas tehranensis | reverse complement strand
CACCGCTTTCGCAAGCAAGCCCGCTCCCACCAGGGGCTGGTGCAGGCTTGCTCCCACAGGCTGTTCTACCTTGAAAACAAAAAACCCTGTCACAACGGACAGGGCTTTTCACTTGCAGCTTGACGCTTGCGGCTCAGGGCTGTTCTTAGAACAACACCCCTTGGCTGCGCAGGTAATCGTCATAGGTGCCGCTGAAGTCGATCACGCCGTCGGCGCTCAACTCGATGATGCGGGTGGCCAGGGACGATACGAACTCACGGTCGTGGCTGACGAAGATCAACGTGCCCGGGTAGTTTTCCAGCGCCAGGTTCAGCGCCTCGATGGATTCCATGTCCAAGTGGTTGGTCGGTTCGTCCATAACCAGCACGTTTGGCTTCTGCAGGATCAGCTTGCCGAACAGCATACGACCCTGTTCACCACCGGAAATGACCTTGACCGACTTGAGGATCTCGTCGTTGGAAAACAACATGCGGCCCAAGGTGCCACGAACCAGTTGTTCGCCGCCCTGGGTCCACTGGCCCATCCAGTCGAACAGGTTGACGTCGTCTTCAAAGTCGTGGGCGTGGTCCTGGGCGTAGTAACCCAGTTCCGCGGCGTCGGTCCATTTCACAGTACCGGCGTCCGGCTCCAGTTCATTGACCAGGGTGCGCAGCAACGTGGTCTTGCCGATGCCGTTCGGGCCAATGATCGCCACGCGCTCGCCGGCTTCGACGGTGAAGCTGAAGTCCTTGAACAGCGGCTTGCCATCAAACCCTTTGGCCATGCCTTCGACAATGACCGCCTGACGGT
The DNA here is from genome assembly GCF_014268615.1 of Pseudomonas tehranensis. Taxonomy (GTDB): domain Bacteria; phylum Pseudomonadota; class Gammaproteobacteria; order Pseudomonadales; family Pseudomonadaceae; genus Aquipseudomonas; species Aquipseudomonas tehranensis. The sequence continues at coordinate 11,391 of NZ_JABWQV010000145.1, read as the reverse complement.
GCAGCTTCTTGGTCTGTTCGAAGCGAATGAACGGACTGACACGGCTCGATGGCTTGACCTCGGCCAATTGGATCTTGTCGATCTGCTTGGCGCGGGAGGTGGCTTGCTTGGCTTTCGAGGCGTTGGCCGAGAAGCGGCTGACGAACGATTGCAGTTCGGAAATCTGCGCTTTCTTCTTGGCGTTGTCCGACAGCAGTTGCTCGCGGGACTGGGTCGCCACGGTCATGTACTCATCGTAGTTGCCGGGGAACAGACGCAGCTCGCCGTAGTCCAGGTCCGCCATGTGGGTGCAGACACTGTTCAGGAAGTGACGGTCGTGGGAGATGATGATCATCAGGCTCGAGCGCTGGGTCAGCACGTTTTCCAGCCAGCGGATGGTGTTGATATCCAGGTGGTTGGTCGGCTCGTCCAGCAGCAGCACTTCCGGGTCGGAGAACAACGCCTGGGCCAGCAGTACCCGCAGTTTCCAGCCGGGCGACACTTCGCTCATCGGGCCGAAATGCTGCTCGATGCCAATCCCCAGGCCCAGCAGCAGTTCACCGGCACGGGACTCGGCGGTGTAGCCGTCCATCTCGGCGAATTCGGTTTCCAGCTCGGCCACGGCCATGCCGTCTTCTTCGGTCATTTCCGGCAGCGAATAGATGCGGTCGCGCTCGGCCTTGACCTTCCACAGTTCTTCGTGGCCCATGATCACGGTGTCGATCACGGTGAATTCTTCGTAGGCGAACTGGTCCTGGCGCAGTTTACCCAGACGCACGTTCGGCTCGAGCATGACTTGGCCGCCGGACGGCTCGAGGTCGCCGCCGAGGATCTTCATGAAGGTCGACTTGCCGCAACCGTTGGCGCCGATCAGACCGTAGCGGTTACCCGCGCCGAACTTGACAGAGACGTTTTCGAACAGCGGCTTGGCGCCGAACTGCATCGTGATGTTAGCTGTAGAGATCAAAGGTTTATCCTGCGGAACATTCAGAGTAGCTAAGGGTGCGGCAGTACCTGTTCAGTACCTGTTTGCGCAGGTCCCGACCGCGCAAAAGCATCGCGGTCGCAAGCGCAAGGGTCCATCCGGCATAAGAGGACAGCAGCATACGGAGCGCCTGACCCAAATAGACGTACGCCGAAGCCGGAATCCGGTATCGGCCAAAAAGGGGGCGCGTAATGTTTGGCGGCAATTGTACTGATCTGGCCGCGTTAACGATAGGGTGAAACCCAGGCAAGGCAGTTTTTCACAACGCGGGGATAACCTTTGGTTACGAGTTGTGGCTAAATTGCCGTCTCACTTACGCCATTCCCCACACTGTTCGGCTGTATGGGAAGTGGCAGCCTGTCCACTTTTGATGTGTGCGGATACTGTGAAACTCATCATTGCCGCGATCTATCTTCTCTCTATCGGTTATGTGCATCTGCGCGGGCGTGTTCGGCACAAGCTCGGGCGCCAGTTGAGCGACCACTCGTCCTTCCTCGCGCCGATCAACTGCCTGCTTTACCTGTGCTCGAAACTGCCCAACAAGCCTTTCCTGAACCCGGCGCAGTTTCCTGACCTGAGCCCGTTGCAGACCCACTGGCAGGAGATCCGCGCCGAAGGCCAGAATTTGCTGCGAGCGGGGGAGATCAAGCGTTCCAACCAGTACGACGATGTGGGCTTCAATTCGTTCTTCAAGACCGGTTGGAAGCGTTTCTACCTGAAGTGGTACGCCGACAGCCATCCCTCGGCCATGAAGCTGTGCCCGCGCACCACTGAACTGGTGCAGAGCATCGGTTCAATCAAGGCGGCGATGTTCGCCGAACTGCCGCCGGGCTCCAAGCTGGTTCGTCATCGCGACCCGTATGCCGGGTCCTACCGGTATCACCTGGGCCTGGAAACGCCCAACGATGCCGGCTGCTACATCAATGTCGACGGTGAGCATTACCATTGGCGTGATGGCGAGGCGGTGATATTCGACGAGACGTTCATTCATTACGCCCAGAACACCACGCCCCACAATCGCATCATTCTCTTTTGCGACGTGGAACGCCCCATGAGATTTCGCTGGGCCGCTGCATTCAACCGCTGGTTCAGCCGGACCGTGATGGCTGCCGCCGGAGCACCCAATGACGCCGGTGACAAAACCGGCGGCCTGAACCGGGCGTTTTCCAGGCTTTACAGGATTCGCCTGCAAGGCAAGGCGCTGAAGAAGCGCAACCGCAAGCTGTATTATTTGCAGAAGTGGGCGTTCTTCGGCGGTCTGCTGGCGGTCTTCATCTGGATCTGAGCGGGTGACTCTGCGTACCCGCGTCATTCCCCAGGTTTTTGCGCATCCAGTTGCTCCCACATCCTGGCCGTGATTCGCTGGCGATGGTTGTAACCCTCCCAAGGATCGGCGCCCAGGTTTCTGGCCCGCTCAAGCGCTGTATATATATCCCACTGCTGGGCGTTACGCAGGCCATCGAGTTCGGCCCGGGCAATCGGCACGGATACCGGCAGACCTGGCCGAGCGCGCACGGAATAGGCGCTGACGGTGCTGGCGCCCCGGGCGTTACGCAGGTAGTCGACAAATATCTTCCCGACACGGTTCTTCGGCCCCATGGTCGCGGTGATCCGCTGCGGCATCTGCCGGGTCATGAACAGGGAGATGGCCTTGGCGAAAGCCTTGGTAATGTCCCAGCCTTCATTGCGCGCCAGCGGCACGATGACATGCATGCCTTTGCCTCCGCTGGTCTTGAGGAAGGCCTGCAAACCCAGCTCGTCGAGCACCGAGAGGGTCAGGCGAGTCGCCTCGATCATCGCACTCCAGGGCAGCGACGGGTCGGGGTCCAGATCAAGCACGAACAGGTCCGGCGTCTCGATCCGCTCATGCGTGGCGGCCCATGTGTGCAACTCCACCGTGCCCATTTGGGCGGCGCTGACCAGCGACTGGACACTGTCGATTTCCATCAGTGCGGCATGGCCGGGATCCAGTCGCGGATCCAGCTGTTTGATGTGGGGAATGTCCAGGCGATCGGCGTGTTTCTGAAAGAACTGCTCTTCGCCGATTCCCTCTGGTGCCCTCAGCAGGGCAACAGGGCGCTGCTTCAGGTGCGGCAGAATCCAGGGAGCGATGTCCTCGTAGTACTGCGCCAGTTCGACTTTCTGAACGCCGCTGACACTGTCGATGACGCGCTCGGGGTGGGAAATCTCCACCCCTGCGACCTGTACGGTACGGGCTTTGCCACGAAGCGCGGTTTTGGCAGGCATGGTTTTTATCGGAACGGGTTGCTCGCGCACAACCTTGTCGGCCGGCGTGTTCTGCAGCAGATCCAGGAACACCGCCTGCCGCACCAGGCCGTCGCGGGTCCATTCGGCGAACTCGACTTCACAGACCTCGGTTGGCGCTACCCAATGCACGCTGCGGCTTTGCGCGCTGCTGACCGGTGCGGCCAGTGGCGAATCGTCCTGCTCCAGGCTACAGAGTTGCTCATGCAGTTGTTCGAGCTGGGATTGTGCGAACCCTGTGCCGACGCGGCCGGCATACATCAATCCCTTGGGCCCGTTGACCGCCAGCAACAGTGCGCCGAAACCACTGCGCCGGCCTTTGGGGCGGGTGAAGCCGACGATCACGAACGGCTGGCGCAGACGGCACTTGAGTTTGATCCAGTCGGCGCTGCGGCGCGACACATAGGGGCTGCCCAGGCGTTTGCCGACCACGCCATCGAGTGCGAGGGCGTTGGCACTTTCAAAAATGTCGTGCTGGTTGGCGGAAAACGACTCAGAGAAGCGCAGGCGCTTGTTGGCATTGTTCTTCAGCGCCTTCTTGAGGGCTGTCCGGCGTTTTTCAACCGGCGCCTGGCGCAGATCGACGCCATTTAAAAAAGGCGCATCAAACAGGACGTACACCAAGTCTACTGTGCGGCCAATCTCGAACGACTGTCGCAGGGCCGCAAAGTCAGAGTGGCCGTTGTCATCAAGCGAAACCAGGCCGCCGTCGAGCCAGCTGTCACCCAGATTCAGCTCGGACAACGCATCGGCGTGCAACTGCAGGCGATCGGTCCAGTCCTGTTGATTGCGGCTGAACAAACGCACTTCGCCTGCTTCGATGCGGGCCATCAGGCGATAGCCATCGTACTGCACTTCATAACGCCATTCCCCGGCGGGGGGCTCTTCCACGGGTGTGGCGCGCTGCGGCAGCAAGCGCTCGGGAAAGCCGTGTGCGCCACCGGTCTGGTTCTGTCGGGTGCGCTTGCGGCTGTGTTTCTGTTCCGGCTCGGCACCGGATAAACGGGCGTATTCACTCTCGGCCTTGGCCATGACGGATTCCCTTGTATTGCGGGCGCCCGGGGGTTAGCCCCGGGAGGCCTTGGTGGCTTTTTTCGCGGGAGCGGATTTGCTGGTCTTTGCCGGCTTTGCAGCGGTTTTCCCGGCAGGCTTGTCGGGCGCCTTGCCCTTGCCGGCCAGGCTGCGCTTGAGCAGTTCGGTAAGGTCGATGACATCGGCGCTTTTGCGTTGCTCTTCGCCCGGGTCGGTTTCCACCGCCTCAAGCCGGCCTTCCTTGGCCTTTTTCTCCACCAGTTCCATGATCTTGTCTTCGAAGCTGTCCCGGTACTCTTGCGGTTCCCAATCGGCGCTCATGTCCTGCACCAGCCGCTTGGCCATTTCCAGCTCCCCCTTGGCCAGGGTGGGCTTGATGACTTCATCGCCCAGTTCCAGGATGTCGAGTTCGCGCACTTCGGCGGGCCAGCGCAGCATCACCAGTACCAGAGCAGACTCCAGCGGCATCAGCGCTGCCAGATGCTGGCGGGTATGCAGCACGACATGGGCCAGGGCCACCTTGTTGGTCTTGATCAGGGTTTCGCGCAGCAGGGCGTAGACCTTGCCGCCGCGTTTGTCTGGCGCCAGGAAGTAGGGCGTGTCGATGTTTTGCAGGGGGATTTTTTCGCTGTCGACGAAAGAAAAAATATCGATGGTCTGGGTGGACTTGGGGTGGGCGGAGCGAATTTCCTCTTCGCTCAGCAGGACGTATTGGCCCTTCTGGTATTGCACACCCTTGACGATATTTTCCTTGGTCACTTCCTTGCCGGTGACCTTGTTCACGCGCTTATAGCCCACCGGGTCCATGCTGCGCTTGTCCAGCCAGTCGAAATCCACCCCCTGGGAGGACGTGGCTGACACCAGCGCCACAGGAATGTGGACCAGTCCGAAGCTGATTGCGCCTTTCCAGATTGCCCGTGCCATGGAGGGGTTTCCTTGCCGGTGAATGAGTCATTCAGGTGACCTTACGGCCTTCGCAAAAGTTTCCATGGAGCGCCGGTTGACCCGCCCCGCATTGCCTTCGAGACGCTTGGTTACATCTTCGGACGGACATTTCCCTTAACAACAGCGAACCGGCGGCGTAGCGTGCTTTCGATATGCCTGAATCCAAGAGGTGCTCCGATGAACAGGCTGCTGCTCGCTCTCATGACGCTGTTGCTGACCACCGCCGCCCACTCGGCAACGCCCGACTGTGGGGCCATGGTCCTGGCCCAGAACCTGCCCGGTAACAACAATCCCTATAACAGCCCGATCCGCCGGGCCAACCCCAACAGCATGCAGGGCACCCGGCCCAACGTGCCGATGATCCGTAACAACCCGACGGTTCCCGTTCCCCGGCCACCCACGCTGGAAAATGGCGGTATCGGCAACGGGTATCCTCGTTCCGGTCAGCCTGCCGGCTCGCCACGGCCTACCATCAAGTCCACTCCACCGCCGAGGGGCACCTCAAACGACATTCGCTGAGTCCTGAACCTTGGCAGTCTCTATTCACACCACAGAAGGAAGTGTGCATGTTGCGTAAAACACTCCTGGCCGCGTTTTGCGCCAGCGCTGTACTGACTCTCGCCACGCCGGCGTCTGCCGCGCAAACCCGGCAACTCAAGAGCGAGGAGGGCACGGTGGAGGTGACCACCGTGGTCAAGGGGCTCGAACACCCCTGGTCCGTGGTTTTCCTGCCTGACCAACAGGGCATGTTGGTGACAGAACGAGCGGGCAACCTGCGCCGGGTCAGCCCTGACGGCCAGCTCTCTGCACCGTTGAACGGCGTACCTGAGGTATGGGCCAGGGGCCAGGGCGGTTTGCTGGATGTCGTGCTGTCGCCGGACTTCAAGCAGGACCGAACGGTTTACCTGTCGTACGCCGAGGCCGGCGATGACGGCAAGGCAGGCACCGCCGTGGGCCGTGGGCAATTGTCCGAAGACCTGCAGAGTCTGAAAAACTTCGATGTGATTTTCCGCCAGCAGCCCAAGCTTTCCACGGGGAACCATTTTGGCTCGCGCCTTGTTTTCGATCGAGACGGTTATCTGTTCATCACCCTGGGGGAAAACAACGAGCGTCCCACGGCCCAGGATCTGGACAAGCTGCAGGGCAAAATCGTGCGCATCTACCCCGACGGCAAGGTGCCGGACGATAACCCTTTTGTCGGTCAGGCAAACGTACGCCCCGAGATCTGGTCCTACGGCGTTCGCAATCCCCAAGGGGCGGCCCTCAATCCCTGGAACGGTACGCTGTGGGAGAACGAGCACGGCCCCAGGGGCGGCGATGAGCTGAATATCATCGAACGCAGCAAGAATTACGGCTGGCCGCTGGCGACTCACGGCATCAACTATTCCGGGGCGCCGATCCCGGAAGCCGGCGGCAAGACCGCCGAAGGCACGCTTGGCCCTTTTCACGTATGGGAAGTGTCACCCGGGTTGAGCGGCATGGCGTTCTATGAGGGTGATCGCTTCAAGGCCTGGCAACGCAACGTGTTCATCGGTGCGTTGGTGTCCCGGAATCTGATCCGCCTGGAACTGGAGGGTGACAAGGTCGTGCACGAAGAACGCCTGCTGGGTGAGCTTGGCGAGCGCATCCGCGACGTTCGCCAGGGGCCGGATGGTTTCCTGTACGTGCTGACAGATGATGACGATGGGGCGCTATATAAAGTCGGACTCAAGTGATTCGCAACAGTGCCCATTGACTTGCCAGTCACCGGCAGGCTAATTTTCAGTCATGACCCGCACCGTATTGCGTAGCCAGCCAAGCATTATTACCGCCATTCCTTATTTGGCGGGCTAGCTGACGACTGCACCCAACCCGCCTCCGAGGCGGGTTTTTACTTTCTGTCTCCGGAGTTTTGTCCAAACCAGGAGACCGCTATGCCTACCACCCGCTCCGAGCAAGCCCTGCTAGAACATTACGTCAAGAAGATCCTGGCCGCGCCGGTGTACGAACTGGCCGTGCGTACGCCGTTGCAAGCGGCCACCGGGCTGTCCGAAACCTTGGGCAACCGGATCCTGCTCAAGCGTGAAGACCTGCAGCCGACTTTTTCTTTCAAGATCCGTGGCGCCTACAACAAACTGGTGCAACTGACCGCCGAGCAACGGGCTCGCGGGGTCATCACCGCTTCGGCGGGCAATCATGCCCAGGGCGTGGCGCTGGCCGCACGGGAGCTGGGCATATCGGCCAGCATCGTCATGCCGCTAACCACACCGCAGCTCAAGGTGCTGGGCGTGCGCAATCGGGGCGCCGAAGCCGTGCTGCACGGGGAGAGCTTTCCTTTTGCCCTGGCATACGCACTGGAGCTGGCCCGACAGACCGGACGAGAGTTCGTTTCGCCCTTCGATGATCCTGACGTGATCGCCGGGCAGGGCACCGTCGCCATGGAAATCTTGCGTCAGCATCCAGGCAGGCTGGACGCGATTTTTGTCCCGGTCGGTGGCGGGGGGCTGATTGCCGGGATCGCGGCCTACGTCAAGTACCTGCGCCCTGAAGTTCGCATCGTCGGGGTGGAGTCTCAACATTCCGCCTGTCTCCAGGCGGCGCTGGCAGTCGGTGAACGGGTAAGTTTGGCAAGCGTGGGAACCTTTGCCGATGGCGTGGCTGTCGCGCAAATAGGTGCCTACGGCTTCGATATCTGCCGTTTCTGCGTTGATGAAGTGATCACCGTCACCGACGACCAATTGTGCGCGGCGATCCGAGACATCTATGACGATACTCGGTCGATAACCGAGCCCTCGGGCGCCTTGGCGGTGGCTGGCATCAAGCAATACGTTGCTCACACCGGCGCACGGGGTGAAACACTGGTGGCAATCGATTCAGGCGCGAATATCAACTTCGATAGCCTGCGCCATGTGGCAGAGCGGGCTGGTGCCGAAGCCATTTGACGTTTTTTACGCCACGTCACACTTTTTTCGAAGCAGCCGACGGGTGCCCGCTCGCCCCGGCGCAATAGGGTCTAATCTAGCTTGCGACGGGATCACAGGCGATTGCAGTTTGCATGAGGAAAAGCCCGCTTCCTTGCAATTTGCACGCACGCTTCAACCGTCTTGAAAGCTAAGTAGTTGATTTGGATCAATCGGGATTTTCTTTAAAGCAGGCATATTTTTTGCGGGATGGTTAAGGAGCCGCTTAATGGGCTCATTGATTAGAAACGCCAAGAACGAACGAACGGCACGGCATTCGTAGTCCCAGTCCGCATGGAAGAACGGGCGAAATACCGCCGTCGTGAACATAAATTGGCCGCCTCAACAGGAGAGAGTCGCCATGTTTTTATCTGCCCTCGAAATGCGAAACATCATTGAAAGCAGCTTGCTGCCCAAGCGCTCGCAGTGCACCTTGTCACCTGACTTGTCGATGACAATCAAGATCTATGACGATCATGAAACCGATCGTGTGGCTTTGATCAAGACCGACATTGATGCCAACAAACTGAATGGCTGCCGGGCAATCAACGACCTGATTGCCGAGTTGCGCTCTGAACTCGACCACAATCACCACGCCGGTAATCACTTTCACCAGCAACACCGCATGACCGGGCGCTGATCACGGCCTTGTCTTCCTGAGAATCACGTCCGGGTTCGGTCATTGTCCGAACCCGGTGCCGTGCTTTTACTCAATCGGTTCAGTCCAATTGTTGTCGATAAGGCAGGTCCGGCCCGGTCCGACCGCACGTCAGCGCAGCCGCGCGCATGGCAAAAGCGAGCATCTCGCTTACCTGCTCCCGATTCAGGGCATGCAGGCCTTCCACCGAATCCAGATGTTGCTCGGTCAGCCAGGTAATCAAAGCAGCCTGGAAGGTGTCCCCAGCGCCCACGGTATCGGCGATCTGCACCGAGCATGCCGGCATTGACCAGGAGCCGTGCTGGCGGCTGAAGACCGTCGCGCCTTGACTGCCACGGGTAAGGAACACCAATTGGCAACGGTGTTCCAGCCAGCGCTCGATGATGGTCTGTGGCGGTTGGTCGGGGTAAAGAAGACTCAGGTCTTCATCGCTGACTTTGATCAAATCGGCATATTCGACCAGCGTTGCGATTCGCGAACGCCACAGTTCGATGTCTGGTTGCGGGTTGAGTCGCACGTTCGGATCCAGGCTGATCAGGCGTTTGCCGCTCTCGCGCCGTACCAAGGCCAGGAGTGTGTCGGCGATCGGCTGCACCACCAGAGAGAAGGAGCCGACATGCAACCCGCGTACGTGGGGACCGAGCACCGGTAGATGGTCCAGGCCCAGTTGCCGGTCCGCGCACCCTTCACCGCGAAAGCTATAGTGGGGCGAACCGTCGGCGCCAACCGCCACCATCGCCAGGGTTGTAGGCGCGTCGAAGTCCAGTACGTACTCGGTGCTGACACCTTCGGCAAGCAGGACCTGGTGCAAGCGTCGGCCCAGGTAGTCCGTGGACAGCCCACCAAACACCGCCGACTCCACTCCCAGGCGCCGCAGCCCTACCGCCACGTTGAATGGCGAGCCGCCGGCAAGCGCTTTGAAATTGACCTGTGAGGCCGGGCCGCCAGATTCCTTTTCGCTGAAAAAATCAAACAGCGCTTCACCACACACCAAATACATAGTTCTTAACTCTCAAAGGGTTGCGACGTATTGTTGATAACATTCGTAAGCTTTTTGCGATGCCGCGACATGCTCGGCAATGGGTCGGGTTTCGCTGGCTGGATCGAGCTTGACGCAGCGTTCGCACAAGTCGGCCAGGCTGTCTGGCGAGCCTGAATGGCACCACGCCGCCTGAATCGCTGCACCCAGAGCGGCCGCTTCACTCTGTTCAGTGCAGATGACCGTGGTGTCCATGATATCGGCGACGATCTGCCGCCAAATCGGGCTTTTCGAGCCCCCGCCGATCAAGCGGATGCTCTGGGCCTCGAGCCCGTTGGCGCGCAGCAGGTCCAGGCCATAGCGCAAACCGAAGGTGGTGCCTTCGACCACTGCCCGGCACAGATTGGCCCGGGTCAAGTTGGTGGTGGTCAGACCGAAAAGGCTGCCGGTGGCATGGGGCAGGGCGGGCACCCGCTCGCCGTTGAGAAACGGGAGCATGCACACGCCTTCGGCGCCAATCGGGGCTGCCGCCACCCAGGCATTGAACGCTTCGATGTCCAGCTCCAGCAGCTCGCGCATGACCCCGGTGGCGTTGGTCAGGTTCATGGTGCAGATCAGCGGCAGCCAGCCGCCGCTGGATGAGCAGAAGGTGGCCACCGACGGCTGCGCACTGACCGCAGGTTCTGCGGCATAGGCGTAGACCGTGCCGGAGGAGCCCAGGCTCATGGTGATCACGCCGGGCTGGATGTTGCCGGTGCCGATAGCGCCCATCATGTTGTCGCCACCCCCGCTGGCCACCACCGCGTCGGGGTTGATGCCCAGATGGGCGGCAACGGCCGGCAGGATCCGCCCGACCGGCTGATGGGCCTCGATGAGCTGCGGCAATGCCGATTGCAGCCGGCCGCTGGGATCGATGTGTTGCAGCAGCTGTACGTCCCATTGACGGGTACGTACGTTGAAATAGCCAGTACCCGAGGCGTCGCCGTATTCGCTGCAATGGCGGCCGGTGAGCCAGTGATTGAGAAAATCGTGAGGCAGCAGGATGCTGGCGATGCGGTTGAACAACTGCGGGTAATGCTCGCGGGTCCACAATAGTTTGGAAACCGTGTAGCCGGGTGCGATGACCACGCCCAGGCGTTCCAGAGAGCCGCTTTCGCCCCCCAGGTGGGCCAAGAGACGATCGTTTTGTGGAGTGCTTTCGGTGTCACACCATAACTTGGCCGGGCGCAGGACCTGCCCTTGTTCATCGAGCAGTACCAGACCATGTTGCTGGCCGGAGACACTGAGGCCGAGGATGGCCTGGCCATCGACGCCGGCGGATGCCAGGGCTTGATGGGTGGCCTGGGTGAAAGCGTCCAGCCATTGCGCGGTATCTTGCTCGCGCCGCCCGTCAGCGCCGCTGATCATGGTGTGGGCAGCAGAACCGTGTCCCAGGACATGACCGCTGGTGGCGTCCAGGATCAACGCCTTGGTGCCTTGGGTGCCGCAATCGATGCCCAGGAACAATTGTTGGTTTGCCATAAGAATCCTTGGGTTGGTCAGATCGATATCAACAAGAGGTCATCGGCCGGTAAACACAAAACCCGTGGCGAGGGAGCTTGCTCCCGCT
>NZ_JABWQV010000144.1 GCF_014268615.1 Pseudomonas tehranensis | reverse complement strand
GCTATCGCGAGCAGGCTCGCTCCCACAGGTAATGTGGGGGCGGTCATTGCCGTTAAATTCAGAGCGCCTTGACCTCGATGATTTCCACTTCGAAATTCAAGGTCTTGCCCGCCAGTGGGTGGTTGAAGTCCACGGTCACCTGAGCGTCGTCGAAAGCTTTCACCACACCTGGCAGTTCCGTGTTGGCCGCGTCGTTGAAGATCACCAGCAAGCCTTCGGACAGTTCCATGTCCTGGAACTGGGAGCGTGGCATGGTCTGCACGTTTTGCGGGTTGGGCTGACCAAAGGCGTTTTCCGGTGGAACCACCACGGTGCGCTTGTCGCCGGCCTTGAAACCGAAGATCGCCGCCTCGAAGCCTGGCAGCAGGTTGCCGTCGCCAACCTTGAACACGGCCGGAGCCTTGTCGAAGGTGCTGTCGACGGTGTCGCCGTTTTCCAGGTGCAGGGCGAAGTGAAGCTTCACTTCAGTGTTTTGAGCGATACGCTGCTCAGTCATGGACGGCTTCTCCGGTTTTCTTGCTCTTGAACATGTCCAGCGCGAGCATCACAGCACCCACGGTGATGGCGCTGTCGGCAAAGTTGAACGCCGGGAAATACCAGCGGTTCTGCCAATGCACCAGGATGAAATCGATCACGTGGCCCAAGGCAATCCGGTCATAAAGATTACCCAGCGCGCCCCCGAGCACCAATGCCAGCGCCACGGCCAGCCAGGTCTCATCGCGGCCCAGGCGTTTGAGCCAGACCACCAGCACGCCACTGACCACGATGGCGATCAGGGCGAACAGCCAGCGCTGCCAGCCCGAACTGTCGGCCAGGAAGCTGAACGCCGCGCCCGTGTTGTAGGCCAGGGTCCAGCTGAAGTAGTCGGGAATGACCACGATCTGCTGGTACATGGTCAGCGAGTTCTCGAAGTAGTACTTGCTGGCCTGGTCAATGACCAGGACCAGCACGCTCAACCACAACCAGCTCAGCCGGCCGAAACGGCCCGCTGCGTTAGGCGCCACATTAGGCATAGTGACGAACCTCACCGGTGCCGCTGATGTTGTCGACGCAACGACCGCAGATTTCCGGATGCTCCGGGTTCACGCCGACGTCTTCGCGGCAGTGCCAGCAACGGGCGCACTTGGTGTGGTTCGACTTGACGATCTTCAGCTTCAGGCCGCTGACTTCAGTGACGACCGCATCGGCCGGCGCCTGCACCAACGGCGCGACACTGGCAGTGGAGGTGATCAGCACGAAACGCAGTTCGTTGCTCAGCTTGGCCAGGTCGACCCCCAGGGCTTCTTCGGCGTAGAGGGTCACTTCGGCCTGCAGGTTGCCACCCACGGCCTTGGCCGCACGCTGGATCTCCATTTCCTTGTTGACCGCTGCCTTGACCGCCATGATCCGGTCCCAATAGGCCCGGTCCAGCTCGAAACCTTGCGGCAGTTCGGTCAGGCCTTCGTACCAGGTGTTGAGCATCACCGACTCGTTGCGCTCGCCCGGCAGGTACTGCCACAGCTCGTCGGCGGTGAACGCCAGGATCGGCGCGATCCAGCGCACCAGCGCTTCGCTGATGTGGAACAGCGCGGTCTGGCACGAACGGCGCGCCTTGCTGTTGGCGCCAGTGGTGTACTGGCGGTCCTTGATGATGTCGAGGTAGAAGCCACCGAGCTCCTGCACGCAGAAGTTGTGGATCTTGGAGTAGACGTTCCAGAAACGGTACTCACCGTAATGCTCCTGCAATTCGCGTTGCAGCAGCAGGGTACGGTCCACGGCCCAACGGTCCAGCGCGAGCATTTCCTCGGCCGGCAGCAGGTCGGTGGCCGGGTTGAAGCCGGTCAGGTTCGACAGCAGGAAGCGCGCGGTGTTACGGATCCGTCGGTAGGCGTCCGCGCTGCGCTGCAGGATCTGTTCGGAAACGGCCATCTCGCCGGAATAGTCGGTGGAGGCGACCCACAAGCGCATGATGTCGGCGCCCAAGGTGTCGTTGACCTTCTGCGGCGCGATCACGTTGCCCAGGGACTTGGACATCTTGCGCCCGGACTCGTCGACGGTGAAACCGTGGGTCAGCAACTCGCGGTACGGTGCGTGGTTGTCGATGGCGCAACCGGTCAGCAGCGACGAGTGGAACCAGCCGCGGTGCTGGTCCGAACCTTCCAGGTACAGGTCGGCACGCGGGCCGGTTTCATGGCCCATCGGGTGCGAGCCGCGCAGCACATGCCAGTGAGTGGTGCCGGAATCGAACCAGACGTCCAGGGTGTCGCTGATTTTGTCGTACAGCGGCGCTTCGTCGCCCAGCAGCTCGGCGGCGTCCATCTTGAACCAGGCTTCGATGCCTTCGACTTCGACGCGCTTGGCCACCATTTCCATCAGCTCGACGGTGCGCGGGTGCAGTTCGCCGCTTTCCTTGTTCAGGAAGAACGGGATCGGCACGCCCCAGTTGCGTTGGCGGGAGATGCACCAGTCAGGACGGTTGGCGATCATCGAGTGCAGGCGCGCCTGGCCCCAGGCCGGCACGAACTTGGTGTCCTCGATGGCTTTGAGGGAGCGTTGGCGCAGGGTCTCGCCAGTGGTTGGCTGCTTGTCCATGCCGATGAACCACTGCGCGGTGGCGCGGTAGATCAGCGGGGTCTTGTGGCGCCAGCAGTGCATGTAGCTGTGTTCGATGACGGTGGTGTGCAGCAGCGCGCCGACTTCGGTCAACTTATCGACGATGGCCGGGTTGGCTTTCCAGATGAACTGGCCGCCAAAGAACTCCAGCGATGGCACATACACGCCATTGCTCTGCACCGGGTTGAGGATGTCGTCGTTGACCATGCCGTATTTCTTGCAGGTCACGAAGTCGTCAACGCCATAGGCCGGCGCGGAGTGAACCACACCAGTGCCTGCGCCCAGCTCCACGTAGTCGGCCAGGTACACCGGCGACAGACGATCATAAAACGGATGACGGAAATTGATCAGCTCCAGCGCCGAACCCGGGGTGGTGGCCAGCACCGAGCCTTCGAGGTTGTAGCGGGCCAGGCAGGACTCGACCAGCTCTTCGGCCAATACCAGCAGCTTGTCGCCAACATCGACCAGGGCGTAGTTGAATTCCGGGTGAACGTTCAACGCCTGGTTGGCCGGGATGGTCCACGGGGTGGTGGTCCAGATCACGATCGACGCCGGTTTGCTCAGCTTGCCCAAGCCGAAAGCGGCGGCGAGCTTGTCTTCATCGGCGATCGGGAAGGCGACGTCGATGGTCGAGGATTTTTTGTTTTCGTACTCGACTTCCGCCTCGGCCAGGGCCGAACCGCAATCGAAGCACCAGTTCACGGGCTTGAGGCCCTTGAACACGAAGCCGCCCTCGACGATTTTCGCCAAGGCACGGATTTCGCCGGCTTCGTTTTTGAAGTCCATGGTTTTGTAAGGGTTGGCGAAGTCGCCCAGCACGCCGAGGCGGATGAACTCGGACTTCTGCCCTTCGATCTGCTCGGTGGCGTAGGCACGGCACAGCTCGCGGGTCTTGTCCGCGCCCAGATTCTTGCCGTGGGTCACTTCAACCTTGTGCTCGATCGGCAGGCCATGGCAATCCCAGCCCGGGATATACGGCGCGTCGAAACCCGACAGGGTCTTGGAGCGCACGATCATGTCCTTGAGAATCTTGTTCAGCGCGTGACCGATGTGGATCGTGCCGTTGGCGTACGGAGGGCCGTCGTGCAGGACGAACTTCGGACGATCCTTGCCAATCTCGCGCAACTTTCCGTACAGGCCAATGCTGTCCCAACGCTGCAGAATCTGTGGTTCGCGCTGAGGCAGGCCGGCCTTCATAGGGAAGGCGGTGTCCGGAAGGTTTAGCGTGGCTTTATAGTCGGTCATTTAAGGCTCTTCATTAGCGATTGGCGCTGGTTGCGACAAGGGCACGGGCGGCGGCGATATCTGCATGGATCGCCGTCTTGAGCGCCTCCAGAGAGGCAAAACGCTGCTCTTCACGCAGCTTTTGGTGGAAAACCACCGTCAAACGCCGGTCATACAGATCGCCGGCAAAATCCAGAACATGTACTTCGAGGTGGGCCTTGCCATCCCCCTGGACCGTGGGCCGGACGCCGATATTGGCGACACCGGGCCAAGTCTTGCCGTCGATCTCGACACTCACCAGGAACACCCCGGTCAGCGGTACACGACGACGCTTGAGTTGCACGTTGGCCGTCGGCGTGCCCAGTTGGCGCGCCAGTTTCTGCCCGTGCAGGATCCGTCCGGCAATCCGGTACGGCCGGCCGAGCAAACGCTCGGCCAATTCGAAGTCGGCAGCCGCCAGGGCATTGCGGACCTGGGTACTGCTGACGCGCATGCCATCCATCTCGACGGTCTGCGCGGCTTCGACAGTGAAGCCCCGGGCCTTGCCGGCCTGTTGCAGGTAATCGAAATCCCCTGCCCGGTCGCAGCCGAAACGGAAATCATCACCGACTTCCAGATGTTTTATATCCAGACCGCCCACCAGGATGGTCTCGACGAATTCGGCGGCACTGAGCTTGCTCAGGCGCTGATTGAAGGCCAGGCACAAGACCCGGTCAACGCCTTCGGCGGCCAGCAGATGCAGCTTGTCCCGCAGCCGGGCCAGACGGGCCGGCGCGGTGTCCGGGGCGAAAAATTCCCGGGGTTGCGGCTCGAAGATCACCACGCAACTGGGCACGCCCAATTCCTGGGCACGCTCGCGCAACCGCGCCAGGATAGCCTGGTGGCCACGGTGAACACCGTCAAAGTTGCCAATAGTGGCGACACAGCCCCGATGCTGGGGGCGCAGGTTGTGGAGGCCTCGAACCAGCTGCATAACGCGCTTCTTGCTCATAAAGTGGCCGATTATAACCACACCCGGCGGCCGACGACAGGCAACACCGTAACCCAAAGTGATCGAGCCGACAAAACCACTGCCCGGCCCGGGATTATCGAGGGTAAACCCTCAGCTCAAGCCCTTGCGGTTGAAGTCGCGCAGGCGGAAGCCCATCAGCAGCAGCATGCCGAAATACGCCACCACGCCCGCGACGACCAGCACTCCCAGGCGCAGGAAACGCTCAAGCATCTGCCCTTCGCCCCAGGCTGGCATGAAATGCATCGCCCCCAGCAACACCGCCGACATCACGCCCACGGCCACCAGCAGTTTGAGGCCGAACAGGCCCCAGCCC
The DNA here is from genome assembly GCF_014268615.1 of Pseudomonas tehranensis. GTDB lineage: Bacteria > Pseudomonadota > Gammaproteobacteria > Pseudomonadales > Pseudomonadaceae > Aquipseudomonas > Aquipseudomonas tehranensis. The sequence continues at coordinate 7,122 of NZ_JABWQV010000144.1, read as the reverse complement.
GGCTGCGGCTGATACATATTCTGCTTGCGCAATTGGTAAAACAGCAGCCCGGCATTGAGGCAGGCGCCAGCACTGATCGCCAAAGCCAGGCCAGCATGGGCCAGCGGACCGATCAGCAACAAGTTGAACAATTGGGTCATCACCAGGGTGAAAATGGCGATTTTCACCGGGGTGCGAATGTTTTGCTGGGCATAGAAACCTGGCGCCAGCACCTTGATCACAATGATACCCAGCAAGCCCACCGAGTAAGCGATCAATGCCCGCTGGGTCATCAGGGCATCAAATGCATTGAACTGACCGTACTGAAACAACGAAACGGTCAGCGGCTCGGCCAGGATGCCCAGCGCCAGGGCACAGGGCAACACCAGCACGAAGCACAGGCGCAGGCCCCAGTCGAGGATGCGCGAGTATTCCTGACGGTCCTGGCTGGCGTAGGTCTTGGCCAGGGTCGGCAACAGGATCGTGCCCAGGGCCACGCCCAACACGCCGGACGGCAACTCCATCAGGCGGTCGGCGTAGTACATCCACGACACCGAACCGGCCACCAGGAACGAAGCGAAAATGGTGTTGATGATCAGGGAAATCTGACTCACCGAAACCCCGAGGATCGCCGGCAGCATCTGCTTCATCACCCGCCACACGCCGCTGTCGCGCAGATTCAGGCGCGGCAGCACCAGCATGCCGATTTTCTTCAGGTGAGGCAGTTGATACAGCAACTGCGCCAGGCCGCCCACCAACACCGCCCAACCGAGGGCCATCACCGGGGGATCGAAGTACGGTGTCAGGAACACCGCAAATACGATCATGCTGACGTTGAGCAGGGTCGGCACGAAGGCCGGTACCGAGAAACGGTTCCAGGTATTGAGGATCGCCCCGGCCAGAGATGACAGGGAGATCAGCAATATATAAGGAAAGGTCACCCGCAACAGGTCCGTGGTGAGCTGGAATTTTTCCGGGGTATCGGTAAAACCCGGTGCCGTGGCCCAGATCACCCAGGGCGCGGCGAGCATGCCTGCAGCCGTGACCAGCGCCAGCACCAGCGTCAGCAAACCCGTGACGTAAGCAATGAACGTGCGGGTCGCCTCGTCGCCCTTCTGACTCTTGTATTCCGCCAGGATCGGCACAAAGGCTTGGGAAAATGCCCCTTCGGCGAAGATCCGCCGCAACAGGTTGGGCAACTTGAAGGCGATGAAGAAGGCATCGGTGGCCATCCCGGCACCGAATATCCGAGCAATCAGCGTGTCACGAACGAACCCCAGGACGCGTGAAAGCATCGTGATAGAGCTGACGGCAGCCAACGATTTGAGCAGATTCATGAAAAGAGTTTTTGCCTGTCGATAAACAGCAGGCGAACAACGCGCCCACTTATGCGATACTCCGCGCCGCTAAACAGTGCAGAGCCAAAGCCCGCGAGTTTACAGGTCGCACGCTGGAAAGAAATCATCCGGTGCGTTGTACCTGCCATTCAGCGGAACGTGTCACCCGCCCTTGACAAGACATCAACTCATCGGCATGATTCGCGGCCTATTTTGTTTGCTATTTCCTAAAAAGTCTTTCGAGGAGCTCGACGGTGGCCAACACACCTTCCGCCAAAAAACGTGCAAAACAGGCTGAGAAGCGTCGCAGCCACAACGCCAGCCTGCGTTCCATGGTCCGTACCTACATCAAAAACGTAGTTAAGGCCATCGACGCAAAAGACGCTGAAAAAGCCCAAGCTGCTTACGTTCTGGCTGTGCCAGTTATCGACCGTATGGCCGATAAAGGCATCATCCACAAGAACAAGGCTGCTCGCCATAAGAGCCGCCTGAATGGCCACGTAAAGGCCCTGAACGTTGCCGCTGCTGCCTAAGCGACGCGCTCGTTAAAAAACCGACCTCAGGGTCGGTTTTTTATTGCCTGGGATTTAACAGGCACCGCACGAACAATGTGGGGGCAGACCTCTGTGGGAGTAAGGCTTGCCCGCGACAGCATCGCCTCAGCATTAAGATAGACCGAGGCGCCTGCATCGCAGGCAAGCCTTGCTCCCACACAACCTCTCTCACAATGAGTTTGCCCGAACTATTGAGCACGAGCCCACGGCAGGATCGGAATCGCCGTCACCGCATTCTGCGGACTGCCTTCGATCACGCGGTCGCTGTAGACCAGGTACACCAGCGTATTACGCTTCTTGTCGAGAAAACGCACCACCTGCATGGTCTTGAACACCAGCGACGTGCGCTCCCTGAACACTTCCTCACCGTCCTTGAGCTCGCCCTTGAAGCTGATGGGACCGACCTGACGACAAGCAATGGACGCCTCGGCGCGATCCTCAGCCAGGCCCAGACCACCCTTCACCCCACCGGTCTTGGCCCGGGACAGATAACACGTCACCCCATCCACCTTCGGATCATCGAAGGCCTCAACGACGATCCGGTCATTCGGCCCGACAAACTTGAACACCGTCGACACCTGGCCAATTTCCTCGGCCGAGGCCAGCAGCGGCAATGCCACCAGCAAGCCGATCAATCCTTTTGCCAAACCCATGATTTTTCCTTAGACGAGAATCAGGTTGTCACGGTGAACCAGCTCTGGCTCGGCCATGTAACCCAACAGACCGACAATCGCATCAGACGATTGACCGATGATTTTTTGTGCTTCGAGCGCGCTGTAGTTGGCCAGGCCGCGAGCGATTTCGCGACCATCCGGCGCCACGCACACCACCATTTCGCCGCGACGAAAACTGCCCTGGACCAGCTTCACGCCCACCGGCAGCAGACTTTTATTACCCTGGGACAGCGCCGACACCGCCCCCGCATCCAGCACCAGCGTGCCACGGGTTTGCAGATGCCCGGCCAGCCATTGCTTACGAGCCGCCAGCATGCCGCGCTCAGGGGACAACAATGTGCCGATGCGCTCACCCGCCTTCAGACGATCCAACACCCGCTCCAGCCGCCCACCAACAATGATGGTGTGGGCCCCGGAACGAGCAGCCAGACGGGCGGCGCGTAGCTTGGTCTGCATGCCGCCTCGCCCCAGCGCGCCACCGGTACCGCCCGCCACCGCGTCCAGCGCCGGATCATCGGCACGGGCTTCGTAGATCAACTTGGCGTCAGGGTTACTGCGCGGATCGGCGTCGAACATGCCGTCGCGATCCGTCAGAATCACCAGCAGATCCGCTTCCACCAGGTTCGCCACCAACGCGGCCAGGGTGTCGTTGTCGCCGAAACGAATCTCGTCGGTGACCACGGTGTCGTTTTCGTTGATCACCGGGATGACTTTCAGCTCAACCAGGGCTCGCAAGGTGCTGCGGGCATTGAGGTAGCGCTTGCGGTCGGACAGGTCATCATGGGTCAGCAGAATCTGCGCCGTGTGGCGACCCAGCTCGGCAAAGCTCGACTCCCAGGCCTGCACCAGGCCCATCTGACCGATGGCGGCAGCAGCCTGCAACTCATGCATCGCGCTGGGTCGCGATGTCCAGCCCAACCGACTCATGCCAGCTGCTACAGCCCCCGAAGAGACCAAGACCAGCTCGACGCCGGCTTCATGCAAAGCCACCATCTGCTCGACCCACACCGCCATCGCCTTGCGATCCAGGCCCTTGCCATCCGCCGTCAGCAATGCGCTACCGATCTTCACGACCCAGCGCCGCGCACCCGTCACCTTGCTCCGCATCATCTTCAACCTTTGCCAGCGAACGGCGCGACCCAGCACCGCCCATGGGATTATTCGTATTTGCGTTTTACAGATACCAAAACGCCGCTCGAATGAGCGGCGCCTTGGAAACTGGCTGATTGCGATGATAACACCGCGCCTCGCCGGATGAACTGTCATCGCGGGCAAGCCTTGCTCCCACAGGAGCTCGACTTGCCGCGAAATCAGTCGCGAACGTAGATGATTTCCGGACCGTCTTCGTCATCCACGTCTTCTTCATCCCAATCGTCGTCACCGATGTCATGGACCGACTTCACGCCACTGCGACGCAGGGCACGCTGATCATCCAGCGCTTGCAACTGAGCACGCGCCTCGTCTTCGATACGCTGATCGAGCTCGGCCAACTCTTCCTTGTAGGCAGGGTCATTGGCCAGGCGATCGGCACGATCTTCCATATAACGCATGATGTCGTGACACAGGCGCTCGGTGCCCTCTTTGGCAATGGCCGAGATCACGTAGACCGGACCTTCCCACTCCAGGCGATCGACGATTTCCTTGACCCGCTCTTCATGCTCTTCTTCGAGGATCTGGTCGCACTTGTTCAGCACCAACCAGCGGTCACGCTCAGCCAGGGCCGGGCTGAACTTGGTCAGCTCACTGACAATGACTTCGGCCGCATCAGCAGCACTGGTTTCATCCAGCGGCGCCATGTCCACGAGGTGCAGCAACAACCGGGTACGGGACAAGTGCTTGAGGAAGCGAATCCCCAGGCCGGCGCCATCAGACGCACCTTCGATCAGCCCTGGAATGTCCGCAACCACAAAGCTCTTCCAGCGATCGACACTGACCACACCCAGGTTCGGCACCAAGGTGGTGAACGGGTAATCGGCCACTTTCGGCTTGGCCGCCGACACCGAGCGAATGAAGGTGCTCTTGCCGGCGTTCGGCAGGCCCAGCAGGCCCACGTCGGCCAGCACTTTCATTTCCAGCTTCAGGTCGCGCTGTTCACCCGGCTTGCCAGGCGTGGTCTGGCGTGGCGCACGGTTGGTACTGGACTTGAAACGGGTGTTACCCAGACCGTGCCAGCCACCATGGGCCACCAGCAGACGCTGGCCAGCCTTGGTCAGGTCGCCAATGACTTCCTGGGTGGCGGAGTCGATCACCGTGGTGCCGACCGGCACGCGCAGGATCAGGTCTTCGCCCTTTTTGCCGGTGCAGTCGGTGCTGCCGCCATTGGAGCCACGCTCGGCATCGAAGTGCCGGGTGTAACGGTAGTCCACCAGGGTGTTGAGGTTTTCGTCGGCGAGCATGTAGATCGAGCCGCCATCGCCGCCGTCACCACCGTTAGGACCACCGTTCTCAATGAATTTTTCCCGACGGAAACTCATGCAACCATTGCCGCCGTCGCCGGCCTTTACTCGAATCGATACTTCATCAACAAACTTCATGACACACGCCTCTCGCCATACGGACGAGCCAAAAAAACAAGACATAAGACTCTTGCAAAAATGAGCGCAGCGACCTGATGACACGCCCCAACCGCAGCGCCGACAGCCCATACAAACAGTTTTGCAAGAGACTCACCCCACAAACGAAAAAGCCCCGTCGCAAGACAGGGCTTTTCCAGCGGTCTCGCAATTAAGCTGCGATAACGCTTACGTAACGACGACCGAAGGCGCCTTTTACCTCGAACTTGATCACGCCTTCGACTTTAGCGAAGAGGGTGTGATCCTTACCCATGCCTACGCCGTAGCCAGCGTGGAATTGGGTGCCGCGCTGACGCACGATGATGTTGCCCGCTTTGATAGCCTGGCCGCCATACATCTTGACGCCAAGGCGTTTGGCTTCTGAGTCGCGACCGTTACGGGTACTACCACCAGCTTTTTTGTGTGCCATGAGTTCAATTCTCCTAGTGAGGAATTAGGCTGAAATTAAGCCTGAATACCGGTGATTTTGATCTCGGTGTACCACTGGCGGTGGCCCATACGCTTCATGTGGTGCTTACGGCGACGGAACTTGATGATGCGGACTTTATCGTGACGACCTTGGGAGATCACTTCAGCCACAACGGTAGCGCCAGCAACGACTGGAGCGCCGATATTCACGTCATCGCCATTGGCGACCAACAGAACGCGATCAAAAGTCACGGATTCGCCAGTAGCGATTTCCAGTTTTTCGATCTTCAGGTATTCACCTGGGGCGACCTTGTATTGCTTGCCACCAGTAACAATTACTGCGTACGACATGGTATTTCTCCGATAATCCTGCTCACCCAGCGCTTTATAAGAAGAGGTATTGGCTGGCATGGCTGCATGGGCTGGAAGGCCCTGATGCAATTGCGTAAGGCAGGTGCTGCCCAGGAAGTTCAGGGTGCGCGATTGTACGCAAGCCGCAAGCGCCTTGCAAGAGGCCGTCCATCGTGCCTTGACAGGCCCAGGCGTGGGTCCTAGCATGCCGCGCAACCCTTCTGGAGCACCTGTCGCTGATGCAACCCCAAGCTTTCTACCGCGCGGTGGCGGACGATTTTAGCGCCGTCGACGGCATCATCAAGAAGCAGCTGACTTCCCGAGTGCCGCTGGTATCGAAAATCGGCGATTACATTACTTCGGCCGGGGGCAAACGCCTGCGGCCTTTGTTGGTGCTTTTGTGTGGCAAGGCCCTGGGTCGCGAAGGCGACGACATGCGCCTGCTGGCCGCCACCATCGAATTCCTGCACACCGCGACCCTGCTGCATGACGACGTGGTCGACATGTCCGGCATGCGCCGTGGCCGCTCGACCGCCAACGCCATGTGGGGCAATGCCCCAAGCGTGCTGGTGGGCGACTTCCTGTATTCGCGCTCATTCGAAATGATGGTCGAACTGGGCTCGATGCCGGTGATGAAGATCCTGTCCCAGGCCACGCGCATCATCGCCGAAGGCGAGGTGCTGCAGCTGTCCAAGGTGCGCGATGCCAGCACCACCGAAGAAACCTACATGGAAGTCATCCGCGGCAAGACCGCGATGCTCTTCGAAGCCTCGACCCACAGCGCCGCCGCCCTGGCTGGTGCCAGCGCCGAGCAGAGCGAAGCGTTGCGCACCTTTGGCGATCACCTGGGTGTAGCCTTCCAACTGGTCGACGACCTGCTGGACTACAAGGGCGACGCCGAAACCCTGGGCAAGAACGTCGGCGACGACCTGGCCGAAGGCAAGCCGACCCTGCCGTTGATCTACACCATGCGCGAAGGCACCCCTGAGCAGGCGGCGCTGGTACGCCAGGCGATCCAGAAAGGCGGGATCGAAGACCTGGAGAGCATCCGCGAAGCGGTTGAAGCCTCCGGCTCGCTGGACTACACCGCGAAACTGGCCCGTGACTACGTCGCCCGCGCAATCAAATGCCTCGACGCCCTGCCAGCAAGCGAGTACCGCGATGCGCTGGTGGAGTTGAGTGAGTTTGCGGTGGCCCGTACTCACTGATCCACAAGGGCTTTTTGTGGCGAGGGAGCTTGCTCCCG
>NZ_JABWQV010000143.1 GCF_014268615.1 Pseudomonas tehranensis | reverse complement strand
TGGGAGCAAGGCTTGCCCGCGATGAGGCCCTCATGGACACAGCCTGAACCGACTCATACCCATACGGCATCCCACAATGAATAGTCCCCAACTTTCTTAACTAAACCCGCCCGTAGCGGATTCGCCACGATATACCGTGCAACTGCTTGTAAATCTTCCTCCTTACGAATGGCTCGGTCATGGAATCCCTCCTGCCAAAGCGATCCTTCCCTCTGCATCAATCGATTGAAGGTGACCGTGGTCCGAGACTTTGTTCTCGCCATCAGCTTTGAAAGTCCGATCCCCTGCAACTCGATCAACCAGTGAAAATGGTCCGGCATCACCACCCAGGCCAACGAATGGGCAAATTGCTCTTCCTGAGCCTTGCGAAAGGCATCAACCACCAAGCGTCCTGTCTTGAAGCGACCAAAAAGCGGCTCGCGGTTGCGCGTATTCACTGTCAGCAAATAGATTTGCCCAGACTGCGAATAACGCCCGAGGCGCAACTGATTGGAGTGTGGCGGTGTCGTCATAAGTGATCCTCCTTGATCTGTCCTTTGTTTCAAGGCTAGGACAGCAGCAACGGATCTGACTTGGAATGTTGGAGCAGGATGTATCTGGGCAGACGTCATCGCGGGCAAGCCTTGCTCCCACAGATGACACCCTTAGCGCTTCATTTCGAGTACTGCGCTGTGGGAGCAAGGCTTGCCCGCGATGAGGCCCGTTCAAGAACCGGAAGTCTTCGATTCTGCCAAGGCCTTCAAGGCTGCTTTGCGCTCATCGGTCGGCAGCTTGCCGAGCTTTTCCACCGCCGCATAAAACGCCACCCAATCCCCATTCACCTGCTGGAACAACGCCGCAAACGCCGGCACCCACTGGCTATACAGCCCGAACGGCAACAGTCGTGCATTGTTCAGCGGCGCGTAGATCCACGCGTCGTAGCGTTTGTCGCCTGCCCACCGGGTGTCGCGCAGTCGCTGATAATCAGCGCGCAATTGCTCGAACTCCTGGGCCTTGCGCTGGCGCATCTGTTCGGCCGAAAAGGGTTGGGTGTAGAGCTGTTCCAGCCGCTGACGCGTGTCCAGGATCAACTGGATGAATTGCTCGCGCTGGCGCATCCGTTTGCCGGTATCCGGAGCCAGCCCGCGGCTGGCGCGCCATTGGCGGGTGCCTTCCTGTTCAACAAAGGTGGCGAAAGACTCGTTGAATTCGGTGTCGTCCTTTACGTAGAAGCGCTGGTGCGCCAGTTCATGAAAGATCAGCGTCGCCAGACGTTCGTCGCCCCAATGCATCATCGAACTCAGGATCGGGTCGTTGAACCAGCCCAGTGTCGAATAGGCCTCTACGCCGCCAATCGCCACGTCCATACCCTTCAAGCGCTGTAGTGCGGCTTCGCCACGGGCAGCGCCCTGGGTGTAGTAGCCGCGATACGCCACGCAACCGGCAATCGGGAAGCAGTGGTTTTGCGGTGCCAAGGAAAACTCCGGCGTGGCGAAGACATTCCAGACCACGAACGGCCGGCCAATGTCCGCGTACAGGCGATAGCTTTTGTTATCTGGCAGGTGCAAGTGTGAGCTGGCGAACGCTCGTGCTTGCCGTGCCTGGGCCAGATGCGCCCGCAGTTGCGGATCGCGCGCCGGGTCGGCAATGACCTGGTCGATAGGCTCGCGAGCCTGCAACAGCCGCAGCTGTCCGCCGACGAGCTGGCTGTAGTAACCGACGCTTGCACAACCGTTGAGTAACAAAAGCAGGAGGCCTGGAAACAAAATCCGGAAAACACGGTCGAGTAACCGATGGCTTGAACGCAGCCTGATCAATTGGAATCACCCTGGGAAAGTCTGACCCCAAGACTATCTCGCCTGCCTGGAGCTTCGCTATGCGCGTGTTGATGCTGACGAGTGGCTTGTTGCTGCTGACCGGTTGCGCCGGTTTGCCTGATCCCGATCCGTCGCAGGCATGGATCGACCTGGGAAGCCATCAGGACACGGCGCTGCAAGCGCTGGAAGTTGATGACAAGACCTCCGTCGACCGACGCTATTTCGAAGTGCAGCCCGGCAGCCATGAGTTGACGGTGCGTTATCAATTTGCCGTCGAGCCCGGCAACATCGGCCCGAATGCCGAGCCACTGTGGCGCGATTGCCGGTTGAATGTGAAGTTCAAGGATTTCAACGCAGGCCAGCGTTACCAGTTGCAGGCTGGCAACATCGGTTTCCGGCCATGGGCCAAGCTCTACGACCAGCAGCGAAAAGTCGTGGGCCAAGGCACGCCAGCAGGCTGTCAGCAAAGCTGATCGGCGCTATGCTCATTATCTGACTTCAGGAAATCATCATGCGCCTACCTATGCTGCTATTGGCCTTTGTCTCCATGAGCGGATGTGCAACCAGCCCACCGCCCAAGGTTGATCCGAACATGGCCTGGATCGACTTCGCCACGCCCATGCCGGGCGGCAAGATGCTGATGGCTGAAAGCCTGGATGGCCAACGACTGCAGGACGGACGTTTCTTCCAGGTTTCTCCGGGCAGCCATGAACTGAAAGTGCGTTTCGACTTCGAGGTGCCTGGCGGTGGTGGGCTGTCTATGCAAGCCGAGCCGCAAGAGCGGCTGTGCTACATGCTCGTGCGCTACGACCATTTCGAGGCGGGCCAGCGTTATCGCCTGGAAGCTCGCAATCTGGCGTTTACTCCCAGCGCCCGACTCTATAACGCCAAGCGTGAAATCGTGGCCGAAGAACGGCAGGTCAATTGCGTTTCGTAGGACTGCTTAGCTGTCGTTCTTCTGGTAGATGATCTTTTTGGTGCCGTTTTCGCAACTGCCAACGACCATATTTTCATCATGCACTTCGTCATTGGTCACGATTTCCAAGGTGTAGGAAGGCACGTTGTTCGCCTGGATCTTCGCTTCGATTTCCGCTTTCAGTTCTTCACAGGATTTGGGGGCCGCGAGGGCCAACGTGGCCAATGCGCAACTGATGACCGCCAGGGCGAATCGTTTCATGCTCGAATTCCTCATGACAGCGCGCACTGCCTGTGCGCTGAAACTGCAGATGTGCATTCGACCACAATTGCTGCAGGGTAAACAGATCACAGCCTTCAGCCGCAGTTGAAGGCTGTGATGGGTATCGCATCAGCTCACCAGCGTGGCGTCCAGGGTAATCTTGGCGTTCAGCACTTTGGAAACCGGGCAACCTTCCTTGGCCTTGTTGCTCAGCTCTTCGAATTGCTCCTGGCTGGCGCCAGGGATCTTCGCTTTAAGCGTCAGCTTCACTGCCGTAATCGCAAAACCGCCCTCGACCTGGTCCAGGGTCACATCGGCGTTGGTATCGATACTGTCGGCCTTGAGCCCCGCATCGCCAAGGATCATCGAAAACGCCATGGAGAAGCAGCCCGCATGGGCCGCACCAATCAGCTCTTCCGGGTTGGTGCCGTTGCCGCCTTCAAAACGTGCCTTGAAACCATAGGGGGCTTCGCGCAGCACGCCGGTTTCCGTGGAGATCGAGCCGATGCCGGTTTTCAGGTCACCTTCCCAATGAGCCGATGCTTTCTTGATGATAGCCATGTCTGCCTCCTCAATATCCGGCGCGAGGGTTCGCGCCTGGGTGTTTTTCGTTGTCAGGGTTGTGAGGATAGACCGTCCGATAAAGTTCATCCTGTCGATTAGCCGACCGATTTAGTAGGAAATTTCGTGGTAGCTATTGAAACTCGGGTATATGCCCACATTGCATGGAACACACCTATAGAAACGGCAGGCTTTTGCCCGTAGGAAAAGCCTCTCATGCCGTTGGAGATGCCGGCCCATGAAACAGCTGTCCGAAGTGAAGTTCTCAACCCTCGACCTCGTGCCTGTGCGCGCTGATGGCAACGCTGCCCAGTCCTTGCGCAACTCGCTGGACCTGGCGCAGCACGTAGAAAAATACGGCTACACCCGCTTCTGGGTAGCCGAGCACCACAACATGGATGGCATCGCCAGCTCCGCGACCGCGGTACTGCTGGGCTATCTGGCGGGGGGCACTTCGACCATTCGGGTCGGCTCCGGCGGGGTGATGCTGCCCAATCATGCGCCGTTGATCATCGCCGAACAGTTCGGCACCTTGGAAAGTCTTTACCCCGGTCGAATCGATCTGGGCCTGGGGCGTGCACCCGGTTCCGATCAGATGACCGCTCGGGCGCTGCGTCGTGAACGTTCCGGCAGTGCGGACGATTTCCCTGAAGACGTGGCCGAACTGATGCGCTACCTCGGTCCACGTACCCCGGATCAACGCATCATCGCCATGCCCGGCACCGGGACCAATGTGCCGGTCTGGCTGTTGGGCTCGAGCCTGTTCAGTGCGCAACTGGCCGGCGAGCGCGGTTTGCCCTACGCCTTCGCTTCCCATTTCGCACCGCGCTACATGCACGAGGCGATCCGTATCTACCGCAACCACTTCAAGCCCTCGGCGGTACTCGACAAGCCTTACGTGATGCTCGGCGTGCCCTTGGTGGCAGCCGACACGGACGAGCAGGCTGATTACCTGGCGACCTCGGTGTATCAGCGGATCCTGGCCCTGATGCGTGGCCAGAGCCTGGTCCAGCGTCCGCCGGTGGAAACCATGAACGGTCTCTGGTTGCCCCATGAGAAAGAGGCGGTCGGCGATTTCCTGGGCTTGGCCATGGTCGGCGGTCCGCAGAAAATCAGGGCCAAGCTTGAAGTGCTGATCGAGCAAACCCAGGCCGATGAGCTGATCTTCACCAGCGACCTGTATGAGCATGCTGATCGCCTGCACTCGTATGAGTTGCTGGCGCAGGTCATGAAAGGCTGATCACGCGCATAAAAAAGCCGACGCATGCGTCGGCTTTGACGTTCCTGAAGTATCAGCCCTTCTTGTAGACGATTTCCTTCGTGCCACCTTCGCAGGAGCCGACGACGTCTCCGTCAGTAGCCGTACCTTTGTCGACAATTTCCAGCGTGTAACCCGATGCGCCGTTGGCATCGATTTTCGCTGCGATCTCGCTTTTCAGCTCCTCGCATGGCTTGCCGTCGGCAAACGCAGTACCCGCAAGGCTCAGCAAACCCAGGGCCAACATCAAATTTTTCATCGCTCGCACTCCTTGGTCGGATCAATAGGGCAGGGATCGAACAGACATGACGCGCTTGCCAGATAGCGCATCGCCATTCCCTATGGCACTCCGCCAGCGTGCAAGTTCAGAGCCCCTCAGCTATTGGCAATGCGGAAGCCGACTTTAATGGTCACCTGAAAGTGCGCGGCCCGGCCATTTTCGATGTGTCCACGGGTTTCCGTGACTTCGAACCACTCCAGGTGCTTGAGGCTTTTGCTGGCTTCGGCCAGCGCATTGTTGATGGCGTCTTCGATGCTGGTAGGGGAGGAGCCGACCAGCTCGACCTTTTTATACGTGTGATGATCACTCATGACGTTCTCCTTGGTTGTCTTTAACAGCCTAGCAGCGAATTTTCGCCTTACGTGTGTCGCCTTTTACCGGGTGAAAGTTCAGATTTACTGCACTTTCAGAAACGGCTGGAGTCCCAATTCACACACGCCACTCAACCACTGCAGGAGAGAGCCACCATGGCCAGCAATTCGTTACGTAAAGCCTCGTTGCAAAGCATGGAAGCGGAGATCGAGAGTCTGCTCAAGTCGTTGGAAAGCCTGAAGGACGACGCTTCGGACGAGTCGCGTAAGACCCTCAAGTCGCTGAAGGCAAACGCCGAAAACGCGCTGAAGCATTCCCGGCATCTGCTGAGCGACGCGTATGAAGAGGTCAAGGTGAAAACCCGTGAAACCGGAATCGCCACCCGTGATTACGCTCAGGAGCATCCCTGGACCACTGCTGGCGTCGCGGTCGGGGCGCTGGGTTTGTTGGCGGCTTATTTGCTGTGCAAGCGCGGCGACTGAGTCGATGGGTTCAGCTCATGCCTGAGCCATTGCGCCAATTGCCGAGCGCGCCCGTCCGCGGCGCGCTTGGGTAGCCACAACGCCAGTCGCGCCGGGGTTTCGTCAAAGCCCCACGGCGCGACCAGGCGACCGGCGCGCACATCCTCGGCGACCAGCGGTTCGGGTGCGATAGCCACGCCTAGCCCCGCAACAGCGGCCTCCAGCAAGTAATACAAATGCTCGAAACCCTGCCCGAATTTCAGCTTATTGGGTTCAAGGGCGTTTTGCCGTGCCCAAGTGGGCCACGCCTGGGGGCGAGAGGTGGTATGCAGCAGCGCCTCGTCGAGAATTGCGCTCGGCGGGGCTGTTTGCAGACGGGCGAAACCGGCGTAATGAGGGCTCATGACCGGGCCGATCCGCTCGCTGGCCAGTTCATAGACCTGCATGTCTGCCGGCCAGGGTGGCTCGGCGAACACCAGCAAGGCGTCCAGCCCGGGCCGCCTGGGATCCAGGTCGCCTTCACCGGCGGACAGGTGCAGGCGTAGATCCGGCAGGTCGGCATTGAGCCGCCCCAAGCGGGGAATAAACCACCGCGCCAGCAGACTTCCCGAGCAGCCCAAGACGAACGGAGCATCCGCCGTGCTTTGGGTCAGCTCTGCGCAAACGCTGCGGAGCCGTTCGAAAGCATCGGCACTGACATCGCGCAGGCGCATGCCCGAATCTGTGAGTTTAAGGCCGCGACCCTCCTTGATGAACAGGCTGACGCCCAGGTGTTCCTCCAGCACCTTCAACTGTCGGCTCACGGCACCATGGGTGACATGTAGCTGTTCGGCCGCCTGGCTGACGCTATTCAGGCGGGCAGTGGCTTCGAAGGCGCGCAAGGCGTTCAGTGGAGGAAGATCATGGCTCATTTATCTGTGAGTTTTCCTGACAGGTTGCGGCGATCTTATCGGTTTTCAGCGAGGAATGTCAGGGGTAGAGTGGACCTCATTGTCTTTCTACGCATTCGCCTGGAGCGCCCGATGACCCAGCCTACAACCCCTTTCAACCTGCGCAGTGGCCCGGACGCCAACGGCCTGTTCGGTGCATTCGGCGGTCGTTATGTGGCCGAAACCCTCATGCCGCTGATCCTCGATCTGGCCCGCGAATACGAAGCGGCGAAGGAAGATCCTTCGTTCATTGAGGAACTGGCCTACTTCCAGCGTGACTACGTCGGACGTCCAAGCCCGCTGTATTTCGCTGAGCGCCTGACCGAATACTGCGGCGGCGCCAAGATCTACCTCAAGCGCGAAGAGCTGAACCACACTGGCGCGCACAAGATCAACAACTGCATCGGCCAGATCCTGCTGGCACGGCGCATGGGCAAGAAACGCATCATTGCCGAGACCGGCGCCGGCATGCACGGCGTAGCCACGGCCACCGTGGCCGCACGTTTCGGTCTGGATTGCGTGATCTACATGGGTACCACTGACATCGAGCGCCAGCAGGCCAACGTGTTCCGCATGAAGCTGCTCGGTGCCCAAGTCATCCCGGTGGTCGCCGGCACCGGTACCCTCAAGGATGCGATGAACGAGGCGCTGCGCGACTGGGTGACCAACGTTGACAGCACCTTCTACCTGATCGGCACCGTGGCCGGCCCGCACCCGTACCCGGCCATGGTCCGCGACTTCCAGGCAGTGATTGGCAAGGAAACCCGCGATCAGTTGCAAGCCCAGGAAGGTCGTTTGCCCGACAGCCTGGTCGCGTGCATCGGCGGGGGGTCCAATGCCATGGGGCTGTTCCACCCATTCCTGGACGACAAGAGCGTGGAAATCATCGGCGTCGAAGCCGCCGGTTACGGTATCGAGACCGGCAAGCATGCTGCCAGCCTGAACGGCGGCGTCCCGGGTGTACTGCACGGCAACCGCACTTTCCTGTTGCAGGACGACGACGGCCAGATCATCGATGCCCATTCGATTTCCGCCGGCCTCGACTACCCGGGGATTGGCCCGGAACACGCCTGGTTGCATGACATTGGCCGTGTCCAGTACACCTCGGTCACTGACGCCGAAGCCCTGGAAGCCTTTCACAAGTGCTGTCGCCTGGAGGGAATCATTCCTGCCCTGGAAAGCGCCCACGCCCTGGCTGAAGTGTTCAAGCGTGCCCCGAACCTGCCCAAGGATCACCTGATGGTGGTCAACCTGTCCGGCCGTGGCGACAAAGACATGCAAACCGTAATGCACCACATGGAACAGTCCCAGCAGGAGAAACACTGATGAGCCGCCTGCAAACCCGTTTTGCCGAACTCAAGGAACAGAACCGCGCCGCCCTGGTGACTTTCGTGACCGCTGGCGACCCGGACTACGACACTTCGCTGGCGATCCTCAAGGGCCTGCCGGCGGCTGGTGCTGACGTGATTGAGCTGGGCATGCCGTTCACCGACCCAATGGCCGACGGCCCTGCGATCCAGTTGGCGAACATTCGCGCCTTGGGCGCACAGCAGAATCTGGCGAAAACCCTGCAGATGGTTCGCGAGTTCCGTGAAGCCAATAGCGATACGCCGCTGGTGCTGATGGGCTACTTCAATCCGATCCATCGCTACGGTGTGCAGCGTTTCATTGGCGAAGCGCTCGACTCTGGCGTGGATGGCCTGATCGTGGTGGACATGCCGCCCGAGCACAACAGTGAGCTGTGCGAGCCGGCCCAGGCCGCCGGTCTGGACTTTATTCGCCTGACCACGCCGACTACCGATGACGTGCGTTTGCCGACCGTGCTCAACGGCAGTTCTGGCTTTGTGTATTACGTCTCGGTGGCCGGCGTGACCGGCGCCGGCGCCGCGACGCTGGAACATGTGGAAGAAGCTGTGACGCGCCTGCGTCGTCACACCGATTTGCCGATCAGCATTGGCTTCGGCATTCGCACGCCGGAGCAAGCCGCGGCCATCGCACGGTTAGCCGACGGGGTGGTCGTCGGCTCGGCCCTCATCGACCATATCGCCAGCGCGCAAACGCCGGAGCAGGCGATCGATGGGGTGTTGAGCCTTTGTGCTGCATTGGCTGATGGGGTGCGTAAGGCGCGGATTAGCTGATTGCCTGATTGAGCCTGCCAGTAATAAAAAGGGGTTCAGAACTCGGTTCTGAACCCCTTTTTGGTTCATGGTAACTCCAACCCGCCACCCGCCTTGTGCAGCTTACGCAAATGCTCGCCTATCTCTTTGACGTTAGCCTCATTGGCACTGATTTCTGCTGCGCGGGTTGGCTCAAGCAAGGCCCTGACTTCCTTATCCAAATCCCCTGTCAGTGTTTGAAGCTGTTTCTGACGCAAGCTGCTTTCGGATTCCAGTCGCTGCCATTCGCTGGGCTGCGGCAGCCCGTAACCGCTGCTACCCAGCAACTCGGCGGGGCGGCTCAGGAAACCGCTGTTGGCGAGGATCTGCTGCAGTGTCGCGTTGGCCCTTTCCATACCGCCGTTCTGCAACTCCCGGGCACCGAGGTAACGCTGTTTGACCTCATCCTGGGCCAGAAGCAACTGCCGGCGATAACTGGCCTGTTCCAACAGTAGCAACGCCGCGCTGGTGCGCAGGTCGGCTTGTTTGAACCATGGTCGGCGTTCTGCGGCGCTCAGGGCCAGCCAGTCTTCCACTTTTTGTTGCTTGATCGGCAAGTGTTTCTTCAGCACCTCGAACATGGCCTGATACCGCTCCCGGAATGAGTCGAAGCGGTAACCCAGGCGCAAGGCCTCCTTGGGATCATCGAGCACGCTGGTATCCGCCAGGCCGCGCCCCTTGAGCACTTCCAGCAAGCCATTGGGCATGATGCTGTCCAGCCCCTTGAGCTGCGCATTGTTGCTGCCGCTGCGCAGCAATTTCAGGCTTTCCACCGCGCAGTTGTTGGACAGGAAGTAATAGTTGCCGTCATAGCTCCAGTGCATTTCGGCGGCGTGTTCGACCGTTTCCTCGATCTCGGACCGTGTCAGGGTCAGCGGCACCGAGGCCAGGCTGCGCAGTTCGGTCTTGGTGTATTCATCGATGACCTGGGCCAGCGGCAGTACGAACAGGCGAGACGGGTATTTGCCCACCAGGCCGTCCCAGCTTGACAACTGCACATCCCCAACGAAGGCGCGGTATGACAGTACCAGGTGTTGATCCAGATCCAGCCGGCAATCCGGTCCGCGGGGGCGGTCCGGCGCGCAGATCACCAGCCGCAGCATGCTGTGGCCCCAGCGGCTGACCCAGTTCTGGTTGGCTTCGGCCAAGAGATAATCGATGGCGTAGACCCGCTCTGGATCAACCTTGCCCAGTGGCGTCTTGGCAAAGTCGTTGCCTGCGTTGAGGAAAGCGAATGACTGGGCGCAGGTATTCTTGGCGGCGGGAGCCCAGCCAAAGTGTTCCTGGTAATAACGATACAGTGCTGGCCGTCGGCAGGCGTAGCTTGGGTCCAGGAGAAAGTACTCCATGTTGACCGCGACGAACTCCTTGGGGCTGCTCGTTTCGTAGATGTCCGGGCTGCGGGCGACCTGGCGATTATGCTGTTCCCGTTCGCCACGACGACCGACGTATTGCGGCCAGCCGGCGAGGTCCAGCAAGCGGGGATCATCGCTGAGGGTGAAGCGGCGGTCGTTCTGGCCCCGGCATTCATCGGGTAGGCCGATCAGCCCGGCGCTGCTGGTGCGTCGGGTGCAGCGTTGGATCAGCGCGCGTTCGGCGTTCGGCCATAAACGCGAGCGATCATAAATGTGAGTCAGTTCATGCAGGACCGTGGCGAGCATTTCCCGCCGCACGGTGCCGTGGGGGCGATGGGTCTTTTGCGTGGCGGCACTGCCGTCGGTGAGGCTGTCGAGCAGGTTGCGATTGAGGTCCAACTGCGACACCAGCGAGGCCTGACCATAGGCGTTGGCGGGCATCCGGTCGGTCCAGCCCACATTAATGCGTCGGTCCAGCTGTTCGATGAATCGCGGCGGCAGAGCCTGCATCGCTTCATCGAGCAGCGCCTGGCTGGCCTGCTGTTGCGCCGGGGTCAGTCCTTCGTCGTTAAGGTGCAGTTGCAGGCCGGCCTGGGCGGTGCTGCTCAAGAGCAGCACGACCCCGGCCGTCAGCCAGACGGCGAACGGCCTCACAATGCGAGGATGGCTTCGGCGAGAACCTGATCACTGGCGTCGCGGGCTTCCGGAACGCGGGTGCGCAAGGTGTCGAAGGCGGCCTCGAGGTGAGCGCCACGAATTTCCCCGTTACTGGCGACGAAACTGGCCGCATCGTCATGGGCTTCACGAACGATTTTCGAGTCACGGATGGATGTGGTGGTGTCGGAGGTGAAATCGATCGTGCGCTGGGAGGCGCGAACGACGATGTTACTGGTGGCTACCAGGGTTTGTGCCTGGGCCACATCGGCCAACACCAGCAGGCCTAGGGTGGCAGCAATCAGCGGGCTACGCATGGAACGACTCCGAAGAATAAAGATAACTATTGGACGAGAATTGCCTGTGCCAGTTCAAGGTCGCTGACGTGAAGTTTTGGTTGGGTCCGGTGCAGATAATCCAGGGCCGACTCCAGTTGTGCACCTCTCAACTGCCCATCGCTGGCAACGAATGCCGCAGCGTCATCGTGGGCGGCGGCGATCAGTTTATGGTCGAAGGGCGCGGAGGTCACCATGCTCGTGGCATAGCCGCTGATTACGACTTGCTGGGTGGAGACATCGAAAGCATGGGCCGGAACGGACCAGCATAAAGCGCTGAAGAAAAAAGCGAGGGACAGATGTGAGTAGAAGCGCATGGGACTCGACTGTTGATGGTGAGTCCGAAGGCTAGCGCAAACCACTGCGCCAGAGCCAGCGCTGAAACATCGGAACACCATTGGCGTCCCGATGTTTCATGTCTGGAATCAGATCACCAGGATGGCTTGGGCCAGCTGCGCGTCGGAGGCGTTCAACTGCGGCGCCTGCTGACGGATGTAATCCAGAGCGCTTTCCAGTTTCACACCGCGGATGGCGCCGTTACTGGCGACGAAACTGGCAGCATCGTCACGAGCGGCCAGGACGATTTTGTCATCGCGAAACGACGAAGTGATATCGGACGTTGCGTCGGATGTGGCCTTGAGCGCACCCACGAGGGAGTCGGTGGTGACGATAAAACTACTGGCATTGGAGTGGGCGGCTACGGCCAGCAGGGCGGCGGCGCTGAGCAGACGAAGACGGATCATGATGAAACTCCTTGAATAATGAAGTGGTGCCGGTGCGTGTAGCTGGAAGAGAAGACGCATGCTCGACCCGCTTCGCCACGTTCGTTTCGATATTAGGTCAGAACGAGGTGGATGACAGCTTGGCCATTGGCTATTTCCACGCTTCTACAACAGCTCGATAAAACTGTACTGGTAGCTATAGAATTTCTTGTTAACTGTGCAGGTTCATCATTTTTGCCAAAACCAGGCCTCTGAAACGACAAGACCCCGCCCGG
>NZ_JABWQV010000142.1 GCF_014268615.1 Pseudomonas tehranensis | reverse complement strand
CGCGAGCAAGCCCGCTCCCACAGTTGTTTTAGGATGGCCTCGGGATTTGCATACACCACAGAACCTTGTGGGAGCGGGCTTGCTCGCGAAGGCGTCGGAACAGTTTGCCTCGCCTCCATCTTGGTTTTGTGCTCTTCTTTTAATTTCGCAACAGGAGAATCACGTTGTCCTCTCCCATCCCGGTCACCATCCTCAGCGGCTTCCTCGGCGCCGGCAAGACCACGCTTTTGCGTCATTTGCTCAAGGCCGAGCACGGCCTGAAAATCGCCGTGATCGAGAATGAATTCAGCGATGCCGGCATCGATACCCAGCTATTGGGCGATGAGCCGGTGCAGGTCATGACCCTGGCCAATGGCTGCGTGTGCTGCACCATTCACACTGACCTGACCAAAGCCCTGTACCTGCTACTCGAACGGCTGGACAGCGGCGAAATTGCCTTTGATCGCCTGGTGATCGAATGCACCGGTCTGGCCGATCCGGCCCCTGTGGCCCAGACATTTTTTATCGATGAGGACCTGCGCAAGCGCTACATCCTCGATGGCATCCTGACCCTGGTGGACGCCGCTCACGCCGAGATCCACCTGACCCAGGCCATTGCCCAGGCCCAGGTCGGGTTTGCCGACCGTCTGCTGCTGAGCAAGACCGATCTGGTGGACGCCGCCCATGTCCAAGCCCTTAGCGAACGACTGACGCGGATCAACCGAAGGGCACCGATCAGGGTGGTGGAACACGGCAAGATCGATCTGGCCGAACTGCTCGACATCCGCGGCTTCAATCTCAACGCAGACCTGGGGGCGGGGTTCAGCCTGAGACCGGTGGGCAAGGCAAGCACCGCAGACCGCATCAGCAGCCTCGTGCTTCGCACCGATAAACCGCTGGATATCGACAAGCTCAGCGAGTTCATGAACCAGTTACTGGAGGAGCATGGTAAACAGCTGCTGCGCTACAAGGGGGTACTGAACATCGCTGGCGAATCCCGTCGACTGGTGTTCCAGGGCGTACTCAAACTGTACGGCTTTGATTGGGACACCGAATGGGCGCCCGACGAAGCCCGGGAGAGCGTCATTGTGTTCATCGCCGACGAGTTGCCCGAAGAGAAGATCCGTGCAGGCTTCGAAGCTGCGCTACTTTGACGTCCCGGTGCCTGCGGCCATCAGCAGCTTTTGCTCAAGATGGTCCAGGTGCTCGCTCATCAGTTGCAACGCCTGATCAACGTTGCCACGTTCCATCGCGTCTACGATCGCCAAATGCTCCTGCCAGGCGCAATGCCTGCGGGACTTGACTTCATGCCGCGCCAGGGCCAGCGAGGTTAATGGCACGAGGCTGCCGAGAAACTGCGCCAACGGCGCGTTTCCGGCCATGGCCGCCAATTGCAGGTGAAACTCGCCGGACAGACGAATCGCCGGGCCGCGCTCGCCGCGATCCAGGCACTGGCGCTCGTGCTCTACCAGATCGCGTAGGCGCTGCAGGTCCTTGGGCTGCGGCGCCTTGCAGGCCAGGCGCACCAGGGTCTGCTCGGCCAGGCGTCGGGCATGCAGGATTTGCCGGGTCTGCTCCAGGTCCGGTGCCGCCACCTGGGGCCGATGGTTGGGCCGCAGGATCACCACTTGCTGGTGAGACAGGCGCGCCAGGACACGGCGAATGATGCTGCGGCTGACCCCGAACACGTCCCCCAGGCTTTCCTCGGTGAAACGGCTGGCCGGAGCAATGCGTTGTTCGAGGATGGCGTCGAAAATCTGCGGGTAGATATCGTCCACCGACGGTTTGCCGACCCGACCGGGCAGCGACAGGGACGCGAGCACGTTGCGCTCAGGCTGATTCGGGTGGGGCATGAGGATGTTCATGGCGGTCTCCGCAGGGCGTGGCTCAAGTGCCGAGGTTGTCGTCCGGAATGTTCAGTTCGATGCCCATGCGCTGGCCTTCCCTGAGGATATGCCGGCGCATTTCGGTGCTGGCCTGGGCGCTGTTCTTGCCGCGTATGGCGCGCACCACGGCTTCGTTTTCCTCCAGGCGTTCGGCCAGATGCTGGGGTGAATTGCGCAACATATCGGCGCTTTGCTTGAGCGCGTTGCTGGTCTGCTGGACCACGTTTTGAAATATCGGGTTGGACGTCAAGGCAAACAACTCTTCATGGAAGGCAATGTAGGCGTTGGCGCAGGCGTCGCTGTCGTTGGCCTCCAACGCTTCGCGCATGTCCATGAGGGTCAGGCGTAACTGACCGACCTCCTTGCTGCTGATGGATTGCGCCACAAGGCCAACGATGAAAGGCTCCAGGGTGTAGCGCAGTTGCAGCACGTCCTCCAGGCTCGCGCCGGCCATGGCGCTGCCTTCACTGGCGGTGTCGGCGAAGCTGGCCTCCAGCACCACGACGCCCTTGCCGGGCATCGAACGCACCAGACCCAGAGTTTCCAGGACAATCACCGCTTCACGCAGGCTTGGTCGGCTGATGCCCAATTGTTCGGCCAGCTCGCGCTGGCCGGGTAGCATGTCGCCCGAGCGCCATTGGCCCCGGGCGAGGGCGGCACGTAGTTTCTCCACCACGGAATTGACGACGGTTGATGAACTGATCACGGGTGACTCCTCGAAAATCAATCAGGCGGTGCCGGTTCGCGGACCGGCACCGCAGTCTTTCAGAATTGCTGCTGATGGGCAGTGCCTACCGGCTTCCTGGTCTGGAAGGCATAACCTTGTTGGCCGGACAGTACCTTGCGCGCCCGAGGCACATCGATATCTTTTTCCCAGCGGGCAATCGCTACCGTGGCAACACAGTTACCAATCAGGTTGGTCAGGGCGCGGCCGATGCCCATGAACCAATCCACGGCCAGTACCAGCACCAGACCCACCACCGGGATCGCCGGGACCGCCGTCAGTGTGGCAGCCAGTATCACCAACGCCGAGCCGGGAATTCCGTGGGCGCCCTTGGAGGTGATCAATGACACCAGCAGGATGGTCAGCAAATCACTCATCGCCAGAGGTGTGCCGGTGGCGTTGGCAATGAACACAATCGCCAGGGTCAGATAGATCGAAAAGCCGTCCAGGTTGAACGAGTAACCGGTCGGGATGACCAGGCCGACGGTGGAGCTGCCGATTCCCAGGTGTTCTAGCTTGCGCATGATCTGTGGCAGCACAGCGTCGGAAGAGGCGGTACCGAGCACGATAAGCAGCTCTTCACGCAGGTATTTGAGAAACGGCAACATCGGCAGGCCCGAGGCACGCATCACCAGACCGAGGATCAGCGCAACGAAGGCGATGCAGGTCAGGTAGAACAGGCCCACGAGGCTGCCCAGGTGTTGCAGCGAGTCCAGGCCATATTTGCTGGTGGTGAAGGCAATGGCTCCGAAGACACCAATGGGGGCCAGACGTACGATCATGCCCATGATGCGGAAGATCACGTGGCTGAGTTCGTTGATCAACCGCGAGATGCCGGACGCTGCATCGCCCACCAGGTTCAGCGCACTGCCAAACAGCACGGAGAACAGCAGCACTTGCAGAATGTTGTTTTCAGCGAAGGCCCCGAGCACCGAGGTCGGGATCAGGTTCATGAGGAACTGGGTGGTGGTGACCAGATGCTCGCCACGCTGGGCGATATCGCCCATGTCCGCGCTGGAGAGTTGTTCCAGATGGATGTTCGCACCGCTGCCGATGCCGGTGCTGAAGGCAAGCACCAGACCGATGACCAGCGCAATGGTGGTCAATACTTCGAAGTAGATGACCGACTTGAGGCCGATGCGCCCGACCTTCTTGAGGTCTCCGGCCCCCGAGATACCGCTGACTACCACGCAGAATACGATCAGGCCGATGAGCATCTTGATCAGCTTGATAAAGCCGTCGCCGAGGGGTTTGAGCTGTGCGGAGTATTCGGGAAGGGTCAGTCCACAGACGATGCCGAGCACCAATCCGAGGACAACTTGAAGGAAGATCGAACGCGAGCACCATTTGAGCATGGGAGGTATTCCTGGTTCGGTGTCCTTTTTCGCCGTCAATAGAGCTGTTGGCGTCAGGACTTCATTATTGTGGTCTTACCGGTTTGTCCAGTGCAGGCGCAGTCTAGGCGTGGTTTTGGCGGCTGTGCAAGCTGATTTGCTGAGATTTGGCATGACCGGTCTTACCAGTTGGAGCGAAACCCTTGTGCTTGAGCCGTTTGTTGCGGTGAAAAAAGTTGTCAGTGGCAAGCAGTGCGCCACAGCACCGTGTGACGAGGGATCAGCCCCCTCGCCACAACGTTGTCGATAGATTCTTTAAAGAACACTCAGGATGAACGTCACTTTCGACTTTTCTTCTGTCTCGGCGAGATAAAGGTAAGGCGAGCCTCGAACTTTCAATCCGCCGATATATTTTTTATTTTTTGTCATGAGCGAGACGGGTAAATGCGGCGTGGAAATATTCTTCCGGGTGATGGCGTTGTTCTGATGATCAACGAGGGTAAAGAGCATCGGATCATCCGTGCCGGAGTCCTGTGCGCCCAGAACCTCAAGCCAGCGTTTACCGATAAGTTTGTTTTCATGTTCCCCCGTATTTTTAATGACCAGGCTGTAGCCGTCCGAGGTGTGTCGCAAATGCAATTTCAACGGGTTGCTGGAGTGGCCCTGATTTTTGGGGCGCATGCCGAGCAGGCTGGAGTGGTCATGGGTTTGTGGGCGACCGGTAAAAAAGCCACCGCTGAATAAACTCACGGCGGCCATCGCCGGTTTGCCATGAAGTATTTCAAGCAGATTGACATGGGCGTCAAACATTCGAAGTGTTGCGTTAAAAGATTGATCACTGTCCATGTGATTCAACTCCTCGTTGGGTTTAGTAAGTGTGCAGTTAGGCCGCGATGTTATTGGTTTATCGGCTCTTGGTGGTGGTGTGTGTATTGCAAGACGTTAGATAAATATGGGGTTAGTTGTTTGAGTCAGTTGTCTGCGCCCATGAAAAAGGCCCCCATCTTTCAATGGAGGCCTTTTCTACTGAGGTTTAGCGGGGTTGATTAAGCGCCGTATACCGGCAGCTTTTTGCAGATTGCCTTGACCTTCTCGCGAACGGCGTCGATGACCGCTTCGTTGTTCAGGTCCGCCAGGATGTCGCAGATCCAGCCAGCCAGTTCCTTGCACTCGGCTTCCTTGAAACCACGAGTGGTCACGGCCGGGGTGCCAAAGCGCAGGCCGGAGGTGACGAACGGGGAGCGTGGGTCATTGGGCACCGAGTTCTTGTTCACGGTGATGAACGCCTTGCCCAGTGCAGCGTCGGCGTCTTTGCCGGAGATGTCCTGCTTGATCAGGGACAGCAGGAACAGGTGGTTCTCGGTCCCGCCGGACACTACGTCGAAGCCACGCTCGATGAACACGCTGGCCATGGCCTTGGCGTTTTTCACCACTTGTTGCTGGTAAGCCTTGAACTCAGGCTGCAGCGCTTCCTTGAAGCAGATCGCCTTGGCGGCGATCACGTGTTCCAGCGGGCCACCCTGGGCGCCCGGGAATACGGCGGAGTTGAGCTTCTTCTCGATGTCGGCGTTGGCACGAGCCAGGATCAGGCCGCCACGTGGACCGCGCAGGGTTTTGTGGGTGGTGGTGGTGACGACGTCGGCGAATGGCACCGGGTTCGGGTAGACGCCAGCGGCAACCAGGCCGGCAACGTGCGCCATGTCCACGAACAGGTAGGCACCGACCTTGTCGGCGATTTCGCGGAAACGCGGGAAATCGAGGATTTGCGAGTAGGCGGAGAAACCGGCCACGATCATTTTCGGCTTGTGCTCGAGCGCCAGGCGCTCGACTTCGTCGTAGTCGATCAGGCCGTTGCCGTCGATGCCGTACTGGATGGCGTTGTACAGCTTGCCCGAGGACGAGACGCTGGCACCGTGGGTCAGGTGACCGCCGTGGGCCAGGCTCATGCCCAGAATGGTGTCACCGGCCGACAGCAGCGCCAGGTAGACGGCGGCGTTGGCCTGGGAACCGGCGTGGGGCTGAACGTTGGCGTAGTCGGCACCGAACAGCTCCTTGGCGCGGTCGATGGCCAGTTGCTCGACCACGTCGACGAACTCGCAACCACCGTAGTAGCGCTTGCCTGGATAGCCTTCGGCGTACTTGTTGGTCAGTACCGAGCCTTGAGCTTCCATCACCGCGGGGCTGGTGTAGTTTTCCGAAGCGATCAGCTCAATGTGCTCTTCCTGGCGCTGAGCTTCTTGCTCCATGGCGGCAAAGAGATCGGCGTCGTACTTGGCAATAGTCAAATCACGGCTGAACATGGCGGTCCTCAAGGATCGGGGGCAGAAAAGGGGGGCATTCTAACCCAACCGGTTTTGGAAGGCATATGAAAGGACGTCATGTCGCGGACGAATGGGATTCACGCGCAATTCAGCGATGCCCGGACTGGCGCCTTCGCGAGCAGGCTCGCTCCCACATTTTGAAATGCGTTCCCCTGTGGGAGCGGGCTTGCTCGCGAAGAGGCCCGCCCAGCCAGCACAAGCTTTCAGTCGAGCATGAACAGCGCTTCATTGCTGAACTGCGCTTCAAACCGGCTGGCCGGCATCGGGCGGCCGAACAGGTAGCCCTGGACTTCATCGCAGCCGTGTTCGCGCAGAAAGTCCAGTTGTTCGTGGGTTTCGACCCCTTCGGCAATCACCGCCAGGTTGAGGCTGTGGGCCATGGCGATGATCGCCCGAGCGATCTGGGCGTCCTGTTCGCCGGATGGCAGGCCATCGACAAAGGTGCGGTCGATTTTCAACACGTCGATGGGGAATTGCTTGAGGTAGTTGAGGGACGAATAACCGGTGCCGAAGTCATCCACGGCGATGCTCAGGCCCAGGTTTTTCAACCCGGCCAGAATCT
Organism: Pseudomonas tehranensis; assembly: GCF_014268615.1. Lineage (GTDB taxonomy): Bacteria > Pseudomonadota > Gammaproteobacteria > Pseudomonadales > Pseudomonadaceae > Aquipseudomonas > Aquipseudomonas tehranensis. The sequence goes on along the minus strand of NZ_JABWQV010000142.1, from coordinate 5,471 downwards.
GCATGGCCTCGCTGACTTCACGCATCAGGATGCTTTCGGTCAGTTCCAGTTCCAGGCAGGCCGGTGGCAGGCCGGTGCTGCGCAGGATGTTGGCGATGCGCGTGCCGAGTTGGCCGTCGGAGAACTGCCGGGCCGAAATGTTGACCGAGACTTTCGGCACTCGGACCTTGGCCTGGTGCCAGGCCTTGAGCTGCCGAGAGGCTTCGCTGATCACCCAGTCACCGACGTCCACCACCAAGCCGAGCTCTTCGAGTACCGGGATGAAGTCCCCTGGCGGCACCAGCCCGCGTCGTGGATGGCGCCAGCGCAGCAAGGCCTCGGCGCCGGTCAAACGTTTGCCGTCGCCGCTGAACTGTGGCTGGTAATACAGCACGAACTCGTTCTGCTCCAGGGCGTGGCGCAGGTCGCTTTCCAGCTCCAGTCGTTCCAGGGCGCTGGCGTTCATGTCGGCCTGGTAGAACTGGAAGTTGTTCTTGCCGCGCTCCTTGGCGTGATACATGGCCGTGTCGGCGTTCTTCATCAGCTGACTCAGCTCGTTGCCGTCCTGAGGGCTCAGGGCGATACCGATACTGGCGGTGACGAAGAACTCCCGACCTTCCAGTACGAAGGGGCGGACCAGGCTGGCGAGGATCTGCTCGGCCACGTTGATCGCCCGGTTGAGCGCCATTTCGCGGCTGGAGCGAGGTTGCAGCAGCAGGGTGAATTCGTCGCCGCCCATGCGCGCCACGGTGTCGTCGTCGGCCACGCAGCCGAGCAGCCGCGTGGCCATCTCCTTGAGCATTCGGTCGCCGGCGGCGTGGCCCAGGGAGTCGTTGATCGGCTTGAAGCGGTCCAGGTCGAGAAACATCAGCACGACCCAGTTTTTCTGGCGCTCGGCCGATTGCAGCGCGGTGTGCAGGCGGTCCTGAAACAGCGTGCGGTTGGGCAGGTGGGTCAACGCGTCGTAATAGGCCAGGCGATGGATGCGCTGTTCGCTGGCCTTGCGTTCGCTGATGTCGCTGAAGAAGCACACGTAGCTGGCCAAGTCGCCTTCATCGTCCAGCACCGCTGTGATGCCGACCCAGGCCGGATAGTGCTCGCCATTGCGGCGCTTGAGCCAGACCTCGCCTTCCCAGGTGCTGTGTTGCTGCAACTGCTTGAGCACATAGCGCAGGTGGGCTTCCTGCTGCTCGTCCACGGTCAGCATGTTGGGCAACTGGTCCAGCACCTGCGACACCGCATAACCGCTGACGCGGCTGAAGGCTTCGTTGGCCTGGACAATGTAACCGGCCGGGTCGGTGATCAGAATCGCCGAAGTTGAATGCTCGAATACCGTGGCGGCCATACGCAGGTCTTTTTCGGCGCGTCTTTGTTGGCTGATATCACGGCCTACGCCCAGCACGCCTTCGAACGCGCCGTGGTCATCCCACACCAGTACCAGCCGCAGCTCGATGGGAATCTTGCGCCCGTCGGCGCGCAGGCAGTCGAACAGAAACAGCTGGGTCTGCATCTGGTTGCGCAACTCGGCCAGTTGCTCAGGCTTGTCGAGGGCTTTGCTGACCCGATCCATCAAGGTGTAGATGCCAGTCAGTTGTTGCGGGTTGGCGATGGTCGATTGCCAGCCGTTCTGGAATATCCAGTCAGCGCTATAGCCCAGCACCGCTTGCACCGAGGGACTGACGTAGTTGAGCGAAAGCTTGCTGTTGGTGGAGAAAATCACGTCGCTGATGCTTTCGGCGAGCATCCGGTAACGTTGTTCGCTGTCGCGCAGTGATTCGCTGGCTTCGATCTGTTCGGTGATGTCCTTGGCTACGCCGATGATGCGTGTCACCTGATCGTGCCGGTCCCGGGCCAGGGCTTGTTCGCGAATGTCGAAGCGCCGCCATTTGCCATTGCGATGGCGAAAGCGCAGTTGGCATTGCAGCAGGTGCGCATACCCGGCCTGGCGTTGTGCCTGGCGCAAGTTGTGGTAGTGGTCGGCGTCTTCGCTGTGCAGCAGGATTTCCCAGAAGTATTCGCCCATCTGGTGCAGTTCAGAGCGGTCGTACCCCAGGGTCTGTCCCAGGTGATGGTTGCTGAAGATCATCCGCTGGCTGATCACGTCTTGCACATAGAGATGGTCCGGCACGGTGCGCACCACATCGGACCAGAAGCCTTCGCGTTCGAGCAGCGAGAGTTCGATCAACTTGCGGCTGGTAATGTCGCTGATGCTCAGAATGACGGCGTTGTAGTCCTGCTGTTTTTCCGGCAGGCGCAGCACCAGCCACAGGTGTTGATCACGGCCGTGGGCATCCTGCAGCTGGATTTCCAGCTCCAACTGCTTGTGCGGGTCGAGCAGTGCTTCGAGCAGCTTCGAACCCACGGGATTGTTGTCCTGGGCTGCATTGCCGACCAACAGTTGCCACGCCCGTTCGCAGGAGTTGACGTTGAGCAGCTTCAACGCCATCTGATTGACCTCGGTGACGTGAACTTCCTGCTGCAGTTGTTCAAGCTGGTGAGGGATGGCCAGCCAGGCGCGCAACTGGTCGCCGTTGCGCAGGCCGGCCCTTTCAAAAAACGCCTTGAGGCTCGACAGGTCCAGCACGCAGAGCGCGACGCCGGTGCCTTCGAAAATATCCTGGTAGCGCCGGCGGCCCTCGTGCAACTGGCGCTGACGACGGCGCATGCTCAACAGCGCGATCACCGGCAGCATTGAAAACGCCAGGCCTAGCAGGCATTTGCCGATGAAGGCCGGCAGCAATTGCTCCAGCACCTGGTGCCGGTCGAACAGTCCACGCAATTGCCAGTCGCTGCTGCTCAGCGGCACGGTCAGTACGGTGTTGCTCAGATCATCCGGGGACAGCCGGGTAGGGTTGGCCGAGGGCAGGCTTTCATCCCGACTGATGATTTGCTGGTTGAGCCGGTTTTCCACCAGCCACAGTGGGCGTATGCCTGTATCGGCCTGCTTGGTCAGGGTCGAAAAGAAGGTTGGCGTCAGGCGCAGGGCCCAATAGCCACGGCTGCTGCCACTGGCCTGGTGCAACAACAGATGCACCACGGAGCCGTCGTCGGCATTGCTGAAATAGTGCGCTTGGGCCCGACTGCGCCGTACCAGCTCTGCCAGGTAATCGGCATCGTGGCTGGCAGGATCACTGTCGCTGAGCACCCGACCGGAAGGGCTCAGCAACGCCAGGCTGCGTAGCTCGGGCAACGATTGCTGGAGTTTACGCAGAAGGGCCTGCTGTTCGTCGGCGCTCTGCGGTTGTTCGACGATCGGTAGCAGGTTGAGGGCGATCTGCGCATTCAAAGCCATGTTCAGGCTGACTTGCGCGGCCAGGTCGGCGGTGTAATCGATGGTGTACTGGCGCTGTTGCTGCTGGGTTTCGCGCAACTGGTCAAGCAACTGCCAGAAGAGCAGCCCGAGTAACAACAGCACCAACGTGGCCAGCGCACTCTTCAGTGTCCCGCGCAGGGGCGAGCCGCTCGCAGCAGTTGGTGCGCGTGGGGACAGGGTCGGCGTGACATTGGACAAGCTGTAATCCTGCAGTTTGCTGGACTGGCGCGACGTGCACTATAAGCCGGACGCCCAAAGGGCGGCTAGCATGCCTTGACTTGTGGCAAAGTGCCAGCCCCTGGTGGCTGGACCTTGACCGATGGTTGAGGTAGCTTTGCCGGTCAAACAAGAGCGCGCAAGCTCCGATCCCCCAGGCTTAACCTGCCCGCCGGCATTGATCACCGTCAAGCGCCGGCGCCGCGCATGGCCTGGCCCGTTCTTTTCACCTGTCACTGACGCTAGGTTCACCATGGCTCAATACGTCTTCACCATGCATCGGCTGAGCAAAGTTGTTCCGCCGAAGCGGGAAATCCTGAAAAACATTTCACTGTCGTTCTTCCCCGGGGCCAAGATCGGCGTACTGGGCCTCAACGGCTCGGGTAAGTCCACGCTGCTGAAAATCATGGCCGGTGTCGACAACGAATTCGACGGTGAAGCCCGTCCGATGCCGGATCTGAACATCGGTTACCTGCCTCAAGAGCCTCAGCTGGATCCGACCAAGACCGTACGTGAAGTGGTCGAGGAGGCGGTCAGCGTGATCAAGGATGCCCAGGCGCGCCTGGACGAGGTCTACGCAGCTTACGCCGAGCCGGATGCCGACTTCGACAAGCTGGCCGCCGAACAGGCCAAGCTCGAAGCGATCCTGCAGGCCAGCGATGGCCATAACCTGGATCGCCAGCTGGAAGTCGCCGCCGATGCGCTGCGCCTGCCGGCCTGGGATGCCAAGGTTGAACACCTGTCTGGTGGTGAAAAGCGTCGTGTGGCCCTGTGCCGCCTGCTGCTGTCGGCGCCGGACATGCTGTTGCTCGACGAACCGACCAACCACCTGGACGCCGATTCCGTCGCCTGGCTCGAACACTTCCTGCACGATTTCCCGGGCACTGTGGTCGCGATCACGCACGACCGTTACTTCCTGGACAACGTCGCCGGCTGGATTCTGGAACTGGACCGCGGCGCGGGTATTCCTTACGAAGGCAACTATTCGGGTTGGCTCGAAGCCAAGTCCGATCGTCTGGCCCAGGAATCCAAGCAGCAGTCGGCCCATGAAAAAGCCATGAAGGAAGAACTGGAGTGGGTGCGCAAAGGCGCCAAGGCCCGCCAGTCCAAATCCAAGGCACGTCTGCAACGCTTCGAGGAAATGCAGTCCCAGGAATTCCAGAAGCGCAGTGAAACCAACGAGATCTACATCCCGGCCGGTCCGCGCCTGGGCGACAAGGTCATCGAATTCAAGAACGTCACCAAAGGCTACGGCGACCGCGTGCTGATCGACAACCTGTCGTTCGCCATGCCCAAAGGTGCCATTGTCGGTGTGATCGGTGGTAACGGTGCGGGTAAATCCACGCTGTTCCGCATGCTGATGGGCAAGGAAACACCGGATTCGGGCACCATCGAAATCGGCGAAACCGTGCAACTGGCCTGCGTCGACCAGAGCCGCGAAGACCTGGACGGCAGCAAGACCGTGTTCCAGCAGATCTCCGACGGTTCCGACCAGATCCGCATCGGCAACTATGAAATTCCGTCGCGCACCTACGTGGGCCGCTTCAACTTCAAGGGCGGCGACCAGCAGAAGTTCGTCAAAGACCTGTCCGGCGGTGAACGCGGTCGTCTTCACCTGGCACTGACCTTGAAGGAGGGTGGTAACGTCCTGCTGCTCGACGAACCGTCCAACGACCTCGACGTCGAAACCCTGCGTTCCCTGGAAGAAGCCCTGCTGGACTTCCCAGGCGCCGCGATTGTGATCTCCCACGATCGGTGGTTCCTCGACCGCGTGGCGACCCACATCCTGGCGTACGAAGACGACTCGCAAGCGGTGTTCTTCGAAGGCAACTACACCGAGTACGAGGCCGATCGCAAGAAACGCTTGGGCGAAGCGGCTGCCCAGCCGCACCGCGTAAGGCACAAGAAGCTGGCCTGATCAGACCAGCGACAAACCCCCTGTGGGAGCGAGCCTGCTCGCGAT
>NZ_JABWQV010000141.1 GCF_014268615.1 Pseudomonas tehranensis | reverse complement strand
GTGGGAGCGAGCCTGCTCGCGATGGCGGCGACACATTCAATATTAATGCAAGCAGGCCCACCGCTATCGCGAGCAGGCTCGCTCCCACAGGGCTCTATTTCGGTCTCTGGAAATGCTACGCATCGGACGCCTCATTGCCGCCCTCCCCGAAATAACGGGGGCCGGTGTACAATCACAGTCTTCATACCCTCTGTTCGACCTGCAAAGGATTTCCCGGATGTTGCTGCGCTTGCCTGCCGTCACCCGCTGCCTGTCTCTTGCCGCCCTGTGCATGGCTGGTCCCGTTGCCGCCCTGGAGCTGCCTCTGCCACCGCCAGGCGAAGACATTGTCGGCCAGGTGCAGGTCATCAAGGCCAAATACGAAGACACCTTCGCCGACCTCGGCACTACCTACGACCTGGGCTACACCGAGATGGTCGCTGCCAACCCGGGCGTCGATCCCTGGTTGCCGGGTGCGGGCACCGAGGTCGTGCTGCCGACCCGTTTCATCCTGCCGCCTGGCCCGCGCGAAGGCATCGTGATCAACCTCGCCGAGTACCGTCTCTACTACTTCCCCAAGGGCCGGAATGTGGTCTACACCTTCCCGCTGGGCATTGGCCGTGAAGGTTGGGGATCGCCGATCGCCCACACCAGCATCATTGCCAAGACCCCGAATCCGACCTGGACTCCTCCGGCCTCGATCAAGGCTGAGCATGCCGCCGACGGCGATCCGTTGCCGAACGTGGTGCCGGCCGGTCCCGATAATCCCTTGGGCCCGTTCAAGTTCACCCTGGGCACCCCGGGTTACCTGATCCACGGTTCGAACAAGAAGTTCGGCATCGGCATGCGCACCAGCCACGGCTGCTTCCGCATGTTCAACAACAACGTACTGCAGATGGCTGGCATGGTGCCGGTGGGCACCTCGGTACGGATCATCAACGACCCCTACAAGCTGGGTGTGAGCGGCGGCAAGGTTTATCTGGAGGCCCACACGCCGCTGGACGACAACGGCAACCCGTCGGTGGTGGACAAGCACACTGCGGTGATCAACACGATGCTCAAGCGTGAGGACATCACCAGCAACCTGCGCATGGACTGGGATGTGGTGCGTGATGTGGTGGCTGCCGAAGACGGCCTGCCGGTCGAGATCGCCGTTCCGAATACTTCGGCACCCATGATCTCCAGCGCGCCGATCGATCTGCAACAGTAAAACCTGCAATAGAGACCCGCCGGCGTTTCGCGATGTCGGCGGGTTTTTTATCGCCTGGGGAAACGCCGGGCAATAAAAAAGCCGACCCAAAAAATGGGTCGGCTCGATAACAATCCCGGGGGACTATTACTTGCGGCTAGCTTTTTCCAGCATGCGCAGAGCACGCTCGTTAGCTTCGTCAGCAGTCTGTTGTGCTTTTTGAGCAGCAGCCAGAGCTTCATCAGCTTTACGGTAAGCTTCGTCTGCACGAGCTTGGGCGCGAGCTGCTGCGTCTTCGGTAGCAGTCAGACGTGCTTCGGTTTCTTTCGATGCGCTGCTGCAACCGGTAGCCAGAACTGCGGCCAGGGCCAGAGCAGAGAATTTCAGAACGTTGTTCATCGTGTTCCCCTTCAAGGACTTTCTATTAAGTGACTGTCTCCTCACAGCGAGGAGTTAGCCGGCGTACATACTACCCATTACTTGTAGTAAGTAAACTGACGTAGCGCAAGAAGCAAAAAAATTGTAGGCGGTGATTCTTTTTCGAGCAACTTTTTGGGGTGTTGTTTAAAAAATATGCAGCCTCCGGCACCTGGCTTGAGCGCGTCATTGAGCAAAAGTTCCGTGCAGGGGAGAACTTTCCTTAAGCCGTTAACGTCGTTGTTTATTGATTCGCCTACACTTTTGAGCGTTTTTTGCTCAGTGGGGCGGCTATCTTTATTGGTGTTGGCGGTGACTTTAATAACCGGCGCTCGTCTCACGACTCAACAACTGGCGATGTTCAGCTATTGCGCTTTGGCCGACTAGCGCGTGACGGTGGCGCTCAATCGATAAACCCGACCGGGTTTTACCCCCATTGACGGGCGTGCCTTGAGCATTTGCGTCATTGGTGCCTACTATTCACGACGTGCTCGGGGTTGAGCGGTGGGTGTTGGCGCTCGGTGACCAGACAGGCACGGGGTGGCGTAGATGTTCCTTCGCCGGAAAAACATCGGTAAGGTAGGGGTCAGCATTCAGACCCGCGAGGAGTAGTGATGAGCGAGGCGTTGTCCATCCACCATGACCAGGCTGGTCATCAGTTCGAGACCAATGTGGACGGTCATCGTGCCTATCTGACTTATATGGACCTGGGCAAACAGACCCTGGATATCTATCGCACCTTCGTGCCCAACGCCTTGCGTGGACGTGGCATTGCGGCGGCGCTGACCGAAAGGGCGCTGCAATACGCCGACGAAATGGGCTACACGGTGATCCCGTCCTGCTCCTACGTGGAGCGCTACATGGAGCGTCACCAGCGCCACGCGGCCAAGCTCTGACACGATGGATTCTCCAAAAAAAACGCCGGGCTGATGAGCCCGGCGTTTTTTTATGCCTTGAAGAAAGTAAAAGATCGCAGGCTTCGCCAGCTCCTACATCCCCGCTCCAAATATGTGTAGGCGTATGTAGGAGCTATGTAGGAGCTGTCGAGTGCAACGAGGCTGCGATCTTTTCTTCAGCCACGCTGACGTTTAGGCAACACATCCTTGAGCTTGGCATGCATGCTGCGCAGGGTGTTCTCGGTGGCGCTCCAGTCGATGCAGGCGTCGGTGATGGACACACCGTACTGCAAGTCGGCCAGATCCTTGGGGATTGCCTGGCAGCCCCAATTCAAATGGCTTTCGACCATCAGGCCGATGATCGACTGGTTGCCTTCCAGGATCTGGTTGGCGACGTTCTCCATCACCAGCGGTTGCAGCGCCGGATCCTTGTTGGAGTTGGCGTGGCTGCAGTCGACCATGATGTTCGGCTTGATCTTGGCCTTGTTCAGTGCCTGCTCACACAGCGCGACGCTGACCGAATCGTAGTTCGGTTTGCCGTTGCCGCCGCGCAGCACCACATGACCGTAGGCGTTGCCCTTGGTGGTGACGATCGACACGCCACCCTCCTGGTTGATACCCAGGAAACGGTGAGGGCTGGAAACCGACTGCAAGGCGTTGATCGCCACGGTGAGGCCGCCGTCGGTACCATTCTTGAAGCCCACGGCCGAGGACAAGCCGGAGGCCATTTCACGGTGAGTCTGGGATTCGGTGGTCCGTGCGCCGATGGCCGACCAACTGATCAGGTCCTGCAAGTATTGCGGGGAGATCGGGTCCAGGGCCTCGGTGGCTGTAGGCAGGCCCATTTCGGCCAGGTCCAGCAGCAACTGGCGACCGATGTGCAGGCCATCCTGTATCTTGAAGGAGTCGTCCAGGTACGGATCGTTGATCAGGCCTTTCCAGCCGACGGTGGTGCGTGGCTTTTCGAAATACACCCGCATCACCAGGTAGAGGGTGTCGGAGACTTCCGCCGCCAGCACTTTCAGGCGCTCGGCATATTCGTGGGCGGCCTTGATGTCATGGATCGAGCAGGGCCCGATGACCACGAACAGGCGATGGTCGGTGCCGTCGAGAATGTTGCGAATGACTTCCCGGCCCTTGGTCACGGTGCGCAGTGCAGCGTCGCTCAGGGGGATATCGCGCTTGAGCTGGTCAGGCGTGATGAGGGTCTCGTTGGAGGCGACGTTAAGGTCATTGATCGGTAAATCAGCCATCGTGTTACTCGTCAGGTCACGGGTGCCGGCCGCCAGCGATCCCCGCGCGGCGGTGCACAGCGAATTTAAGCGCGTCGGGGAGCGGAACCTTAGCGCGTTACGAGGTGGCTCGACAATGGGCAGGGCCCGGTTTAATTATGGCAAAGGCGCTTGCTCCCACTGGACTCGTAGGCGCTGTCGAGCGAAGCGAGGCTGCGATCTTTCCACAGCCGAGTGAGTCGAGCGCGAAAGATCAAAAGATCGCAGGCTTGGCCAGCTCCTACAGAACCAGGCTGTGTAATGATGTGCAGGGGCTTTTTACCAGGAGAGTGGCAACGATGCAGGCAGGCGTTAAACCGCGGATCGGGATGATCGGCACGGGGGCGATCGGTGGGTTCTATGGCGTGATGCTGGCTCGCGCCGGTTTTGATGTGCATTTTTTACTGCGCAGCGAATTTGCCGCGGTGGCCGAAGCCGGTTTGCGAATCGACAGCGCGGTTCACGGCACGTTGGCCCTCGACCCCGTCCAGGCCTATCGCTCGGCAGCCGATATGCCACCCTGCGACTGGCTGCTGGTCGGTGCCAAGACCACCAGCAATGCCGACCTGGCCCCGGCCATCATTCAAGCTGCCGCTGATGGGGCCAAGGTCCTGTCGCTACAAAATGGCCTTGATGTTGAAGACGACCTCCGACCGTTGCTGCCCGATTCGCTGCATCTGCTGGGCGGCCTGTGCCTGATCTGTGTACATCGCGTCGGTCCCGGCGTCATCGCTCACCAGGCCCTCGGTGCAGTCAACATTGGTTACCACAGCGGTCCTTGCCACGATCAGGCGCAACGCATGGCGATTGTCGAGCAGGGGGCCGGGCTGTTCCGTGCCGCTGGCCTGGATTCCCAAGCCATGCCCGACCTGCGGCAGGCGCGCTGGCAGAAACTAGTGTGGAACGTGCCCTACAACGGCCTTTCGGTTCTGTTAGGCGCCAGTACCACGCCGTTGATGGCCGATAGTGACAGCCGAGGATTGATCCAGGCTTTGATGGCGGAGGTGGTGCAAGGCGCTCAAGCATGTGGTCACCACGTTGCGCCGGGTTACGCCGAGTATCTGTTTGCGATGACCGAAAAGATGCCCGACTACTGGCCGAGCATGTATCACGATTATTCCCACCAGCGTGCGCTGGAGCTGGAAGCTATTTACAGCCGACCACTGGCGGCGGCGAAAAGGGCCGGTTGCGAGCTGCCGAAAATCGAAGCCTTGTATCAGGCGTTGGCATTTATGGACCGACGAAACCGCTGATCAGGCGATAGGGGAGCGACATGGCAAACAACATCGATGACAAACTGGTGCTGGCGATTTCCTCGCGTGCGCTGTTCGATCTGAGTGAAAGCCATAAGGTGTATCTGTCGGGCGGCGTCGAGGCTTACCGGCAATATCAGATTGAGCATGAGGACGAAGTCCTTGAGCCCGGTGACGCCTTCGCGCTCGTACAAAAGCTGCTGAGCCTCAACGCGCATCTGGGACGTGCGCGGGTCGAGGTGGTTCTGGTTTCGCGCAACAGCGCCGACACCGGCCTGCGAGTGTTCAACTCGATTCATCATTATGGGCTGGCGATTTCCCGCGCGGCGTTCGTCGGCGGTCGCAGCCCTTACCCTTATCTGAAGGCGTTCGGCTGTGATCTTTTTCTGTCCACCCACGCTGAAGATGTGCGCAGCGCCCTGGACGCCGGATTTGCCGCGGCGACCATTCTGTCGGGCGGTGCCAGCCGCGCCGCCAGTGAGGAGCTGCGTATTGCTTTTGACGGCGATGCGGTGCTGTTTTCCGACGAATCCGAGCGTGTCTATCAGAGCGGCGGCCTGGCGGCGTTCCAGGCCAGCGAGCAGCAGGCGGCCCGTGAGCCGCTGCGAGGCGGGCCGTTCAAGGGCTTTCTGGCGGCGCTCAATGCACTGCAACGCGAGTTCCCCGAAGACGCCTGTCCGATTCGCACGGCGCTGGTCACTGCCCGTTCGGCACCGGCCCACGAGCGCGTCATCCGGACGTTGCGCGAATGGGATATTCGTCTGGATGAGTCGCTGTTTCTTGGCGGCCTGACCAAATCGGCGTTTCTCGAAGCCTTTGCCGCCGACGTCTTTTTCGACGACCAGACCGGCCACTGCGAACTGGCTCGCGAGGTGGTCGCCACGGGTCATGTGCCTCACGGCATCAGCAATGAAGTGAAGCTCTGACTGCCCGTTGTTTAGGGCGTTACGCTGGACGTCGTACTCCTCAAGGCGCTGCTAAGCTGAATCCATCTCCGCCATTCTGGCACGCGAGGAGGTCACATGATTCGTTCGATGCTGTACGCCACAGACCTGGGACTTTACGCCCCTTATGTGATGCAGCATGCCTTGGCGTTGGCACGGACGTTCGAAGCCGAGTTGTATGTGGTGCACGCGGTAGAGCCGATGGGGCTGTTCGCGGAGTCGGTGTTGCAAAGTTATCTCGATGAGCAAGCGCTGAACGAATTTCATCGCCAGGGTCTGAATACGGTGATGGCCAACATTGAGCAGCGGGTGCTTGACAGCTTTCGCGAAGAGTTGGGGGAGGGGCAGCAGGACTTGAAGCTGATCAAGTCGGTGCGGGTTTTCCAGGGCGATCCATCCCAGGTCATTCTCGAACAGGCTGCGAAACTCTCTGTCGATTTGCTGATCGTAGGCAGTCACTGCCAAGGGGCGAGCGGTGAAACACCGCTGGGCAGGACCGCTGCGCGGGTATTGCAGTTATCCCGGGTACCGGTCTACCTGGTGCCGTTGGTGCAGCGGCGACGTCAGGGGGAGGCTTGAGGCAAAGTAGTGGCTTTTTTATAAAAAGTTCTAGATTAATTAATACAACCATTCATATAGTTATATACCGTCGCTGATGCCCGTGGCGTCCAACTGCTTTGAGGGATACATATGAAGCTTCAACAACTGCGCTACATCTGGGAAGTGGCGCACCACGACCTCAACGTTTCCGCTACTGCCCAAAGCCTCTACACGTCGCAACCTGGCATCAGCAAGCAGATCCGCCTGTTGGAGGATGAGCTGGGTGTCGAAGTGTTCGCCCGCAGCGGCAAGCACCTGACCCGCGTGACCCCGGCCGGTGAGCGCATCATCACCACGGCCGGGGAGATCCTGCGCAAGGTCGAAAGCATCAAGCAGATTGCCCAGGAATTTTCCAACGAGAAAAAAGGCACGCTGTCGATTGCCACCACCCACACCCAGGCCCGTTATGCACTGCCGCCGGTGATCAGCAATTTCATCAAGCAATACCCGGACGTGGCCCTGCACATGCACCAGGGCTCGCCGATGCAGATCGCCGAAATGGCCGCTGATGGCACCGTGGATTTCGCCATCGCCACCGAGGCTCTGGAACTGTTCGGCGATCTGGTGATGATGCCGTGCTATCGCTGGAACCGCTGCGTGGTCGTGCCTCAGGGCCATCCACTGACCAAGCTGCCGAAGCTTACGCTCGAAGCCCTGGCTGAATACCCCATCGTGACTTATGTGTTCGGTTTCACCGGCCGTTCGAAACTCGACGAAGCCTTCAGCCATCGCGGCCTGACCCCGAAAGTGGTGTTCACCGCCGCCGACGCCGACGTCATCAAAACCTATGTACGTCTTGGCCTGGGTGTGGGCATCGTGGCGAAAATGGCCGTCGATACCAAGCTCGATGGCGACCTGGTGGTGCTGGATGCCAGCGAGTTGTTCGAGTCCAGCGTGACCAAGATCGGTTTCCGGCGCGGCACCTTCCTGCGCGGTTTCATGTGCGACTTCATCGAAAAATTCGCGCCACACCTGACCCGGGAAGTCATGGCCAAGGCCATTCAGTGCCACAACAAGCAGGAACTCGAAGAGCTGTTCGACGGTGTGGAATTACCGGTGCACTGAACAGCGAGTGCTAGATCGCCTCGGTAACAGCGAACTGTTGCCGGGCGCCTGCGACGACGATCTCTACTTCATCCCCTTCGAATTTGCCCAGCAGGCTTCGTCCCAGCGGCGAGCGGGGGGTGATGACGGTAATCGGCTGGCCCACCAGCGACACTTTCAACCCCGCGGCATCCGGCCCCAGAAACAGCCATTGCTGGCGGTCATCCTCATCTGCCAGCCCGATCAACGTGCCAATCTGAATGCCGCGCTGTTCGTCGTAGGGCCTGAGTATCAGGTTCTGGCAGAGGGCGAGGGCCTGGCGGATTTCTTCGACACGCCTGGCTTGCCCGGCGGCGAGGTAAGACGCTTCAAGGCCCAGGGTGTCGTATTTGTTCTCGGCGATGTTTTCCTCGTGGGTCGCGGTTTCGTAGGCCGTCTGCGCGGCGCGCTCGGCGACATCCAGGTCAATCCTGAGTTTGTCGAGAATCAGTTGGTGGACGATCTGTTTGTTCATGATCAATCGCAAAATTGCAAAACGTTGGCCCGGCTCTTTTCACTGGGCGCATTCTGGTCCTGTTGCAGCCAGAACTGACACTTGGGGTTGGACAGGTTGCGAGGATCGCTGCGGGCTTGATCCAGGGCCTGTCGTTGCTCGTTTCGTTGCAGATTTTGCTGGTATTGCTCGAACATGGGGGTTGGCGGTTCCGGGGCCGGTTGCACCGCCGGCGGTTGCCCCAGTTGCTGCACGGCGGCGGCCACTGGAGCCAGTTGTTCGTTGAACAGGAATCTGGACAGCAGCCAACCGGTCAACACGATGGCGAGGAACCCCAGCCACAGACCCAGGGCGATGCTGACGGTCAATTGCAAGGCTGTAAGGCGTGGCGCTGGTGGGTGATCGGACATGGCTGCTTCCTGGCAATGAACACGTGATAGGCGGCGATTGTCGCATGAAGATTAATCGCCGTCGGCTCTTCTGCATCATCGGTTTAATGCGGGACAATCAGGCCTTTGCCACAGGGAGTCGGGAATGACCGTGCGTTGGGATATTTTTTGCACCGTCGTCGATAACTTTGGCGACATCGGCGTCACTTGGCGCCTGGCTCGGCAATTGGTGGCCGAGCATCAATGTGCGGTGCGGCTATGGGTCGATGACCTGCGGGCCTTTGAACGACTGTGCCCGCAAATCGACATCACGCTTGGCGAGCAATGGCAGCAGGGTGTGCAAGTCTGCCATTGGCCTGAGATCTGGCCGTCCACCGATGCTGCCGATGTGGTCATCGCCGCGTTTGCCTGTCAGTTGCCGAGCGCCTACATGGACGCGATGGCCGAGCGGCAGACCACGCCGTTGTGGATGAACCTCGATTACCTGAGTGCGGAAGATTGGGTGATCGGGTGCCACGGATTACCCTCAGTCAAATACAAGCACGTGCAGAAATATTTCTTTTTTCCGGGCTTTCGGGAGGGAACGGGCGGGCTGCTGCGTGAAGCCGGCCTGCTGGAGCGGCGTCAGCAGTTTCAGCAGGATGCCCAGGCGCAACGGATTTTCCTGGAGGCGTTGGGAGTCCATCGGACGCCGGGATCGCGTCTGATCTCGCTGTTCGCCTACGAAAACGCCGGGCTTGCCAGTTGGTTCGATGCCATGGCGACCGATACCCACGCCTCTCATGTATTGATCCCCGAAGGTCGGGTCCTTGGCGATGTTCAGCGTTGGCTGGGTATAGACGGCCTGAAGGCCGGTGCGGTACAGCAACGTGGCGCCCTGACGGTTCAGGTGCTGCCGTTCGTCCGCCAGGATCAGTACGATCAACTGTTATGGTGCTGCGATTTCAACGCCGTGCGGGGTGAAGACTCCTTCGTGCGCGCCCAATGGGCGGGTCGGCCGCTGCTCTGGCATATCTACCAGCAGGAAGAAGACGTTCATCTGGAAAAACTCGAGGCCTTTCTCCGGCTGTACACCCACGGTCTTTCGCAGCCGGCTGAAAAAGCGATCAGCGGTCTCTGGCGGTCCTGGAATGCTGGCCTGGACATGGCCGAACACTGGAAAATGGTCGATCAACAGCAGCAGGAACTGCTCGAACATGCCCAGGCATGGTGTCTGGAACAGGCCTCGCGACCCGATCTTGCCGCAGCGCTGGTGAAGTTTTATGTAAATTGGATATGATACGCGGCCTAGATTTTTGTAAATCCCATCCAAATTCGGATATTCGCAATGAAAACTGGTAAAGAACTGAAACCCGGGACCGTGATCCGTCTCGAAAACGATCCTTGGCTGGTTCAGAAAGCTGAGTTCACCAAGTCGGGTCGTAACAGCGCGATCATGAAGACCAAGCTGAAGAACCTGCTGACCGGTTACAAAACCGAGATCGTCTACAGCGCCGATGACAAACTGGACGACGTGATCCTCGACCGCAAAGAAGCGACCCTGTCCTTCATCAGCGGCGACACCTACACGTTCATGGACACCACTGACTACACCATGTACGAGCTGAACGCCGAAGACATCGAAAGCGTTCTGCCGTTCATCGAAGAAGGCATGACCGACGTCTGCGAAGCCGTGTTCTTCGAAGAGCGTCTGGTCTCCGTAGAACTGCCGACCACCATCGTGCGTCAGGTTGACTACACCGAAGGTTCCGCTCGCGGTGACACTTCCGGCAAGGTCATGAAGCCTGCCAAACTGAAGAACGGTACCGAACTGTCGGTCGCTGACTTCATCGAAATCGGCGACATGATCGAGATCGATACCCGCGAAGGCGGTTCCTACAAAGGCCGCGCTAAATAAGCGAAGTCTTGTGTATGAAAAAGCCCGACCATTGAGTCGGGCTTTTTCATGCCTGCGGGTCCTGTTCAGACAGAGGGCGGGATGGAGACTGTGGCGAGGGGATTTAATCCTGCCCTGTGGGAGCAAAGCTTGCTCGCGATCCAGACGCCTCGGTTCCGCGCTGTGTTCATCGCGGGCAAGCCTTGCTCCCACAGGGTTGCGCCACAAGTCACTTCAGATGTTGTTTCAGTTCTTCAGACACCTGCAACATCGCCGAACGCACCGCTGGCACCTGGCTCACCACATTGAGCAAACCATAATCGTGAATCATGCCGTTGTAGCGTACCGCCGTGACCGGCACGCCAGCGGCGTCCAGTTTGCGGGCGTAGGCTTCACCTTCATCACGCAGAACATCGGCCTCGGCAGTCTGTACCAGCGCGGGTGGCAGGCCCTTGAGTTGTGCAGTGGTTGCCCGCAGCGGCGAGGCATAAATCTCGTTACGTTGCCCGGCATCGGTGGTGTAGTTGTCCCAGAACCACTTCATCATGTTGCGGGTGAGGAAGTGTCCTTCGGCGAACTGCTTATAGGATGCGCTCTCGAAGCTGGCGTCGGTCACCGGCCATAACAAGGCCTGGAATTTGATCGCCGGGGTACCCTTGTCCTTGGCCATCAGCGCCACGACAGCGGCCATGTTGCCGCCCACGCTGTTGCCCACCACCGCCAGACGCTTGCCGTCGACGTTGAGCTGCTTGCCGTGTTCGGCCACCCATTTCGTGGCCGCGTAGGCCTGGTTGATCGCTACCGGGTAGTGCGCTTCCGGAGAGGGTGTGTAGTTGACGAACACCGCGACGGCACCTGATCCGGCCACCAGATCGCGAACCAGCCGTTCGTGGGTTGGGAAGTCTCCCAATACCCAGCCTCCGCCGTGGAAGAACATGAACACCGGCAGCTCACCCTTGACCCCGGCCGGCCGGACGATGGTCAGGCTGATCGGCTGGCCATCGACCTCAATGGTCTTCTCGCTGACGTCGGCCTTGGGCAAGCTCAGCTTCACCCCTGCCTGGGCGCCGACCAGTACTGCGCGGGCGTCCTTGGGCGACAGTTGCTCCAGTGGCTTGCCGGTGCCGGCATTCAGCGCATTGAGAAACGCTTGGGTGTTGTGTTCCACGATGCCGTCGGCGAACGCGCTGCCGACGCTCAGTGCCAGAAGGGTGCCGGTCAAAACTTTGCTGAAGGTGTTCATGTGCATCTCCTTAAGTACAGGTCGCGAGAGGTTGGTTAAACGGTGACGTGCAAGCGCACATCGACGTTGCCGCGGGTGGCGTTGGAGTACGGGCAGACTTGGTGAGCCGCATCCACCAGGCTTTGTGCATCGGCCTGGTCCAGGCCCGGCAAGCTGATGTGCAGGTCGATGTCGAGGCCGAAACCACCGGGAATCTGGCCGATACCGACATGGGCGGTGATCGAGGCGTCATCCGGGATTTTGCGTTTGCTCGTGCTGGCAACAAATTTCAGGGCGCCAATGAAGCAGGCTGAGTAGCCGGCAGCGAACAGCTGTTCAGGATTGGTTGCCGCACCACCTGCGCCGCCGAGTTCTTTGGGGGTGGCGAGTTTGACGTCCAGGATGTTGTCGCTGGAGATGGCACGACCATCACGGCCGCCGGTGGAAGTTGCGATTGCGGTGTAGAGCGTTTGCATGGTGAGAGCCTCGTTTCGGGTTGTTGTTGCAGCGCTAAATGTTTGCGCGCTAAGTAGGTGTGAGGCAAATGTATAGCGCTAATATTTTGCGCGCAATATAAATTTTTAAAGAAAATTGAATTTCGCTCGCTCAAACGGCGTGGATCCCTTGAGCTAGAGCGTTTTCATCAGCTGAAATTTTTTCCAGGGAGGGGCGAGGGGTCAGGAGGTGATCGGACTGGCGCCATCGCGAGCAGGCTCGCTCCCA
>NZ_JABWQV010000140.1 GCF_014268615.1 Pseudomonas tehranensis | reverse complement strand
GAGCGAGCCTGCTCGCGATGAGGCCGGTACGTTGTGCTTAGAACCAGCAGGCAAAAAAAACCGGCGCAACCCAGGTTGCGCCGGTGGTGTTGCCAGTGGATGGGCGGATTTTCGTGGGTCCGCCCATCCACTGTCAGGCTCTTTGCCGCTTACGCTCGTTCCAGCGCCAAGGCCACGCCTTGGCCGCCGCCGATGCACAGCGTGGCGAGGCCTCTTTTGGCGTCGCGCTTGATCATTTCATGGAGCAACGACACCAGCACCCGGCAACCCGAAGCGCCGATCGGGTGGCCCAGGGCGATGGCGCCGCCATTGACGTTGACCTTCTCCATGTCCCATTTCAGCTCTCTGGCCACGGCCAGTGACTGGGCGGCGAAGGCTTCGTTGGCTTCGATCAGGTCCAGTTGATCCACAGACCAGCCGGCCTTGTCCAGGCAGCGGCGGGTGGCCGACACCGGGCCGATGCCCATGATTGCCGGGTCAACGCCGGCATTGGCATAGGCGCTGATTTTCGCCAGGACCGGCAAGCCCAGTGCCTTGGCTTTTTCGGCGCTCATCATCAGCACGGCGGCGGCGCCATCGTTCAGCGACGAGGCATTGCCTGCGGTCACGCTGCCGTCCTTCTTGAACGCCGGCTTGAGTTTGCCCAGGGATTCGGCGGTGGTGCCGGCCCGGGGTTGTTCGTCGGTGGCGAAGGCCACAGGATCGCCTTTGCGCTGGGGAATCAGGATCGGTGTGATCTCATCGGCAAACCGGCCACCCTCAATCGCCGCCACGGCCTTCTGCTGCGAAGCGGCGGCAAAGGCGTCCTGCTCTTCGCGGCTGATGTCGTATTTGGCCACCAGGTTCTCGGCGGTGATGCCCATGTGGTAATCGTTGAACGCGTCCCAAAGACCATCGGTAATCATGCTATCGATCATCTGCGCATGGCCCATGCGCAGGCCAGTGCGGGCAGCCGGCAGCACGTACGGGGCCAGGCTCATGTTTTCCATGCCGCCGGCAATGATTACCTCGGCATCGCCACAGCGGATCGCCTGGGCACCCAGGTGCAAGGCCTTGAGCCCCGAGCCGCAGACCTTGTTCAGGGTCAGTGCCGGCACCGCGTGGGGCAGGCCAGCGAGGATCGACGCCTGGCGTGCTGGGTTCTGCCCGCTGCCTGCGGTCAACACCTGGCCAAGGATCACCTCGTCAACCTGCTCACCCGAAAGACCCGTCTGTTCCAGCAACCGACGAATCACCGCGGCACCGAGTTGCGGTGCGGGAATGGAGGCCAGCGAACCCTGGAAACTGCCAATGGCGGTACGGGTGGCGGCGACAATCACGACTTCTTGCATCGAATCTCTCCTCACTGGGCAGCGAACTGCATTTCAGGCACGTGGTCCGGCACGATCAGTTTGCCGGCCGTCTTGGCGACGATTTCCTCGACGCTGACGCCTGGGGCACGTTCTTTGAGAATGAAGGCGCCGTCCTGGATCTCCAGGTAGGCCAGGTCTGTCAGCACGCGCTTGATGCAGCCGGCACCGGTCAGCGGCAGGCTGCATCGGGGCAGCAGTTTCGACTCACCGTCCTTGGACGCGTGAGTCATGGTGACGATGATGTTCTCGGCACCGGCCACCAGGTCCATCGCGCCGCCCATGCCCTTGACCAGCTTGCCAGGGATCATCCACGAGGCAATATTACCTTCCACGTCTACCTCGAAGGCGCCCAGCACGGTCAGGTCGATGTGCCCGCCACGGATCATGGCAAAGGATTCGGCCGAAGAGAAGATCGAGGCGCCAATGCGCGCGGTAACGGTCTGCTTGCCGGCGTTGATCATGTCGGCATCGACCTCGGCTTCGGTAGGGAATGCGCCCATGCCGAGCAGGCCGTTTTCCGACTGCAGCATGACTTCCATGCCTTCGGGGATGTAGTTGGCGACCAGGGTCGGAATGCCGATGCCCAGGTTCACGTAGTAGCCGTCCTGCATTTCGCGGGCGACGCGTTGAGCCATTTGTTCGCGGGAAAGTGCCATGTTGTTATTCCTTCATTCGGGCTGGGGGCGGGGTCACTTGCGCACGGTGCGCTGTTCGATACGCTTTTCGAACGTGCCGCAAATGATCCGGTCGACGTAGATGCCTGGGGTATGGATCTGCGTCGGGTCCAGCTCGCCGGGTTCAACGATTTCTTCGACTTCCACCACGGTGATCTTGCCGGCCGTGGCCGCCAACGGGTTGAAGTTTTGGGCGGTGTGACGATAGACCACATTGCCGAAATGGTCGGCTTTCCAGCCTTTGACGATGGCGAAGTCGCCCGTGATGGATTCTTCCATCAGGTACTGACGGCCATGGAATTCACGCACTTCCTTGCCGTCGGCCACGGGCGTGCCGACCCCGGTGGCGGTGAAGAACGCCGGAATGCCCGCGCCGCCGGCGCGCATTTTTTCGGCGAGGGTGCCTTGGGGAGTCAGCACGACTTCGATTTCGCCGCTCAGCAGCTGTTTTTCGAAAAGAGCGTTTTCACCGACGTAAGACGCGACCACCTTGCGGATCTGCCGATCCTCCAGCAATACACCCAGACCGAAGCCGTCAACGCCGCAGTTATTGGAAACCACGGTGAGGTCGCGGATGCCCTTGCGCTTGATCTCGCCGATCAGGTTTTCCGGGATGCCGCAGAGGCCGAAGCCGCCGGCGATCACCGTCATGCCGTCTTGCAAGCCTTCCAGCGCTTCTTCGTAGCTACTCACACGTTTGTCGAAACCTGCCATAGACACCTCTTTTATTCTTGATGGGGTCGCAATGAAATGCAGTGTTGCGCCAAGTCATATATTTGTTAAGTTGATTTTTAGATTTGATTGATTGATAAAACTCAATAATTGCCTCCCTCTGTAGGCGCTTTGTAGGAGCTGTCGAGTGCAACGAGGCTGCGATCCTTCCAAAAACACTTGAATCCCAGGCAAAAGATCAAAAGATCGCAGCCTTCGGCAGCGCCTACGCAACCGGACACAGGACGCCCATGACCCTCAAGCAAATCCGCGCTTTTCTCGCCGTGGCCCAAAGCCTGAGCTTCGCTGTGGCCTGCGAGCGACTGCACCTGTCCCAGTCGGCCCTGAGCCTGACCATCAAGGCCTTGGAAGAAGGCTTGGGCGGGCGTCTGTTCAGTCGCAATACCCGTAACGTTGCGCTGACGCCCGAAGGCGAATCGCTACTGCCCCTGGCCCGGCGCCTGATTGCCGACTGGGACAATGCCGAGGATGAAATGCGCCAACGCTTCACCTTGCAGCGGGGGCGCGTCACATTGGCGGCGATGCCGTCCTTTGCCGGTAACCTGCTGCCGCCGATCCTCAAGACCTTCCGCGCCCGCTATCCGAACGTCAACGTCACGGTCAACGATGTGATCAATGAACAGGTGCTGGAAATGGTTCGGGATCGACACGTTGAACTGGGGGTCGCGTTCGAGCCGATGCAGAGTTCGTCGCTGGCTTTTACCCCCCTGTATCTGGACCGCTTCGTCGCGGTGGTGCCGCTGGACTCGCCACTGGCGCAGCGCAGTGAGATCCAGTGGCAGACGCTGCTGGAACAGCCGTTTATCACGCTGCAAAGGCCCTCCACCGTGCGGGTGATGCTGGAGGAGCATTTGCAAAGCCGCGGCATGAAACTGCCGGTGGAATTCGAGAGCCATCAGTTGGCAACGGTTGGACGGATGGTCGCCAGCGGGTTGGGGGTAAGTGCGGTCCCGGCGCTGTGTGTTGGACAGATGCATGAGCTGGGCGCCCGCTGCATCACTTTGAGCGATCCAGTGATAGAACGGGCCATCGGTGTGCTGACCAAGCCGGGGCATGAACTGTCGGCGGCGGCGCAGGCGTTGTTCGATACGCTCAGGGATCAGGATATGGGTGTGCGGCTGTCTGCACGCTGATCACCGTACCCCTGCGGGAGCGAGCCTGCTCGCGATTGCGGCGGCACATTCAACATAGATGCTGGCTGAACCTGCGCTATCGCGAGCAGGCTCGCTCCCACAGGGATCCGTGCAGTTGTTAGAGCTGGCGTTGAGTCAGCAGCGGCAGCAGCTGTTCACAAGGCTCTTCAAGCTTCAGATCCAGCAACTCATCGGCCCGTGTCTTGCCCCGGTTGATCGCCAGCAGCGGCTTGCCCTGTTCCTTGATCGCCCGGCACAGGCGAAATGCCGACCAGGCCATCAGTGAGGAGCCCACCACCAGCAGGCCGTCGGCTTCCTGAACGGCTTCAGTGGCGCGGGTCGCGGTGGCGGCGGCGACGTTTTCGCCGAAAAACACCACGTCGGGTTTCAAGCGCTCGCCGTCGCAATAAGGGCAGCGGGGCACCTGGAAGCGCGCCTCGAACGCGGCATCCAGCAGGGTATCGCCATCCGGCGCCTGAACCGCGTCTACACCGGCCAGGTAAGGATTCTGAGCTTGCATCAACAGCTGGATCTGCTGGCGCTCACTGCGCTGCTCGCAATCCAGGCACAACACCCGATGCAGGCTTCCGTGAAGTTCGATCACGTCGTGGCTGCCAGCCTGGTCATGCAGTGTGTCGACATTCTGGGTGATCAGACCGCTGATGCGTTGCTGTGCCTGCAACAGCGTCAATGCCTCGTGGGCGGCGTTCGGCCGGGCCTGGCGAACCCGCGGCCAGCCCAGCATCGCCCGCGCCCAGTAGCGCCGCCGTGCTTCGGGTTTGGCGAGAAACTCCTGGTACATCATGGGTTGCCGACCTCGTCGCACACCCTCGCTGTCCCGGTAGTCGGGAATGCCCGACGGGGTGCTGATGCCAGCGCCGGTAAGCACCAGGAAACGGCGCCCGGCCATATGCTCCAGCAATTGATCGATCGGTTGACGGTGAAAATCGTCGGGCATAGATGTCGCTCCGCTGGCCTGAAGTCGTTGAGGTTAGCACCGTGGTTCGTCGAGAGGGCTGTGGGAATGCCTTTCGTCGCACTGCGTTGTTGTTTCTTCAAACTTTCTCCGGTTGCGCGACATCCACCTCTATGTACGGCACTCAAAACTGTCGTGTTGCATGCCGTGTCGGCACCGAGAAGAGGAGGCGTATGAAACAGACCACCGGTGAAGTACGGGCCATCAATCGACAGAGGGCAATGGTCGGTGTGTATGTCGAGCAAGAAGACAACCACACAGTCCTTGAGCTCGGTTCAGCCAATGACATCGATATTGGCGACGTCATGGAGTGGGACAGTGGCAAGGCCTTGGGCACTCAGTCTTATCGCAACCTGACCAAAGGCTGGACCGCCGAGGTCTATGTGGCGAACCATGGCGTTGCGGCGGCGAACCTTGAGGTTCAATTGCTGGTGTGATCCTGACGACAGCGTTAAAACCGGAACCCAGGAGAACGAACATGAGCGAGTTAAAGTGCGGTTGCCCCGATTGCCAATGCGATGTGGACCCGCAACAGGTGTTCAATCACGATGGCGAGGCCTATTGCAGTCAAGCCTGCGCCGAGCAGCATCCTAACGGTGAACCTTGTCCGGCAGCGGATTGCCATTGCGAACGCAGCGGCAAGAATGGCGGGCCAGACGTGGACGGCAATTAACTGGATGACGCGCTGGAGGATACCTTTCCGGCGAGCGATCCCATTTCATCCCGAATATAAATCGGGATTGCGGTCCGCTAATGATTGGCATGGCTCAAGTTGAGTACTTGAATTCATTATTGGGCGTCATTTCTTTGGAAGGCCATTACAACTCGACGCCACAGTCAGCGCGTTGGATTGCATGAGCCGTTCGTCGCCGTTTGCAAGATATGTTTAAAACCTTGTCGGCGCCAGGTTTTCCGAATACTACGAGCCAACAGGTTCGCAACATCAACTAACGAGGTGAATGAAATGGCTAACACAGGAAATAAGAATCCTGGCAATTTCGCTAACGATCGTGAAAAGGCATCGCAAGCCGGGAAGAAGGGCGGCCACGCGTCGGGGGGTAACTTCGCGAATAATCCGCAACGAGCATCCGAGGCCGGGCGCAAGGGAGGGCAGGCTTCGGGTGGAAATTTCGCCAATGACCCAGAACGAGCAGCCGCAGCAGGCCGAAAAGGTGGCCAGGCTTCGGGCGGCAATTTTGCCAAAGACCCTGAGCGGGCCTCCGAGGCCGGTCGAAAGGGCGGTCAGGCATCCGGCGACAACGTTACCAGCGACCGCTAGTCAGTTTGCGAAACAAGTCGAAAAGGCCCTGGAAACAGCCAGGATGATGGGCGCAACGCTGAATACCCAATGATGTTACGGGCCCTATGTTAATCGCATGGGGTCTGCCGGATTTATATACAGCAGGGTCGCGGCAATGCATATCTTCATGCGTAAGGGGACTGTAAGTTGTTCAGTCGTCTTGCATTTCTGCGAGTGCGAGTTACCGATTACCGTTCGTCTCGTTTATTAAATATAAAATTAAATTTTAACTCTTTAACTTCTTCAGATTTTCTGTGGGCCTGCTCCCGGCAGTGTCCCCTTGGCGTGTGTCCTGAACGAGGAGTGTCATCATGTTTTTACATAACAAAAGACTGCAGTACACCGTGCGTGTCGCCGAGCCTAACCCAGGGCTAGCTAATCTGTTGCTTGAACAGTTCGGCGGTGCCCAGGGCGAGTTGGCGGCGGCGTCGCGCTACTTCACCCAGGCCCTGTCCGAGGATGATCCCGGCCGCAAGGATCTGTTGATGGACATCGCCACCGAAGAGCTCAGTCATCTGGAGGTGATCGGCTCGATCATCGTGATGCTCAATAAAGGCGCCAAGGGCAGAATGGCCGAGGGTGTGGAAAAGGAAGGCCAGTTGTACCGGGACATCAACGGCGCCGGCAACGACTCTCACATCACCAGCCTGCTTTATGGAGCCGGTTCCCCGCTGACCAATTCGGCGGGTGTACCTTGGACAGCCGCTTACGTCGACACCATAGGCGAGCCGACAGCGGACATGCGGTCCAACATCGCCGCCGAGGCACGGGCGAAAATCATCTATGAGCGTCTGATGAATCTCACCGATGATCCTGGGGTAAAAGAAGCGCTGGGCTTTTTGATGACCCGTGAAATCGCTCACCAGATGTCCTTCGAAAAAGCCCTGCACTCGATCCAGCCAAATTTCCCTCAAGGTAAATTGCCAGGCATGCCAGAGTTCACCAACGTGTACTTCAACATGTCCCAAGGCGAGCCTACGGTGCGTGGCCCATGGAACCAGGGCGATGAGTGGGAATTCGTCGAGAACCCAACGCCGGCGGTGGATGGCGGTGATGGGCTGGCGAGTGTGCAACTGAGTAAAAAAGACGAAGCGCTGCTGATGGACATGAAGGCGCGGACAATGTCCAACCCGGAAAGCGACCCCATGACAGGTGCCGACTTGGGTTCAGGGATGCAAGGTGACAAACTGTAGGAAACCGGCGAGGGGGCCTGGCTCCTTCGCCTGAAAATTGCGTTTGATCGTCCCCCTCGTTGCAGGAACGATCAGACATGACCTGGCGCAAAACCAGTAAGGATATTCGATGGACCAGCCCACCTCCCGGATCCGATCGCCCTGGCGTACCTGGCTGGATCCTGTGCAAAACAACCTGCTGCTGGGGGTGAGCTTCTGGCTGGGGCTGGCGGTGATCGCCGCGTTGTTGCTCTACAGCGGTTACAACGCATTGGTGGGGGCCGATCGGCACAACCTGGGCTACGCCGTTCTGGGCGGCACCGCCGGTTTCGCCGCCACGGCCCTGGGCGCGTTGATGGCGGTGGTGCTGCGTGATATCTCCTCGCGGACCCAGGACATCATGCTCGGTTTTGCCGCGGGCATGATGCTCGCCGCCAGTTCGTTTTCGCTGATCCTGCCGGGTATCGAAGCGGCACAAAGTATCGTGGGCAATCAACTGCTCGCCGCGTTTGTCGTTGTGGTCGGCCTGGGTCTGGGCGTGCTCCTGATGATCGGCCTTGACCGTTTCGTGCCCCACGAACATGAAGTGAGTGGCCGGCGCGGTCCGCAATCGGAACGTATCAACCGTGTCTGGTTGTTCGTGCTCGCCATCACCTTGCACAATTTGCCCGAGGGCATGGCCATCGGCGTCAGTTTTGCTAACGGTGATCTGAGGGTCGGCATGCCCCTGACCACTGCCATTGCGATCCAGGACATCCCCGAAGGACTTGCCATCGCCATGGCGCTGCGGGTCACCGGGATCAGTGCGCTGCGTGCCGCGCTGATCGCGGTGGGCTCGGGGCTGATGGAGCCGCTGGGCGCGGTGATCGGGCTGGGCATGTCCTCGGGCGTGGCCGTGGCGTATCCCATCAGCCTGGGGTTGGCGGCGGGGGCCATGATCTTCGTGGTGTCCCACGAAGTGATTCCGGAAACCCACCGCAACGGCCACGAAACGCCAGCCACGCTGGGGTTGATGATGGGGTTTGCGGTGATGATGTTCCTCGACACGGCACTGGGTTAGCCCCCCCCCCGAACACTGCACCCACGAAGGTGTTTAGCGCGGGAGACAGCACATGCAACACCGGGTCAAGTTTACCGGGCATCTGATCTTCATCGGCTTTGGCTCCATTGCCCGGGCCACGCTGCCGTTGCTGTTGCGGCAGGATCACGTCCCGGTCAATCAGATCACGGTCATCGCGCCCGTGATCGAGAAAAATATCTGGTTCAAGGAGCGGGGCATTTGCTTTGTCCGCAAAGCGCTGACTGAACACATCTTCACTCAAACCCTGGACCGCTTCATCAAACCCGGCGACTTCATCGTCAACCTATCGGTGGAAGTCAGTTCGCTGGCCCTGATGACCTATGCCTTCAGCAAGGGCGCGCTGTACCTGGATACCTGCATTGAGCCTTGGGCCGGTGGCTACGATGACCCTTCATTGGATTTATCGCATCGCACCAATTACGCGTTGCGCTACCAGATGCTGGGCCTGCGCAAAAAATTGGGCAATGGCCCGACCGCCGTCGTGGCCCATGGCGCCAACCCCGGCTTGATCAGTCATCTGCTCAAGGCTGGCCTGGTGGAACTGGCGGTGCAATTGAACCATCGCTTACCGCAGAACCGCGAAGGCGTGGACTGGGCCAGGCTGTGCATGGAGACAGGCATCAAGGTGATTCATTTTGCCGAGCGCGACACCCAGCGCTCCAGCCGACTCAAGCAGGACGATGAGTTCGTCAATACGTGGTCGGTGGAAGGCCTGATCAACGAGGGCCACCAATCGGCCGAGTTGGGCTGGGGCACCCACGAGCGCACCTGGCCAACGTCTGCCAGGCGCCACCGCTTCGGCAGTCGCAATGCCATCTACCTCGAGCGCCCGAGCGCCACTGTGCCGGTCAAGACCTGGACACCGTTGGGCGGGCCGTGCCTGGGGCTGATGATCACCCATCATGAAACCGCCTCGACCGCCGACCTGCTGACACTCAAGGATCAGCAGAAACTGATCTATCGCCCCACACTGCATTACGCCTATCACCCGTGCAACGATGCCTTGCTGTCCATCCATGAGTTGATCGGTCGAGGCTGGCAGAGCCAGCATCAGCAACGCATTCTCAACGGTGAAGTCGACAGCATCGGCGCCGATGCGCTGGGCGTCTTACTGATGGGGCATGAACTCAATGCCTACTGGTTCGGCTCGGTATTGACCATCGATGAAGCCCGGGCGCTCTTGCCCTTCAACAATGCCACCAGTTTGCAAGTGGCGGCGGGGGTTCTGTCGGGGATTGTCTGGGCGGTGGAAAACCCGGATCGCGGCATCGTCGAGCCAGAGCAAATGGGCTACGAACGTGTGCTGGAAGTGGCCAGGCCTTACCTCGGCACCCTGGTGGGCAAGCAGACCGACTGGAGGCCGACCGGCGTGGTGCCTAAGTCCTCCCAAGACGCAGCAGCGGATGATTGGCAGTTCGAGCATTTCACGCGTTTTTGACCCGCCATCGCGAACAGACCCGCTCCCACATTGGTTTTGTGTGTTTCCTCCAAGCCCATGTTCCTCGCGACCTATACTCAACCCCGTGGATGACTTGACCTCGGGATGGCGCAACCGTGCTGCGTTCGCTGATGCTGGCCGTTTTGTTGGTTCTGGCGGGGTGCGCCACGTCGCCGCGCGAGCAGCAGGTCGCCACCGTGGCGGTTTCCCAGGACACCTGGCGGCAGGTTGACCGGCAGATCGTCGCCGCGTCGAAAAGCGCTATTGAACAGGCCGGGCTCTACGCGCGTGGTTCGATGGAGCATTGGCGCCGGCTCGTTTACGAGCGCACCGAGATTCAATTCATCCCCTGGTTCAGCAGCTACTGGACCCAGGAATGGCTGGCGGTGAAGGTCAGTTGGTATGCCGCCAGTGCCGAAGGCGAAGAGGACTCGGCGGCCAGGCGCCTGGCGGTTTATCTGCAAGAGCAGTACCGCGAGCAGGTGCTGGCACCTGTGGCGGTGGAAATCGACCCCGAGGCAATCAGGGCCAACGCGACAGGCTATTACGTACGCCTGCTCAATCAACAGGTCCAAGTGATTGCCCGGCAGCACCGAATCCCGCCGGAGCTGATGAATCGGCGCCTGCACGGCATTCCCGCTGTCAGCTTGGGTCCGCCAGCGGCGCGTAACGCCTCGTTGTATGAGATGGCGTATACCGAGCCACTCAATACATTGCCGGCGTACGCCGCGTTGATCGACCACGTCAACAAGGCCGCCGTGACAGGTTCGGGGCCATCGGATGCGGTCATCGCTACGGTGGCACAACGCACCAGTGAAAAGATCGAAGCGCAATTCGCCACGCGAGGTGCGGCCGGTGCGGCGGCAGCCGTGGCCGGGAAAGCGGCGGGGGCGTTGATTTCAGTTGGCGTGGCGGGGATTCGCGCGATCATTCATGAGGGCGAGCGCCCGGAAATGGAAACACAAATCCGCAAGAGCCTGAGCGCCGCGTTCGACGAAGCCTGGTTCCAGTCGCTCAAGCATCCCCTCAGCGGGGTGATGGCACCGGTGTACTACCTGGCCGAGGAAATCGAAGGCAGCCTGGTGGCGGCGGATCTGGCCAATCGGGCAGTGGAGTTGCCGCTCATCAAACCGTGACGGACGGCTCATTCTGCCCCGAGGGTGACGCGGCAACCCTTGCGATGACGGATCTGTTCGTCCGAGGGCCGCTCCTTGATGAATTCAAAGCGCGGCTCACCTTCGCTGTAAATCACCAGCCAGCCCCATTCCAGTTCTTTTTCATCCTGCCCGGGCCTGGGGGGCGAGGCCCACCAGGGCTCTTTCTGCATGATCTGTCGCATCGATGTCTCCTGCCGATTGATCCCTTCAACTATAGACCGCTCGATTTGATGACAAGCGCCCGTGAAATCTCTTGAATTGTGTGGGAGCAAGGCTTGCCCGCGAAGCAGGCGATTCGGTTCCAGGCAGACCGCGTGAGCTTCATCGCGAGCAAGCTTTGCTCCCACGGATCGCCTCGCAACAGATGTTGCTGGTCTATTGAGTGTGCTCTGATCGCACCCATCAGCGTCTAGCGTCTGTATCCCCGCACTCGAACGGGGAATGACTGGACCCATGCGCATATGCAAGCATTGTTGAACGAGATCCTCGATGCGGTTCGCCCCCTGATCGGTCAGGGCAAGGTGGCCGACTACATTCCCGCCCTTGGCACCGTTGCGGCTAACCAGTTGGGCATTGCCGTCTACGGCAACGACGGCGAGATGTATTGCTCAGGCGACGCTGAAACGCCATTTTCGGTGCAGAGTATTTCCAAGGTCTTCAGCCTGGTGCAGGCCATCGGCCATTCCGGCGAGGCAATCTGGGAGCGATTGGGCCATGAGCCGTCCGGCCAGCCCTTCAATTCCCTGGTGCAACTGGAATTCGAACGCGGTCGGCCGCGCAACCCGTTCATTAACGCTGGCGCCTTGGTGATCTGCGACATCAATCAGTCGCGTTTTGCCGCTCCAGCCCTGTCGATGCGTGATTTCGTACGGCGCCTGTCGGGCAATCCACAGGTCATGGTGGACGGCAAGGTCGCAGAGTCGGAATACCAGCACCGCGCCCGCAATGCGGCGATGGCCTACCTTATGCAGTCCTTTGGCAACTTCCATAACGACGTGGAAGCGGTGCTGCGCAGCTATTTCAGTCACTGCGCGTTGCGCATGAGCTGCATCGACCTGGCCCGGGCGTTCTGCTTCCTGGCCAACGACGGCTTCTGCAAGCACAGCGGCGAACAGATCCTGAGTGCTCGCCAGACCCAGCAGGTCAATTCCATCATGGCCACCAGCGGGCTGTACGACGAGGCCGGCAATTTTGCCTATCGTGTGGGCCTGCCGGGCAAGAGTGGGGTGGGCGGCGGGATTGTCGCGGTGGTGCCGGGGCGTTTTACGGTGTGCGTCTGGTCGCCGGAACTCAATGTCGCCGGCAATTCCCTGGCGGGCATGGCGGCGCTGGAATTGCTCAGTCAGCGGATCGGCTGGTCAGTGTTCTAACGCACAAAAAAAGGCCCGTTCCTGATCAGGAACGGGCCT
>NZ_JABWQV010000014.1 GCF_014268615.1 Pseudomonas tehranensis | reverse complement strand
CCTTCGGGGGGGCAGGTCGATCTGCAGGCCTCCCAGAATCTGTTCGAACACATGACTGACAGCGCCAAAGGCATGCCTGCCGGGGCCGGCCCACAGCAAATCGGCGAAGGCCTGATGGAGCGCCTGAACGGCTTCATTGACCGTTCGCAGAACTTCGCCAAGCGTGCCGATGCGCTGACGAATGGGCCGACGGCGGGCAGCGCCGTGACGCCTGCCGGCGGCCAACAACTGGCTTCGCTACCCACGGGTGCCGGCGCGGGCGAGCCGGCAAAAAAGGTCGGAGATCAACAGATCGACCACATCGTTCAGTCATTGGGCCGCATGTTCGATTACTCCATTGAAACTCAGATGGTCGTTCGTGGCGCGACGCAGATTTCCGGCGCAGCCAACACGCTCTTGAAAGGTCAATAAAGCCATGTTCCGCCGTTGCCATGCCGTGCGCCTGATGATTGTCCTGACCTTTGCCAGCTTGCTGCAGGGCTGCGATATCGACCTGTACACCAACCTCAGCGAACGCGAGGCCAACGCCATGGTTGCAGTGCTGCTGCGCGATGGTGTGCCGGCCTCACGCAAGGTCCAGGAAAATGGCCAGCTCACCGTGGTGGTGGACGAGAAGCGCTTTGCCGAAGCCATGAGCCTGCTCGAGGAAGCGGGCTTGCCGGGCCAGACCTTTTCTAACATGGGGGCGGTGTTCAAGAATAATGGCCTGGTATCTTCCCCGGTGCAGGAAAGGGCGCAGATGGTCTATGCGCTCAGTGAAGAACTCTCGCACAGCGTTTCGCTGATCGACGGTGTGGTCTCTGCCCGGGTACATGTGGTGTTGCCCGACAATGACCTGCTCAAACGGGTGATTTCCCCGTCGTCGGCTTCAGTGCTGGTGCGCTACGACCCCAGTACCGACATCAACCCGTTGATCCCGCAGATCAAAACCCTGGTGGCCAACGGCATTTCCGGTTTGAGTTACGAAGGTGTCTCGGTCACTGTGATCAAAGCCGCGTCCGTCAGCGGTCGCGCCGATCCACAGCCGCGCCTGGCCAGCTTCCTGGGTATATGGATCCTCGAAGACAACCTGACCCGCGCATGGATGCTGTTCGGGGTGCTGTTGCTGGCCGTGCTGTCGATGGCCGGCGTGTTGGGCTGGCAGTACTGGCAGCGTCGTTCCTCCCAAGCCTTGTATACGCTGGAGGAGGTTAAATGAGTGAGGCCGTGTTGCAGCAATGGCGGGAGCTGATTGAGCAACCACTGGATTTCGTCGGCACACACGCTCTTGGGGCGTGCTTTGCGGATACCCTCGGCAGCGCGCAACTGGATGCGTTGCGCACACAGCCGCGTTTCCAGGCGCGTTTGCTGCGTTTGCTGCTCAGCAGTCATGAACTGCAAGCCCCCGATCGCCTACCACTGCCCGATGCCGTCGATCTGCCGGTCCTGCTGCTGTCTCCCGAAGTCTTCAAGCGTTTGCCGCGCCTGTGTGGCGCGATCCTGCATGGCACTACCCTGAGCCGCGAAATCCGTGGCGATGCAGTCAACCAACTGCGCGATTTGCTGGGCAGCGATGTGTTTGCCTTGGCGTTGGCAAACCGCGCCCTGGGCAGCGGTGCCGACTTACTGCGCCAGCCGGCCGAACTGCTTGAAACCATCGACCGCGATGGCGCCCGATGTATAGCCGCCTGGCTGCAGGCGCAGCCCGCCAGTCTGCGACCTTGGCTGTGCCTGCGTTTTGCCGAGCTGCAAGCCGAGGGCGAGCCGGTGACTCGCGCACCTGCTGCGAATGCCCTGGCCATCGTGCGCAGCGCCGCTTCGAATCTCCAACAGCTTGAAGAGCAGGGCGCCCGATGAGCGAACTCCCGACCCGTCCTGCCGTCCGTATCCTGCGCGCCGACCAGGCTGACCTGTGGATCGACGGTTACGCCTTTCTGCAGGGCGCCCGTGACCAGGCCGAGGCCATCCGGCAAGACAGCGAGCGTTGGTTGCAACAAGCCCATGCAGAAGGGTTTGAAAGCGGTCGCCAGGAGGGTGCCGAACAGGTCAGCGCGCTGCTGGGCGAAACCTCGCTGAAGATCGATGCGTGGCTGGCCGGGCTGGAAACGTCCCTGGCTGACCTGGCGCTGGGCATTGTGCGCGAAATACTCGATGACATGAAGGATGCCGAACGTGTGGTGCGCTGTACCCGCAAGGCGTTGGGGGCGTTCCGCCAGGACCAGGCCTTGACTCTGTTTGTCTCGCGCCAGGACGCCGAAGCCGTACGCCAGCAGCTCAAGTTGCAAGAGCGTGACCTGTCGGCGATTGCCGTGGAGCCGGACGATCGCTTGCAAGCTGGCCAGGCACGCTTGAGCAGCCCGGTAGGTTCGGTAGAGCTGGGGCTCGAAGCCCAGTTGCTCAATCTGCGCCGCAACCTGCTGCCGTTTGCCGACGAGGCACAGCCGTGATCGTCATCCCCCATGATCTGCTGCCGCGCCTGGCCGAACGCTTGGTCAATGCCCGGCCGCGCCCCATGAAAGGCACCATCCGCAGTATCCGTGGAGTGCTGCTGCGCGCCAGCGTCGCCGGTGTGCACATTGGGGAGCTGTGCCAACTGCGTGAACCCGGCAGCGGCCGCAGCCTGGCTGCCGAAGTCATCGGTTTCGAGGATGACGAGGCGATCCTTTCGCCCATCGGTTCGATGGACGGGTTGTCGACCCGTACCGAAATCATCGCCACCGGCGAGACCCTTGGGGTGAGCGTCGGCGATGCGCAGTTGGGTCGGGTGATCAGCCCCATGGGTGAGTTTCTCGACGGCAGCCCGCCCCTGGGTGGGTTGTTACGTTATCCCTTGCATGCCGAGCCTCCCGCGCCGTTCAGCCGTCAACTGATCGCCCACCCGATGTCCCTGGGGGTGCGCAGCATCGACGGCATGCTGACCCTGGCCCAGGGCCAGCGCATGGGCATCTTCGGTGAGCCGGGGGTGGGCAAGTCGTCGCTGCTGGCCAGCATCGTGCGCAATACCAATGCCGACGTGATCATCATCGCCCTGATCGGTGAGCGAGGCCGTGAAGTGCGTGAATTGCTCGATGTGCAGATGGGCGCCGAGGCCCGGCGGCGTACCGTTGCCGTGGTCGCCACCTCCGACCGCCCGGCCGCCGAGCGGGTGCGTGCGGCCTTCGTTGCCACCGCGTTGGCCGAATATCACCGTGACCAGGGCCGCAACGTGCTGTTGCTGATGGATAGCCTGACCCGCTTTGCCCGGGCCCAGCGCGAAATCGGCCTGGCTGTAGGCGAGCCGCCGACCCGTCGCGGTTACCCGCCATCCTTCTTCTCGGCCTTGCCGCGCTTGCTTGAGCGCGCCGGTCCCGGCGAGACCGGCAGTATCACCGGGTTGTATACCGTGCTTACCGAAGGCGACGCTTCGATGGATCCGGTGGCCGAGGAAACCCGCTCAATCCTCGACGGACACATCGTGCTCAGCGCCGACCTGGCGCAACGCAACTTTTTCCCGGCGGTGGATGTGCTGCAAAGCCGTAGCCGATTGATGGACCAAGTGTGTGGCGACGAGCAGCGCCACCTGGCCATGCGTATGCGCGAGTTGATGGCGCGGCGTAACGAGATCGAAATGCTGATCCGCGTCGGCGAATACGCGGCCGGGAGCGACCCGCTGGCCGACGAGGCGATTGCGCGGCATGCCGCTATCGAAGCGTTCTTGCGCCAAGGCGCCAACGAGCCAAGCAGCCCCGATGAAACCCTGAAGCACATGCGCAGGGTCATGGCATGACAACCCTGGAGGCCCGATGAAAACCAATGACATGCGCAACCTTCAAGCCTTGCGCCAGTTACGTGAACAACGTGCGTCCAGCCAACTGGCCGCTCAACAGCAGCGCTGTCGGGAAACCCACGTCGCTCTGGACGATGCCAAGGAAAAGCTGCGCCTGCATCGTGAGGCCCTGGCCCGCGAAGCCGAGCGCATCTACGGGTTGATCGGAGCGGGGGTGTCGATCAGCAACTGGCACGCGGCCCAGGAGCATTTAGAGGTGTTGTACGAGGGGGGGCAACGGCAGTTGGAAGTCAGCGTCAGCGAAATGGCCCGCACCCTGGCAGTCCACGAGCAAACGCGCGAAGTGTTCCGGGTTGCCCACGCGGCCCGACAGCGTCAGGCGCAAGCCTGCGACACCTTGCTCGACGACCGCGAGCGCTTGGAGCGCCGTGTCGACGAACACCGGCTGGAGGCCGACGAAATTCCTCGTGTGGCCACTGGAGGGCGTACGTGAACGGTCGCCATGACCCCGCCGGGGCTCCCTTTGTCGAGCAATTGAGATCGTTCGACCTCCGATGGGTAGACCTGCACAACCGCCTGCATCGCAACCGCGAAGCCTGGAGTGGCGAATGTGCGGGCCAGGCCATTAGCGTGAACTGGGGTTGCATTGTCGAGCTTGACGCTACGGCGATTGAGCTGTTGCTGGGGCTTGGCGAGCAAGACGATGCGTCGGCCATCAGACTGCACTTGCCGACGCAAGCGCTGCACGCCCTGGGCCTGCCCGTTGCTCTGGACCTGCACACCTTGCCTGGCGCGATGCTGCTGGAGCTGGCGTTGCTGAGCCTGATCGAACCCCTGGAGCACCTGACCGGGCAAACCATCAATTTGATTGACCGCGCCGACCCGGCCCTTGCCGTCCTGGCCGTGCAACCCTGCCCGTTGCATCTGGCAACCCGGGTTGAACTCGGCGGTTCGTCGATGCCGGTAGCGCTGCACCTGAGCGCCAAGGCCGGCGAACAGATCGCGCAATGGCTCGACCAGCATGCATCGCCAGCTCCCCATGCACTGACAGACCTGCGTCTGTGGCTGGCGGTCGAGGCCGGCGAAGCCGAACTGAGCGTCGGCGAGCTGTACAGCCTCAACCCTGGTGACGTGGTGATGCTCGATCCTTGGCCCACGGCCCAGGTGCGGCTGGCGGTGAACCAGCGTCTGTACGCCCGGGCGGGTCAGGACGGCACCACGCTGAAACTGCTTGAAACACCGATGCGCGTCAACTTTCCCAAGGAATTCCCTGTGAGCGAAGCACCCACCATGAATGAAGCACCGGACGGGCAAAGCCTGGATACGCGCCTGGACGACCTGCCGTTGAAAATGGTCTGTCAGGCCGGCAGCATCGAGTTGACCCTGGCGCAACTGCGTGAACTGGGGGAGGGCAGCCTGCTGTCGTTCACCGAACAACGCCAGGACAGCGTGGACCTGATGGTCAACGGGCGGCGCGTCGGGCTGGGGCAACTGGTCAGGATCGGTCCGGGCCTGGGCGTGCGCGTGTTGAGTATCGCCACATCATGAATGGCTACCAGCCCAACCTGATTGAAATCATCGTTGTCGTCGCCACCATTGGCTTGATCCCGTTGGCGGTAGTGACCCTGACCGGTTTCATGAAAATCTCCGTGGTGCTGTTCCTGATCCGCAACGCTCTGGGCGTGCAACAGACACCGCCCAACATGGTGCTGTACGGCATCGCGTTGATCCTGTCGGTCTACGTCACCACGCCATTGATAGGTGACATGTACCGACAGGTGCAGGGGCGCGATCTCAACATCGAAAGTATCGAGCAGCTCACCGCCTTCGGTGATGCCCTGAGGCCGCCATTACAGGCGCACCTTTCGCGTTTCGCCAACGAAAATGAGCGCGGTTTTTTCATCCAGGCCACTGAGACCATCTGGTCTCCCGAAGCCCGGGCCGACCTGCGCGACGATGACCTTGTGGTGCTGGTGCCGGCGTTCGTCAGCTCCGAGCTGACCCGTGCTTTCGAAATCGGTTTTCTGTTGTACGTCCCGTTTCTGGTGGTGGATCTGCTGGTGGCCAACGTGTTGATGGCCATGGGGATGTCCATGGTTTCACCGACGCTGATTTCGATACCGCTGAAGCTCTTTCTTTTCGTTGCCTTGAGCGGCTGGTCGCGCTTGATGCATGGCCTGATTCTGAGCTACGGGGTGACGTAATGGGCCAGGACGTATTTCTTTCGTTGATGAATCAGGCGCTGATGACGGTGTTGCTTTTATCCGCTCCGGCGCTGGTTGTCGCGATCATCGTTGGCCTGGGGGTGGGCTTGTTGCAGGCCCTGACCCAGATCCAGGACCAGACCCTGCCACAGGCGGTCAAGCTGGTGGCAGTGCTGCTGACGATCGTGTTCGTGGGGCCGCTACTGGCCAGCCAGGTGCTTGAACTGGGAAACCAGGTGCTGGACAACTTCCCGTTGTGGACGCGCTGAGTGGCATGAATATCGAGCTTGCCAACCAGTTCATCGAAGTCGCCTACCCGGTGATCAGCTCGGCGGCGCTGTCCGCCAGTCGCGCCATGGGCGTGGTGGTGATCACCCCGGCATTCAACCGCCTGGGCCTGACCGGCATGATTCGCAGTTGCGTGGCGGTGTCCATTGCCATCCCCATGTTCGTGCCGGTGTACGGCGCTTTCACGGCATTGCCAGAACATGGCGGTTTTTTCCTGGCCGGCTTATTGATCAAGGAATTTTTGATCGGCATCCTCATCGGCCTGCTGTTCGGTATCCCGTTCTGGGCCGCGGAAGTGGCCGGCGAGTTGGTCGACCTGCAACGTGGCTCGACCATGGCTCAGTTGGTGGACCCTTTGTCATCGGGTGAATCCAGTGTCATGGCTACCTTGCTGACGGTGATGCTGATCGCTCTGTTCTTCATGTCCAGTGGCTTCATCATGTTGGTCGACGGCTATTACCACAGCTACCTGTTATGGCCCGCGACTGCCTTCACGCCTTTGTTCGCCAGCTCGGCGTTGCTGGCGGTGCTACAAATCCTCGACCAGGTGACTCGTATCGGCGTGATCATGGTCGGGCCGCTAATCATCTGCATGCTGGTCACCGACCTGATGCTCGCCTACCTGTCGCGCATGGCCCCCAACCTGCACATTTTCGACCTGTCGTTGCCGGTGAAAAATCTGTTTTTCACTATCTTGATGGTGGTCTACATCGGCTTCCTGGTCCCGGTGATGATCGAGCAACTCGGCGAATTCCGTGGCGTCGTGGAGTTACTCAAGACCCTGACAGACTCGGCAGGAGCTCCCTTTACCATGGGAAGCACCGATGAGCGATAGCAGCGAAGAAAAATCACAACCGGCCACGGACAAAAAGCTTCGCGAAGCGCGCAAGAAAGGCCAGGTGTCGAAGAGTCAAGACCTGGTCTCGGGCATGGTCATCCTGTTCTGCACGCTGTGCATCTCGATCATGGTGCCCAAGGCCCAGGCACAGATCACCGCGTTGCTGGACCTGATCGCGCTGATCTACATCGAGCCCTTTCACAGCGTCTGGCCACGCGTGCTGGACACCGCCGAGCAATTGCTGATCAACCTCACCCTGCCGGTGGTGGCCGTGACCGTGGGGACGGTGATCCTGACCAACATCATCACCATGCGTGGCGTGGTGTTCTCGGTCGAACCGATCAAGCCAGACATCAAGCGCATCAACCCGTCCGAAGGTTTCAAACGCATTTTTTCGATGCGCAGCTTCGTCGAATTCCTGAAGGGCGTGGTCAAGGTCGTGCTCCTGGGCCTGGCCTTCTACGTGGTCGGGCGCATGGCGTTACAGGCGCTGATGGAGTCATCGCGCTGCGGTGCTGGCTGCATCGAATCGACCTTCTACCTGGTGCTTAAACCGCTGGTATTCACGGTGCTGGCCGCCTTCTTGCTGGTCGGTGCGGTAGACGTGCTGATGCAACGCTGGTTGTTCGGTCGCGACATGAAAATGACCCTCAGCGAACAGAAGCGCGAACGCAAGGACAGCGACGGCGATCCGATGATCAAACAGGAACGCCAGCGCCAACGCCGCGAAATGCAAGCCCTGGCTACCAAGCTGGGGGTGAACCGTGCGTCGTTGATGGTCGGCTCCGCGAGTGGCTGGGTGGTGGGCATCCGTTACGTGCGCGGTGAAACCCCGGTGCCGGTAGTGGTATGCAAGGCCGAGTTCGAAGAGGCGGCGCAGATGCTCGCGCAGGCCTCGGGCCTGGGGATCGCCCATAGCCTTGATAGCGTCCTGGCCAATGAAATCGCCCGACGGGCTGTGCCGGGGGACCCGGTGCCGGACAATACCTTCCAGGCCGTGGCGGATATCCTGGTGGCCGCACGCTTGATTTGAGGGTGGGGCGGTGCAAACGTGGAAAATGTTACGAAATGGAGAGCAAGCGCTGCGTTAGAGCGGCTGCAGCGCCGGTTCTCTCCCTGCGTCCACCTCTGCGTCGTAGCCGCCCAGCCAAGTCATCCCCCTGTCATGTGCAACGGTAATAGTTGATTCCCCTAGCGCTATCGGCTCTATGATCAGGAGAACGTCCCCTTGCGAATCGACAGCAATGTCCGCCCCGTAGATAACCAATTCCCTGATTCTGGAGTGGGTCAGCGCTTTGAGAAAATACTTGGCACGGCCCGCAAGCACGTCAGCGATAAAAAGTCTGACCTGGGCGGTGCGGTAGGCGTGGCGGTGCGAGAAACGCTTGGCACCTTGATCGAAGCGCTGAAGCAGCAACACGGACGCACGCTGCGCAACGACGAAACCGTACCGCTCCAGGATCTCGAGAACCTCACGGCATGGCTGGTAAATGACGAGGTGGTGGCCTACACAGCCCGGGACAAAGAGGGCAATGAAATCACTATCAGCAAGGAAGCGACGCCTGATTACTTCGACCAGGTTGATGCGTTGCAAAAGGGCAACGACGAAGGCTTTGCATTGCGCGGCGATGGCGCGCTTCTATCAGCAGAAGAACTGGCGAGCGCAGACATCCTGCCCCCGGATGAGCACACTGGCTTTATCCGCCTGACTATCAATGGCGAAAAGATCAATGTCTCGAAGGATGTGACGCCCGACCTCTACAACCAGCTGGTTTGGAAACAGGAAGGCTACCAGAGCAAGTTTTACGAGCAGAACAGCGAGATCATCGAAACGGTTCGTGATCGATGGGACGACTGGAATGGCTCCGACAGTATTGTCAGTGATAAGGATTTGAGGAAGTTCGCTGTCGATGAAAATCGAAGCGCGCAAGAACGCGAGGCGGCACAGTTTCTGCTCGATAACAAAGGGTTTTTTGACCTGCTTGATACCAAGGCACACAACAACAAGGCCGACGGCAAAATCAGCAGCAACGATCTGAATGCGTGGCTACGCCCTGTTGCTGTCAAAGCCGACGACATCGGCGCCTATAACGACTTTCTGAACGCTTCCCCGAATGCTGACGCAACCTCCCTAGAGCTTGCGAAGCATTCGGCGCTGCTGCTGGAGAACTTTGACGAGATCAGCGATCGGACCGATAGCGGTAAACATCTGTCGCGCGAGGCCTTGCACAAATACCTGGATGAAAACCCGAACATCAGCGATGACTTGAAGCAAGCCCTGACTTTTTGGTCGCAGACGGGGGCGTTCGAAATGCTCGAAACCGCTGGGAAACCATTGGAGAGCAGACCTGATGGAAAGCTCGGCAAGAACGATATCCAAAACTGGCTGAAGAATACCAGCCCCAAGACCTCTGGGGACGCACTGCTATTCCTTAATCAGGTAGCGAATACCAACTCGGTCTCCGGCATCGATACCAGTGACCTGGGCAGGGACGTCTTCGAAAACCCAGGCAACTATTCCGTCGAACAGCGCGCCGCGGTGTTACAGGATCTGCTCAAGGCGCAACAGTTGATCATCGACGGTGCGGCTGCAGGTATGTGGAGTGACGACTACGGTAAGGTGTCCATCGCCAACGCTGTTCGCAGCCATCCAGATCCCAACAAGCTGCTTGCCGATGTCAACAGCCACATTGAGCAGCTACAAAGTGATCCCGAGGTGGTCAAGTTTCTTAATGAAACCACCTCGACGCAGATGGCCAATCTATTTGAGGCAGTTCCTGGGTTAAAGGACTCGGTGCAAAAAAACTACGATGACATCAAGTCCGGTGCAGCTCTTGATGCGCTATGGGAAAAGCATACGAAAGACGGCAGCACCGACCAACAGGCGGTGCTGGCCGAATACTTCTCGACGGCAACGCTTTATCAGGAAGCGCTCGGCATCAATGATCGGGTAGAAATTCAGAAGGGGCTCGCTGCCTCTCAGCATGCCCAGGCGTTCCAGGATTATTACGAGCAGTCGCTAGCTTCCGGGACGCGACTGGAAGAACTGATGGAAACGGGCACCTTCGAAGAAGCGGTCGGCACCTTCTCCGCGGAGGTCGCGCTCTACAACGCGGCGCTGGATCCCAGCGTCACCGCAGGTTTAGACCCACAGTTGAACGACAATTTCAGCCGGATCGGGCGCGACAACGCCATGAAAGACGGCACCTTCGAGGATGTCAAGCAAGCCCTGGGTATCAATGGCGGTGACGAGCTTGACGAGGCAAAAGTCAGGACGATGGCCGAGACGCTTATCCAGTCCAATCCAGAACTCGTGACCAATCCGGATGGCACCGTCGCAACGGCCGATCAGATCGTCGCGGGTATCCGTTCGAATTGGGACATTCTGCGCCAAGGCACCAAGTCGCTGGCGGAATTGAAGTCGTCCTGGCTCAACCCCGACCTCAAGAACTTGTCTGACAAAGGGGTACTGCATGGCGTTAGCGGCATCTTCATGGCTGGCGTGACGATCGCCAAAGGCGCTCAGAATGGCTCAAACCTGACCGAACGAAACATCATAGACATCACCACCGGATCGGTCATGACGACGACCCTGCTCACCGAGGGTGGTGCCAAGAACCTGAAAAGCTACCTGAAAAACAAAGGAAACACTGATCTTGATCCGAAAATCAGAGCCTTTTTCGACGACCCCATAAAATCACTCACTGGCACTGCCGACAAATTTGAAAGCGGTGCCAAGGGTATCGGCGGTTTGGCCGGCATCGTTGCGGGTGCGTACGGAATCTTTGATGGGGTTCAGTCGATTCGCAAGGGCGACCTCGTCAGTGGTGGTATCAGCATCACGTCAGGCGCACTGGCGTCGTTGGCGGGCCTGGCATCAGCGATCGAGGGCGGCGCAGGCCTTTTAGGTCATCTGGCAGTCAGGGCGGCGATGGCCCCGCTGGCTGGAGTCCTAGGCACCGTGGCTGCGGGCGTCGGCGCGGTTGCGCTCTTGCTTCCGGGCCTTATTGCGGAGGGCAAGCGACAGACGCAGCAGGACCACTTCGGCGACCTGCTCGGCGACTATCTGACACAGTACGAAATCGATGGCGTGGAGGGCGGTGATATCTACGACGTTCCCGACGAGGATTGGCCGCAAACTGACTGAGGCCTGTCCCAAGCTTGCCAGATGTGCTCTTGCCCTCCACCGGAATCCGTACCCGGGTGGAGGCGGTCGATCAATCCCTGCTCGTTCAGCTTAATGTGCAGCCCCTGCCGTCAATGGGCGCGAGCTCTACCGAAATGTCAGTGTTCAGGTGCGGTGGCGACGGTTTCATAATATCGTCGGTTTGTGACTGAATTGCAGATCAGTCACAAGTTGTCATCCGCCTCCGAGGTCAGTAAGCTGATTGCATGAACCAGCCAAACTCCCCCAGCGTCCGTGGCCCCGTTGACCATGACATCCGAGACCAAATTGTCGCGGCGGCCAACGAACATTTCAGTCAATACGGTTACGGCAAGACCACGGTGTCCGACTTGGCCAAGGCCATTGGGTTTTCCAAGGCGTACATCTACAAGTTTTTTGAGTCCAAGCAGGCCATCGGCGAAGCCATCTGCAAAAATTGTCTGGCGCAAATCGTTGCCGCCGTGGAGCAGGCCATCAAGGTGGAAGGCCTCTCACCCACGGAGCGCTTTAGACGCATGGTCAAAACACTGATGGTCACGGGCGCGGACCTGTTCTTCAACGACCGCAAGCTCTACGACATCGCCGCGTTCTCGGCCTCGGAGCGTTGGCCAAGTTCGCAGGTTTATAATGCCCAGATCAAAGATTTTGTTCTGCAGATCGTACGGGAGGGTCGGGAACTCGGTGAGTTCGAGCGCAGGACGCCACTGGACGAGACGGTAGACGCGATACATCTGGCGCTCCAGCCTTTCGTCAATCCGTTGCTGTTGCAGTACAACCTCGATCGCATCGAGGATGCCCCAACGCTCACCTCCAATCTTATCCTGCGTAGCCTCATGCCCTGAGTTCAGGCTGAGGGCTGCATTGCCATTGCAACTTATCGCCGCATGGGTCCCCTGTGATTTCACCTTCTGAGTGAAGGTGTTCATTTGCCTGGGTTGTGACTGTTGACACAAATGGTCACTTGAATAAGTATGGCGAATCAGTTCTCAAGAGATCGCCATGATCCAGCGCCGCCGCAGACCTGCGCTTTTCTTCAGGTCAGGTCTTCACCGATGCCATCCACCCGTTACAACTGGGTGGGGGCGACGCCTGCGTGCTGCTTCGTGGGGATCACTATCAGTCAGTTCAGGGGAGCGTTGATATGACCAGCTTTGCCCAGATGCTGCAGCAATTCGATCCACACTCACCTTTTGTTGCACCACCCAACTGGCTGCAGGGGCGCACGGTCTTTGGCGGTCTGTCTGCGGCGCTGTCGCTGCAAGCGGTTTTGCGTGAGTGTCCGACAGATTTTCCGCCGTTCAGGTCAGCCCAGGTGTCGTTCATTGGTCCTGTCACACAGGCTCAGACATTCCAGGCCAGCGTGTTGCGTCAAGGGCGGTCAGTTACCTCGGTAGCGGTCGACTGTATGTCGGGCGATGACTTGGCGCTGCGCACCACGCTGTTATTCGCTCAGCCGCGCGCGAGCAAAATCACCCACAACTCCTGGGGAAGACCGCTTGTAGAGGGGCCATCCAAATACCCCACGCTGGTTCTGGATAGCAACGTCGCGCCGGCTTGCGCCCATAACTTCGAGATGCGCGCGGCGGGCGGTTCATTGCCAGTATCTGGCGCAGAAAATCCCGAACTGTTGATGTGGGTGCGGCACCTGGATGCACAGGGCGTGGACCCGGCCGTCGCCTTGGTTGCGCTCGCTGACAGTTTGCCGCCGGCCGCCATGACCTGCTTCACCGAACCCGCCGCCATCAGCTCTGCGTCCTGGATGATTGATCTACCGCAGCCGGCCGTTGCTGGTGAATGGTTTCTTATCAGTTCTTTCAGCCAGCAGGCGCTGGAAGGTTACTCATTGCAAGATATGGAAATCTGGGACGAAAGCGGTCGACGAGTGCTTTGGGCGCGCCAGACCGTGGCAATTTTCACATAACACAACACCCGCTCCATTCACCTCAGCTACTGCTTTTAAGAGTTTTAATAATGAAAAAAATATGGCTCAAGACCCCGCTGGGTCTCGCTGTTGCGCTCGCAACTTCTCATGTGCTGGCGAGCGGTTTCGCGCTTAATGAGCAAAGCATCAGTGGGATGGGATCCGGGTTTGCCGGTCGCTCGTCTTCTGCTGAAGATGCGAGCACCGTTTTTGGCAATCCGGCGGGCATGTCTCGCTTGAAGAGGGAGCAGGTCAGTCTGGGGGCGGCGACGCTGTTCGCCAGGTCCGACATCAGCCAGACTCGCAGCACTTTCGGTGGCCAGCAGGACGGCGATATGGTGCCAGCGACCACGGTGCCGATGGGTTACTACGTCAAACCCATTGATGAGCACTGGGCGTTCGGTGTTGGTTTTTATGTTCCTTTCGGCCTGATTACCGACTATGGCAGCGGTTTCGCCGGGCGTTATTACGCCAACAAAAGCGAGGTCACGACCCTCACGTTCCAGCCCACTATCAGCTATGCCTTTAACGACAAAGTGTCGATCGGGTTCGGTCCTACCATCAACCGTATCAGCGGTGAGTTGTCCGGGATGGTGCCCAATCCTCTCAGCCCTGGGCGCAATGATGGAAAACTCAAAAGCACCGGCGACGACACGGCCCTGGGTTTCAACGCGGGGATCCTGGTGCAGGCTACCGACCGAACCCGAGTGGGTCTGACGTACCACTCCAAAGTCAGTTACCACTTGGACGCCAAGACTAAGGTTACTGGTGGAGTCTTCAGCTTGCTGGGCGTCAGCGGCCAGAGCTATGACGCTTCGCTGGATGTGGATACACCGGAGTCGGTGGACTTCTCGGTGACTCATCAGCTCAACGATGACTGGACGCTTTATGCGGGGAGCACCTGGACACGCTGGAGTCGCTTCAAGGAACTGGTCATCCAGAACTCGGGTTTGCCTCCTTTGCTCAGTGGCTCGCTGAGCACCGTTGCCGAAGAGCAGAACTGGCATGACACGTGGGCCCACGCCATCGGTACGGCGTACCGGTTGAACAACCAGTGGGTGCTTCGCGCAGGCCTGTCGGTCGACCAGTCGCCCGCCAACAACACCGACCGCGGGCCACGTATTCCCACGGGCGACCGGACGGTGATCAGCTTCGGT
Source organism: Pseudomonas tehranensis (assembly GCF_014268615.1). Classification (GTDB taxonomy): domain Bacteria; phylum Pseudomonadota; class Gammaproteobacteria; order Pseudomonadales; family Pseudomonadaceae; genus Aquipseudomonas; species Aquipseudomonas tehranensis. The sequence goes on along the minus strand of NZ_JABWQV010000014.1, from coordinate 38,320 downwards.
GCAGGCTGGACGCCGGTGGACGATGTCACGATCGACGTTGCCTATTCTTATCTGTGGGAAGAGAGCGTGCAGGTCAATCACACCTCAGCCACCCGGGGCGCCTACAGCTCCACGTATAAGAACAGTGCCAGCGGCCTCGGTGCTTCTGTCAGCTATCGCTTCTGATTGATTGCCGCTTTACGATAAAGAAAAGGCCGGGAGCACAGGTTGCCTCCGGCCTTTTTGTACGCATTTCTTTCCCTTCGGGAAGGCCTCCACATCGCCCACTCAGACGCCCATGACGTGCGCCATGATGCCTTGGTGAAACCGGCGAGGCGTGGCCCAGGTCAAGACCGTAATCGCTTTGTTGCCAAAGCCTGGAACGACACTCATGCGTCCGGCTTGCAGCGCACGGATCCCCGCAGCGACAACGGGCTGGGGCTGCATCATCACCATTTTCAGGGTCGGTGTGAGCTTTTGCCTGGCGCTTTGTGCAAATCCGGTGTCCGACATCCCGGGGCAAAGTGCGGTTACCACGACGCCGTCGGTTTTGAGTTCACGATGAAGCGCGTCAGAGAAGCGAAGCACATAGGCCTTCGCGGCAGAGTAAACGGCGAAATTCTTCACGCCCTGGAAGGCCAGCAGGCTGGCAACCATCAGGATATGTCCGCGTTTTCGGGCCCGCATGTCAGTCGCGAAGAGGCGCGTCAGGGCTGTCAGGCTGGCGATGTCCAAATCGACCATGGCCAAGGATTGTTCCAGGGGGTGATCCAGGAAAGGACCCTGCAAGCCATGGCCGGCATTGTTGATGAGCACATCGATCACGACGCCACGCTCGTTCAGTCGCTGATACAGTTCGATGATCGCCGGAATCGAGGACAGGTCGACTTGCTCGACGAGCACCTCAACGCCGAAGCGTTCGTGCAACTGCGCCGACAGCGCTTGGAGTTTATCCAATCGGCGTGCTACCAGAACCAGTGATTTCCCTTGGGCTGCATATTGCCGGGCAAACTCCTCGCCAAATCCACTCGATGCGCCCGTGATGAGCACCCAAGAGTTATCGTTCGTTTTCATATCGCTGTTCTCTGCTGGTTTTAGCTTAAGGAGGAGGGCGCGCAGGCGGTGCCACGTCACCTGGTTACGTCATCGAGTTGCCACAGGCTCGGCGTGAGAAGGCTGCCAGCCACCGCCCAGTGCCCTGAACGCTGCGACCGCCGCTCGTGCCGATTCGGTTCGCGCTTGCGCTCGGGCATCGGAAGCCCGCAGCAGTGTTTCGTCGGCTTGCAGGACGTCGATGAGGCTAGCGGTGCCTTTCTCATAGGCAATGAACGAGGATTGACGGGCCTGAGTCAGGGCCGTCTCTGCTGCGGTGAGGGTGGTCGCCTGGGCTTCGCGATTGACCAACGAGGAGAACGCGTTCTCGACATCCTCGCTGGCACGCAGCGCGGACTGGCGATAAGCGGCCAGGGCCTCGGCTTCCTGTCCCTTGGCTTGATCGATTTGCGCGTTGATACGGCCAAAATCGAAGAGCCTCCAGCGTAGTCCCAATACACCCGCCGACTGGCTGGCGCCCCCGGTGAAAAGGTTGCCGGCGGATACGGCGGTGGCGCTACCGAGCAACGCGCTGAGGGAGAATTTTGGATAGTACTCAGCAACGGCCTCTGCGATACGTGCATTGGCGGCCGCTAGACGGCGCTCGGCCACGATGAGATCGGGCCGGCGGCGCAGCAGATCGGCAGGGGTTCCCATAGCGGTTATCTGGGGTGCCAGAGGAATGCTCCGCGCATTGGCCAGTTGTGTGCGATGCGTGCCGGGCGGCGTGCCGAGCATGATATCCAGTGCGTTCATCGCAGCATCCAGGCCAATTTGCAGGACCGGAACTGTTGCTTGGACCTGTGCCAAGGCGCCTTCGGTCTGGCGAACCTGATAGCTGGCGGCGAGGCCCTTGCTGTAGAGCAGTTGGACCTTCTCCAGCAGTTCCTGCTGCGTTTTGACCTGTTGGTTGGCAATGCCCAAACGGGTCTGCAATCCGCGAACAGTGATGTAGATGTCGGCGGTCTGTGCAGCGACGGCCAGGCGGATGGCTGTGGCGCCCGCTGCGGATGCCTGGTATTCGGCCAGGGCGGCCTCGCGTGACCGTCGCAGGCTGCCAAACAAATCGACCTCCCAACTGGCCCCGAGGTTGAGTTCGTAAGCGCTTCCATACCGATCATAGCCAGGCGTTGAATTCAGCACTTGGCCGAGTGGGGTTTCGACTGACTGATAGGCGCGCGCAGCCTGGCCGCTGATATTGCCCGAGGGCAGCAGAGCAGCATTGGCCGCACCCAGGCCGGCCCGCGCCTGCGCGACGCGCGCCGAGGCTTGCGCCAGGTCCAGGTTCTGTTCAAGTGCCTTGGTGACGAATTCGGTTAACGCCGGATCATCAAAGCCTTCCCACCACGCTACGAGACTGGCCGGCAGCGTCGCGGGCCGCTGTTCAACAGATAGCTGACCGAGGAAACGGTCCGATAGCGCGGTGTCTGGACGGTGATAGTCCGGACCCACCGCGCAGCCTGCCATCAAGCTGGCACTCAGTATCAGAGCAGCGGGGTGGAGTGGCGACATGGAAATTCCTGAAGTGGAGATTGATTTGTGACCATATTATATATTGGTCACTTCCTGTCAATGGACTCCTCATAGGTGGTTGCTATCCGTGGAGGCTCAGTTCGCAGGAGTGCTGAGAGAGCTGCGATACAGACTTTGGTCACAATGGTTGTGACCATTGACAGTATTGGTCACGCGCCAGAGAATGTGACACCTGTTTCTATTCTTCAAGTAGGGAATCTATGCGCCGGCTTCGACCTGTCACCCTTGCCGCTTGCTTGTTGCCTCTCGTCCTGACGGCGTGTGGCGACTCTTCCACCGCCAAAGATCCGCGCACGCTCGCCCCTTTGGTGAGGGTCTCTGAAGTTCAGGACTCGTCCGGCCTCTGGCGTTCATTCACCGGAGTCGTGGCGGCTCGCGTCCAGAGTGACCTGGGTTTTCGAGTGTCGGGCAAGGTGCTTGAGCGGCTGGTCGATACCGGTCAGGCCGTTAAGCGGGGGCAGCCGCTCATGCGTCTGGACCCCATCGACTTAGGCTTGCAAGCACGCGCGCAGCAAGAAGCTGTCACTGCCGCCAAAGCCCGAGCCAAACAGACCGCCGATGACGAGGCCCGTTATCGCGAACTGGTCGCCGCGGGTGCCATTTCCGCGTCCGGCTACGACCAGATCAAAGCCGCCGCCGATACCGCGAAGGCGCAACTCAGCGCCGCGCAAGCTCAGGCTGACGTGGCCCGGAATGCGTCGGGCTATGCCGTACTGCTGGCGGACGCCGATGGCGTTGTCATGGAGACACTCGTCGAACCCGGGCAGGTGGTCAGTCCTGGGCAGCCGGTGGTTCGACTGGCACGGGCCGGTCAGCGCGAAGCCATCGTGCAATTGCCTGAGACATTGCGTCCGGCCACAGGGTCCACCGCGCAAGCGACGCTTTACGGCAACACCTCGGCTGCTGTCACTGCCAAGCTGAGGCTGCTGTCGGATTCGGCTGACCCTGTGACGCGCACCTTTGAGGCGCGGTATGTATTGGCGGGCGGGCTGGCCAATGCGCCGCTGGGTTCGACCGTCACCCTTCGGATCGCCGAAGACGCCGCGCAAGGGCCGGTCCTGCAAGTTCCGATCGCAGCCCTTTATGACCCGGGCAAGGGAACCGGTGTATGGGTCATTGCCGGCGAACCGGCGAAAGTCAGCTGGCGACCTGTTCAGGTCCTGGGCTTGAGCGACGACGCTGCCCGAGTTGCAGGTGAACTCAAGGTTGGCGAGCGCATTGTCGCGCTGGGCGCGCATCTACTGCGCGATGGCGAGGAAGTGCGGCTGAGCCAACAGGATGACGTGAAGGTTGCCGGGGGCCGTCAATGAGCCTCAATTTATCGGCACTCGCCGTTCGCGAGCGCTCCATTACCGTGTTCCTGATCTTCCTGATTGCCGTCGCGGGTACCTTGGCGTTCTTCCAGTTAGGGCGTGCCGAGGACCCGCCGTTTACGGTCAAGCAATTGACCGTCATCACTGCCTGGCCGGGCGCGACCGCCCAGGAGATGCAGGACCAAGTCGCCGAGCCGCTGGAAAAGCGCCTGCAAGAACTGAAATGGTACGACCGCTCGGAAACCTACACCCGTCCAGGTCTGGCTTTCACCATGGTCTCACTGGTTGATCGCACGCCGCCCTCGCAAGTGCAGGAGGAGTTCTATCAGGCGCGCAAGAAACTCGACGATGAGGCCACCCGACTGCCGGCGGGTGTCATCGGGCCGATGGTCAATGACGAGTATTCGGACGTGACCTTCGCGCTGTTCGCCCTGAAGGCCAAAGGCGAGCCGCAGCGCCTGCTGGTGCGAGATGCCGAAGCGTTGCGCCAGCGCCTGTTGCACGTGGCGGGCGTGAAGAAGGTCAACATCATCGGTGAGCAGCCCGAGCGAATCTTTGTGTCGTTCTCCCATGATCGCTTGGCCACCTTGGGCGTCTCGCCCCAGGACATCTTCGCCGCGCTGAACAGCCAGAATCTGCTCACGCCTGCTGGCTCTATCGAAACCAAAGGGCCGCAAGTCGTCCTGCGGGTGGACGGTGCCTTCGATAAATTGGCGAAAATTCGCGATACACCGCTTACGATCCAGGGGCGCACGCTGAAGCTCTCGGACGTCGCGACAGTCGAGCGCGGATATGAAGATCCGGCCACTTTCCTGGTTCGCAATAACGGCGAAGAGGCGCTGCTGCTGGGGATCATCATGCGCGAGGGCTGGAACGGCCTGGACCTGGGCAAGGCACTGGACGCCGAGACGACCAAGATCAATGAAGGTATGCCACTGGGCATGACGCTGACCAAGGTCACCGATCAAGCCGTGAACATTGACTCGGCCGTCGGTGAGTTCATGGTCAAATTTTTTGTCGCGCTGCTGGTGGTCATGCTCGTTTGCTTTCTCAGCATGGGCTGGCGTGTAGGCGTTGTGGTCGCAGCCGCCGTACCGTTGACATTGGCGATCGTGTTTGTGGTGATGGCGGCCACCGGCAAGAACTTCGACCGGATCACCCTGGGTTCGCTGATCCTGGCGCTCGGGCTGTTGGTGGACGACGCGATCATCGCGATCGAAATGATGGTGGTAAAAATGGAGGAGGGCTACGACCGGATCAAAGCGTCCGCGTATGCCTGGAGCCACACCGCTGCGCCGATGCTGTCCGGTACGCTGGTGACGGCGATTGGCTTCATGCCCAACGGCTTTGCGCAATCGACCGCCGGCGAATACACCAGCAACATGTTCTGGATCGTGGGCATCGCCCTGATCGCCTCCTGGGTCGTCGCGGTGGCTTTTACCCCTTACCTTGGGGTGAAGCTATTGCCAGACATCAAACCGGTCGAGGGTGGTCACGCGGCGATCTACAACACGCGTCATTACAATCGTTTTCGCCAGGTCCTGACTCGCGTCATCGCGCGCAAATGGTGGGTGGCCGGCACCGTGGTCGCGACATTTGTCGTGGCGATGCTCGGCATGGGTCTGGTCAAGAAGCAATTCTTCCCGACCTCAGACCGTCCCGAGGTGATGGTCGAGGTGCAGATGCCCTATGGAACCTCCATCGAGCAGACCAGCGCCGCCACGGCCAAGGTCGAGGCCTGGTTGCAAAAGCAGGATGAGGCGAAAATCATCACCGCCTATATCGGTCAAGGTGCGCCGCGCTTCTACCTGGCGATGGCGCCGGAGCTCCCTGACCCATCCTTCGCCAAGATTGTGGTGCTGACGAGCAGCCAGGAGGCCCGTGAAACCCTCAAGTTCCGTCTTCGCGAAGCGGTCGCCGAAGGGCTCGCCCCGCAGGCGCGGGTGCGGGTGACTCAACTGGTGTTTGGTCCGTATTCGCCATTCCCCGTGGCCTACCGGGTCATGGGCCCCGATCCGTCAACGTTGCGCGAGATCGCCGGCCGGGTACAGGACGTCATGCAGGCGAGCCCGATGATGCGGACCGTCAATACCGACTGGGGACCACTGACGCCGACGCTCCATTTCAGCTTGGATCAAGATCGCTTGCAGGCGGTGGGTCTGACCTCGAATGCCGTCGCCCAGCAGTTGCAGTTCCTGCTCACGGGGGTGCCGATTACGGCGGTTCGCGAGGACATCCGTTCGGTGCAAGTTGTCGGTCGCGCCGCGGGTGATATTCGACTCGATCCCGCCAAGATAGAAGGTTTTACCCTGGTGGGCGCGGCGGGGCAGCGTGTTCCGCTGTCCCAGGTCGGCGAGGTTGATGTGCGCATGGAGGATCCTATCCTGCGGCGGCGTGATCGCACGCCGACCATTACCGTACGCGGCGACATTGCCGAAGGCTTGCAGCCACCGGACGTATCGAGCGCAATCCTCAAACAACTGCAGCCGCTCATGGACACCCTTCCTGACGGGTACCGGATCGAGCAGGCGGGGGCCATCGAGGAGTCGGGCAAGGCTGGCCAGGCGATCGTTCCGCTGCTGCCGATCATGGTTGCCCTGACGTTGCTGATCATCATCCTCCAGGTACGCTCGGTCTCGGCGATGGTCATGGTGTTCTTCACCGCGCCGCTGGGATTGATTGGGGTGGTGCCGACCTTACTGATCTTCCAGCAGCCGTTTGGTATCAACGCTCTGGTCGGGCTGATCGCACTGTCGGGCATTCTGATGCGCAATACGCTGATTTTGATTGGGCAAATCCACCACAACGCGCAAGAGGGGCTGGACCCGTTCCACGCGGTGATCGAGGCCACCGTGCAACGGGCCCGGCCGGTGCTGCTGACGGCGCTGGCGGCCATCCTGGCATTCATCCCCCTGACGCATTCCGTCTTCTGGGGGACGCTGGCCTACACGCTGATCGGAGGGACCTTCGTCGGCACCATCATGACGCTGGTGTTTCTGCCGGCGATGTATTCCATCTGGTTCAAGATCCATCCTGACAAACAGGTCCAAACTGAAACAGCGAGGCTGGCGTAAGCCAGCAAACGCCTGCTGTTGTCAGTGGATGTCGACTGAGAAATGAAGAGGTTTTTATGATGACTGCCGAAGGTCAAAAGCGAATCGTCGTCACAGGCATGGGCATTGTCAGCCCCCTGGGTTGTGCAGTGGAAGAAGTCTGGCAGAGGTTGCTGGCAGGACGTTCCGGTATTCGTAACCTGTCTGGCGATATCACCGAAGGTACCGGCGTTGCGGTGGGCGGCCAGGTGCCGTCTCTGCAAGAGGATGCCGTTGCGGGGTATGACCCCGAGCGCTTTATCTCGGTCAAGGATCGCAAGAAGATGGACCGTTTCATCGAGTTCGCCCTGGTCGCTGCCGATGAAGCCCTGGCGCAGGCAGGCTGGCATCCGACGCAAGCCTCAGACCAGGAACGCACCGCGACGATCATTTCATCGGGCGTCGGTGGCTTTGGCGCAATTGCTGACGCTGTACGCACTACCGATGCACGTGGGCCGCGCCGCTTGTCGCCATTCACCGCGCCGGCCTTTCTCGCCAACATGGCGGCCGGACACGTTTCCATCCGGCATGCGCTCAAGGGGCCTCTCGGTGCGCCTGTAACGGCTTGTGCTGCCGGGGTGCAAGCCATTGGCGATGCGGCCAGGCTCATCAGAAGCGGTGAGGCGGATATCGCCATATGTGGCGGTACCGAAGCGGCGATAGACCGTGTGACCCTGGGATGTTTTGCCGCCGCCCGCGCGCTGTCCACGGGCTTTGCCGAACGCCCTCAGGAGGCCTCGCGTCCCTTTGATCGTGACCGTGACGGTTTTGTCATGGCCGAAGGGGCCGGGCTGCTGGTGATCGAGTCGCTGGAGCATGCCTTGGCTCGAGGTGCCAAGCCCCTGGCCGAACTGGTCGGCTATGGCACCAGCGCCGATGCCTATCACCTGACCGCAGGCCCGGAAGACGGCAGCGGCGCACGGCGTGCCATGCAGCAGGCTCTGTGCCAGGCGGGGGTCAGCCCCACCGACGTGCAGCATATCAATGCCCACGCGACCTCCACACAGGTGGGCGACAACGGGGAGTTGGCAGCGATTCGCTCGGTGTTCGGGACTGACTCCGGCGTGGCTATCACCTCGACCAAGTCCGCCACCGGGCACCTTCTGGGGGCGGCGGGGGGCATTGAAGCGATCTTCACAGTGCTCGCGCTGCGTGATCAAGTCGTCCCGCCAACGCTGAACCTGCTGCATCCCGACGAGGCCGCAGAGGGGCTCGATCTGGTCGCCCTCAATGCCCGGAAGATGCCGATCACCCATGCGCTCTCGAATGGATTCGGGTTCGGCGGCGTTAACGCCAGCGTCCTGTTTCGCTGCTGGGATGCTAAATACTAACTAACCGATACCGGCTCCGGCCGCTTCGGCTTGTATATCAAAGGATTTGACCCTCATCACCACAGGTCTTTGGCCTGTGGCATTTTCCGCCGACGAGGTGGACATATCAAACGACGATTAAATATTTTATTGACTAAAATATTTAATAGGGGTAATTGTTTTCCTGCATCTGCTCCCACGCAGAGTCATTTCCAGGATCACATAGATGAGCCAGAACGCCGTCCCCTTACTCGTCAGGCTTTACGTAGAGGTCAATGAATCTTCACTGGTCGAGCCGGTCGTTCCGCGCTTGATGCAAGGGTTTCCCGCTGCGCCGGAGCAGCGTGTGACTTGGGAAAACTGGATGCGCCCGCCCTTCAACCGCTGGGGGTTTCGCCATCTGTCTCAGTTGCGCCCATCCATTGAAGTGCAGGCTGGGCGGGGCCCATGCGACCCCTTGGCCGAAGCGCCCCAGGCGCTGGATGAGCTGCATTTTGACAGCGTTTGCGGCCTGAGCATTAGCGTGCTTGATCATCTGAGGGCCAGTCACACTGATGGCTTTCTGGTGATGCGAGGTGATCAGGTGCTGTTCGAGCGTTATTTCAACGGTCAGCGTCCTGACGATCGCCACGTCATGTTTTCGGTGACCAAGTCGCTGATCGGCGTGCTGGGCGAACAGTTGATCAGCGATGCCGTGCTCGACCCGACGCGCCAGGTCAGCAGCTACGTGCCCGAGCTGGCAGGCAGCGCCTTCGGTGATGCGAGCGTGCGTCAGCTGTTCGACATGGCTGTGGGGGTCGACTACAGCGAGGTCTATGACGACCCGGCGTCCGAGAGTTCGCAATACGGTTATGCCTGCGGTTTCAACCCGGCGCCAAGCCAATACAGCGAATTCGAATCCCTTTACCAATACCTGCCGTCGTTGCGAAAGCGAGGTGAGCACGGTGGGTTTTTCCATTACGTGACCGCCACCACCGAGGCCCTGGCCTGGGTGATGGAATGTGCCTCGGGCAGGTCCTGCGCGCAATTGTTGCAAGCGGTCTGGAGCCGGCTGGGTTGTGAGCGCGACGGCTATTTCATGGCCGACCCCTGGGGGCGCAGCGTGGCGGGTGCCGGCTTCAGCGCCACCCTTCGTGACATGGCACGCTTTGGTCGTTTGCTGGCCAATGACGGCCGGCACGCAGGTTCGCAACTGTTGTCCAGCGAGGCCATCGGGCGTATCGCCAGTGGCGCGTCTCCGGCGATCTATGCGGCTAACCCCGAGTTTTCGGCGTGGACGCCCGGCGCGTCCTACCGCAGCCAGTGGTATGTGTTCAACGACCACAGTCAGGCCCTGATGGCGGGTGGCATCCATGGCCAATACCTGTTCATCGACAAGCCTTCCAAAGTGGTGATCGTCAAGCAGTCGTCGCTGCCGGAGGCGGTCGGCCCGTTCGATGCCGACAGCGTGCGCATGCTGCGCGCCATTGCTGCGCATCTGACGCGCTGACGCCACTTCCAACAATAACGATCCAGCGTCTGGATTCCACCTGGCTTGCCCAGGTGTTGGCGGCGTGCTGTGCCGTCTGCAACTGCCCTGTAACAACAATAACTACACAGGAGCTTCACGATGTATTTCACGATGCGTTCTACCCGCGCGCTGGCGGCGGTCTGTCTGCCCCTGAGCGCCCAGGTTGCCCTGGCGGGCTACGCCTTCGAGGACGGCGACCTCAAGGGCGAGCTCAACCTCACCGCTGGCGGTGCGACCATCACCACGCGCAACGTCAACTTCGGCAGTGGCCGGGTCGACCAGCGCAACGGCCGCAATGACGGCAGCCGTATCGGTTGGCAGGAGTTTTACGTTAAACCCGGCATCAAGTTCGATTACGCCCTGACCCCGGACGTCAACCTGCTCGGCGGCGCGTCGGTGGTGGCCGCCACCACCTTCGGTGATGGCGACGCGGGTGGTTTTACCCGAAGCTCCGATGGCCAGGTGGCCAGCGAGGAGATGTTTGCCGGCGTGCAGGTCGGCGAGTGGAAGCTTACCGCCGGGCGCCAGAACTATATGGTCGGCACCGGTTTCATCGTTATGGATGGCAACCTCGACCAGTTCAACGACGGCGCCTACTGGCTCGGTCCGCGTACAGCTTTCAAGGATTCGGCCATCCTGGCCTGGGAGCAGGGTGCGCTGAAAAGTCAGGTCTTCAGTTTACGCACCGACGACGACCTGGGTGACTTTCGCATGACCGGGTTCAATCTCGACTACAACCTCGACGACCAAGTCACCCTCGGCGCGATGGCGCTCAAGGTCAACGCCCTCGGCCCGCGCGGCAGCACGCTGCCACGACGGCGCGACGGCATGCAGGTCTACAACCTGCGCGCGCTCAATACCAAGGTGCCGGGTGTCGCAGCCTTGACCCTGAACGCCGAATACGCTGTGGAGCGCGGCAGTGGTGAGGGCGTCGACTATGCGGCCAACGCCTGGTACGCCCAGGCCGACTATGCCTTTGGCGACGTGCCGCTGACGCCGATCCTCGGTTACCGCTACGCGAGCTTTTCCGGTGACGACAACCCAGGTGACAATCGGCAAAAGGCCTGGGACCCGCTGAGTAAAGGCTTCATCGACTGGAGTACCTGGCTGGTCGGCGACGTGGTTGGCAACTACCTGTTGTTCAACAGCAACGAAAACGTCCAGCAGTTCTCGCTCAAGACGCACCTGAGCCAAACCCTGACCCTGGGCGCGATCCACTATCAGTTCTGGCTCGACGAGAAAAACTACATGGGTGCTGCAGTCAGTGATCGGCGCTTTGCCGATGAAAGCGTGGTATTTCTCGACTGGACCCCAACGCCGTCCTTCTACACCTCACTGTCGTACAACTGGGTCAAACCCCTGGCGGCGGCCAAGCAAATCTTCGGCAATGACCGGAACTTCGATGCCCTGGAACTCTACTTCACCTACCGTTATTGAGCGCCGCGAGCCATCGCGGCCGCGTAGGAGTGTTTGAGCATGAACAAGTCTTTGCGTAATACCTTGTCGGGCGTCGCCATCACTTGGCTGTGCAGCGGCTGGTGCTTGGCCGAAGAGCGCACGGTGCGCATCTATAACTGGATCGAGTACCTGCCAGCCGAAGTCCTCAAGAACTTCGAGCAAGAGACCGGCATTCGTCCGATATATGATGTGTTCGACAGTGTCGAGACCCTGCAATCCAAGTTGTTGACCGGCAACTCCGGCTACGATGTGGTGTTTCCCAGCAGCTCTAACATCAGCCATCTGATCGCCGCCGGCGCCATCGAACCGTTGGACCGCAGCCAGTTGCCCAACTGGCAACACCTCGATACGCAGTTCATGACCTCCCTGGAGGCGGTGGGCGACCCCGGCAATCGTTACGCTGTGCCGTATCTGTGGGGCACTACGCTGATCGGCTACAACGTCGACAAGGTCCAGAAGATCTTTGGCGCGGATGTGCAGATGAACACCTGGGACATGATCTTCAAGGAAGAGAACCTGAAAAAAATGGCCGGCTGCGGCGTCGGCTTCCTCGACGCAGGCAACGAGATCCTGCCCATCGCCTTGCACTACCTGGGCCTGGACCCTAACAGCCAGAAACGTGAGGACTACGCCCAGGCGCAGCAGTTGATGCTGAAAATCCGCCCCGATATCACCTACTTCAACTCCTCGCGATACGGCATGGACCTGGCTAACGATGAGGTCTGCGTGGCGGTAGGCTGGTCTGGCGGCGTGGCCTTGGCCAAGCGGTTGGCGGACGCGACAGGCAAGGGCGTCAAGGTCGCCATGGCATTGCCCAAGGAGGGGGCACCAATGTGGTCGGATGTGATGGTGGTGCCGATCAATGCGCCGCATGCAGACGAGGCTCACGCGTTTATCAACTACATCCTTCGCCCGGAAGTGATCGCCATGATCAGCAACCGGATCGGCTACCCGAACCCCAATAAGGATTCGACGCAATTGGTCAATGCCGAGATTCGCAACGATCCCAACATGTACATTCCTGAAGAGGCGCGCAAAACCCTGTTCCCGCTGCAGCCGATGCCGGCGGCGATGGAGCGTATCCGCACCCGTGTCTGGACCACCATCAAGACCAACCGCTGAACAGTGCGGCGGCGTGGCTATGGTTGCGTCGCCGCAATTAGCCGATCCTGGGTGGTGATTTCAGCGACCAGGATGCCCGCCAGGGTCAGGTACGCATGCCTTGGAATAGCAGGGCGGTGATGCGTCGCACCTGGCTGGAGTGGGATTCGATGTCCGGCGGTGTCTGGCTGACCAGGCGCAGCAGTTGCAGGTGCGCGTAGTCGTTGAGCAGGAACGCCGCCAGGTCGACGTCCAGGTCGGCGCGCAGTTTGCCGGCCTGTTGCAACTCGCGCAGCAGACCGCTGATTTCAGCGCGCAGAGCATCGTTCATGGCGCGGTAGCCTTCGGGCAATTCACTTTGGCCGCCGAACAGGATCAGCGGTAACAGCTCGCGCCACAGGCTGGGGTGCATGACTTGGAGGGCATAATCGGTGAGGAGTTTTTCCAGGTAGCAGAGGGCGTCCACCGGGTCGTCCATGGCCGGGATCAGGCGGCGGGTATCGTGCAGGGCGCGTCGGTCAGCCTCATGGAGGATTTCCAGAATGATTTCCTGCTTGTTGCCGAAGTACTTGAATACCGTGGGCGCCGAAACGCCCGCCTGGTTGGCGATCTGCTCGATGGTGGTGTTCTGGAAGCCCTGGCGTTCGAACAGTTCGATCGCCGCTTTACTGATGGCTTGGCGCCGTTCGAGCCTTTGCCGTTCTCGCAGTCCGCTCACGCAAGTTCCTTGTCAGGTCAAGAGTAGGGCACATCTGGCCCCAGTCAGTGCTGCAAAAATACTTTATGGGGTAAAAACTTTAAAGCGCTCATTTTTGTAGCGGTGCACTCAAACGCGCAGTCGGCTTGCCTTGCATCGGACAACCCTCCAGCACGGCGAAAGCAGTTCGCGCACGACTCAGCATGCCTCGCCTTCAGACTGCCGCAAAAAGATTCATCGGCTACAGGGTTCGTATTGACGAGCGAATCGCCCGTGCACACTCGATAACCGCGGGCGCCAGCTTGCGCTCGGCTTCCTCCATGGTCCAGCGACTGCTGGGCACCACCACATGCACCGCCGCCACCGGCAGGCCCTGACTGCCAATGATGGGCGCAGCTATGGACATGTCGCCCAGGAACAGCTCTTCCCTGTTTATGGCGTACCCCCTGCGCCGCGTGGCCTCGATTTGCTCAATGATGTCGGCAATCTCGGTCAGTGTGTATTGGGTATGTCGTTTGCGGTCGCTGGCTTGCAGTGCGGCAGCGAGTTCGTCGTCTGGCTGGGCACTTAGAAAGGCTCGTCCAGAACCGGTGCAGTACATCGGTATCCGACTGCCGATGGGCATGTGGATAGGGATGAATTTCGGCGCTACGAAGCGTGCAACGTAAACCATGTCCAGTCCGTCGGGCTCGGTCAGATTGGTCGTTTCCCCGGTAGCCTGCGCCAGCTCGGCAAGGAACGGATTGGCCACGTCAACCAGCGTGTCGGCGGCCAGGTAGTTGTAGCCGATTTCCATGACTTTCGGGGTCAGTTGAAAGCGCTTGGTCTGCGGATGCTTGCGCACGTAACCCAGCTCTTCGAGGGTGTGAATCATGCGTTGCGCGGAGCTTTTGTTGATCTCTGCCGCTTGCGCGATATCCGCCAGATTCATCGTGCGCCGGGATGCGTTGAAAGCCCGTAACACGGCCAGACCTTTTTCCAGTGACTGATTGAAGAGGGGATGAGGGTTATCGCTCATGGGGAATCCTTGTTTTATTGATTTATAAATATCGATATTCGATATTTATAAATCTCTTTACGATTTTAGTAAATCGTTTATAGTCATTTTGAGCCTCCTGCCATTCATTGGGGCAACCCTTACCGGACTTAAGACAAACAAAAACGTCCAATGGGAGATACGCCATGCTTACTCGCTTTCGTGCATTCACGTTCGTTGTCGCTCTGGCTACTGGCATCGCTTCAGCCAATGTCGTCGCCGAGCCCGTCTACAAGGTTGGCGCAACCGCGACGGGTATTCCCTTCACCTTTCTCGACGTCAAAAGCCAGAGCATCCAGGGCATGATGGTCGACGCCGCGCAGGCGGTGGCCAAGGCTGGCGGCTTCGAGGTGGAGATCCAGCAGACCACTTTTGCTTCGCTTATTCCGTCACTGACTTCAAACAAGATCGACCTGATCTCCGCCGCCATGCTCCGGACGCCGGCGCGGGAAAAGGTGGTGCAGTATTCCGATCCGGTCTTCAGCTATGGCGAGGGGCTTATCGTCAAAGCCGACGACCAGACCCAGTACACCCGCATGGAAGATTTTGCCGGTGAGGTAGTCGGCGCCCAGGTCGGTACTGTGTTCATCGATGAGCTGAACAAGCGTGGTGTCTTCAAGGAGGTCCGTGGCTATGACTCGATCCCTGATCTGATGCGTGACCTGGCGCTTGGCCGTATCAAGGCAGGCTTCGCCGATCGCCCGATCGTGGCCTACCAACTGGCTCAGGGCACACAGAACAAGGTGCACCTGGTACAGAGTTATCAGCCTGTGGTGATGGGGGACGTTTGCCTGATCGTGCGCAAGGCGGACAGCGCAACACTGGCGCAGGTCAACAAAGGCATCGCTGCGATCAAGGCTGACGGTTCGCTCGAACGAATCATCGAGAAGTGGAAACTCAACTGACGGTTTTGTCGACCGCCTGCGTCGGCAGGCGGGTCCACTCATTGTCCTGTGGGTAGCTTTATGATTCTCCAGAATGTTTTGGACTTCCTCCCTATCCTGCTCAAAGGGGCGGTGGTCACTCTTCAGGTAACGGCGGGTTCGTTTGTACTCAGCTCGCTGATAGGGCTGCTCTTTGCCCTGATGATGGTTTCGAAGATACGCACGATCGCCTTGTTCGCCATCAGCGTGGTGAACATCATTCGTGGTCTGCCGATCATCGTGCAGCTGTTCTATATCTATTTCGTCCTGCCGGAATTTGGCATCCAGCTGACCGCAATGCAGGCCGGTGTCATTGGTCTGGGAATCGCTTATTCGGCGTATCAGGCGGAGAACTTCCGGGCCGGTATCCAGGCTATTCAGCAAGGACAGATCGAGGCAGCGGAATCCTTGGGCATGCGTGGTGCGATGGTGATGCGGCGAGTGGTGCTGCCCCAGGCATTTCGCATTGCTTTACCGCCTTATGGCAATACGCTGGTCATGATGCTCAAGGATTCCTCGTTGGTCTCCACCATCACCGTGGCCGAGATGACTCGCGCGGGACAACTGATCGCCTCTTCAACCTTCGAGAACATGACGGTCTACACCCTGGTGGCATTGCTTTACCTTGCGATGAGCCTGCCGCTGTCCTTTGCGCTACGTCGTTTGGAAGCACGCTTCAGCACTCGGAGAACGTCATGATAGAGATCAAGGGCGTTTACAAGAGTTACGGCAGCGTGGCGGTCCTCGAAGGCATCGACTTGCAGGTTAAAAGTGGTGAAGTGGTGTGCCTGATCGGCCCTTCGGGGTCGGGGAAGTCCACGTTGCTGCGCTGTATCAACGGCCTGGAAAGTTATGATCAGGGCGACGTTCTGGTCAACGACGAACGTGTCGAGCGCAATACCCGGACCATCCACGACATTCGCAGCCGGGTGGCAATGGTTTTTCAGCGCTTCAATTTGTTCCCGCATCGCACGGCCTTGGAAAATGTCATGGAGGGGCCGATCTATGTGAAGAAGGAAAACCCTCAGGCTGCTCGCAGGAATGCTGAGGCGTTGATGGAAAAGGTTGGCTTGTCCCATCGGATGAATGCCTACCCGGACGAACTGTCCGGAGGTCAGCAGCAACGTGTCGCCATTGCCAGGGCGTTGGCGATGAACCCTCAGGCGATCCTCTTCGACGAACCGACCTCAGCGCTCGATCCGGAGCTGGTCGGCGAAGTGTTGGCGGTGATGCGCAATCTAGCCGATGAAGGCATGACCATGATCGTGGTGACGCACGAGATGGCGTTCGCTCGAGACGTGGCCGATAAGGTCTGTTTTCTTCACAGCGGCAAGATCGTCGAGTCAGGTCCGGCGGGGGAGGTTCTGAGCACCCCGGCGCATCCACGCACTCAGGACTTTCTTCGCCGACTGCTCAATCACAGCGGTGAGGTGCAGGCGTGAACGTACCTTTCGCACCTCAACTGCCGGCCTCTCTCTGGGCCGCGACTGCGACACCCGCGGTGCAAACGCCGGCGCTGGCCGAAGATAAACAGGTGGATGTCGCCATTGTCGGTGCCGGTTACACCGGTTTGGTCACAGCTTTGCGCTTGGCCGAAGCAGGTGTCAGTGTCTGTGTGCTGGATGCCGGCGAGCCGGGTTGGGGGGCTTCGGGGCGCAACGGTGGACAAGTGATCCCGGGGCTGAAATTCGACCCCGATCAATTGCACGCCAAATTCGGTCCGGCCCGAGCCGAAGCGATGCTCGATGTGGCCGGTTCAGCCGCTGACGAAGTGTTTTCGTTGGTCCGCCAGTACGGCATCGAGTGTGATGCGAGCCAAAAAGGCTGGATTCAACCCGCCTGTTCGGCCACCGCGATGGAGGTCATCGAGCAGCGCGCCGCGCAATGGCAACGCCGCGGAGTCAAGGTGGAGCTACTGGACCGAGCCGCGGTCAGTCAACGTATTGGTACCGAGAACTATCTGGGCGGCTGGGTTGATCCGCGGGCCGGCAGTTTGCATCCACTGAGTTACGCCCGTGGCCTGGCAAAGGCCGCAATGGGGCTGGGCGCGATGATCCACGGCCACAGCCGTGTCACGGGGTTGCAGCGACAGCAATCGGGGTGGACTGTGTCTACTGCGCAAGGGGCCAGGATCAGTGCGCAGCGGGTGTTGTTGGCCACCGATGGCTATACCGACGACCTGTGGCCCGGATTACGCCAGACCGTCGTCGCGGCCAACAGCTTCATCATCGCGACCCATCCGCTGCCACCGGCGATACGCAAGACCATCTTGCCCGGTGGCGAGGTCTGTTCGGACTCACGACGCTTGCTGCTGTATTTCAAGCAGGATGCACAGGGGCGTTTGCTTCTGGGAGGGCGGGGCCCCTTCTCGGAGCCTTCCCGACAGCGTGACTGGGCGCATCTGGAGCGTTCGTTGGGTGCGCTGTTTCCGCAAGTGGCGGATGTGCCGGTCGAATACCGCTGGAGTGGTCGGGTCGCTCTGACACAAAGTTTTCTACCGCATGTGCATGATCCCGCACCGGGGCTGTCAGTCCTGCTCGGCTACAACGGTCGCGGCATTGCCCTGTCCACGGCGTTAGGCAGGCATCTGGCAGCGAAGCTGTCGGGGACGACGCAGGATTTCCCGTTTCCGGTCATGCCACTGCGCCAGATTCCCTTTCATGCTTTGCAGCGGCTTTATCTTGCCGCCGGGATTAGCTATTACCGGGTACTGGATGCCTTGTTTTAATACTTGGCTGGGGCTGGAGCGTTCTGCTCATGGGTGGTGAAGGCACTAAACTCATCGCCAAAACCGGCGCTCTGCGAACTCACACCGGTTGCTTGACCTTCCGATGCACCCACCGTGCTTCGCTTTGCAGTTCCAGGACTTGCCAATGGAAGCGCTCAAGCGAAGCATTGTGTCCGACGCTGATCAGGATCGTTTCCGGCAGCGTCTCTTTGAGCAGTTGATAGCAGCGCGCCTCGTTGGTCGAGTCCAGTGCCGAACTGCTCTCGTCGAGGAACAGCACCGTCGGGCGGGCCAGCAGGGCCCTGACGAACGCACAGCGTTGCTGTTCGCCGACGCTGAGCGTCTGCGTCCAGTCCCGCTCCTGCTCCAACAGATCGCTTAGGTGTTGCAGGCCGACTTGCTCCATGGCCTGGCGCAGTGCGGCATCTTCTTCGCGACGGGGTGGGTTGGGGTACCACAGCGCTTCACGCAGACTGCCCAACGGCAGATAGGGTTTTTGCGCAAGCGTCAGGGCACGCTCACGGTCATAACAGCTTGAGCCACGAGCGTGATGCCACAGCCCGGTAATCGTGCGGATCAGCGTTGATTTGCCGTAGCCGGACGGCGCGCGGATCATCAGGCTGTCACCGGGCTTGAGCGACAGATTGAAGTCTTTGAACAACGGTCGGCCGTTCGGCAGCCAGATGTCCAGGCCCTTGATGTCGAGACCGTCGGCCTGTTGTTCGAGCCTGACCTGAGACTTGACCTCAACGTTATCCAAGCGCTCCTGGAAGCCGATCAAGCGGTCGATCACCGACTTCCATTCCGACAGCTCCGGGAAGACGCTCACCAGGTAGGCGATGGCGGCGTGCACTTCGCCGAAGGCCGCGCTGATCTGTGTCAGGCGACCGAGGGGAAAGGCGCCGGCGAAGAACTGTGGCGCCATGATGAACATCGGAATGACCGTCGCGCTGCGCAAGTAGAAGGTCGAGTAGCCCATGATCAGCTTCTGTTTTTTCACCAGCGCCCAGAAGTTTTCCAGCGCCGCCTCCAGGCGGTGGTTGAAGCGTTCGTTCTCTACGACTTCGCCGCGGTATTGCGCTACCGAGTCAGCGTTCTCCCGCAGGCGGATGAGCGAAAAACGAAAATCCGCTTCACGTCGCTGCTGCATGAAGTTGAGGCTGGGCAGCGCGCGCCCCAGCCAGAAGGCCAGGCCGGTGCCCAGGAGCGCATACACCAGGGCGACCCATACCAGCAGTCCCGGAATGATGATGGACTGGTCGTTGAACGGCACGCTGACCAGGCTTGAGGCCTGCCAGAGGATATGCAGGAAGGAAAACAGCGACACCACCGACGTCAACAGGCCCAGGCTCAATTTGAGCGACTTGACGATGAACAGGTCGATGTCTTCGGCGATCCGCTGATCGGGGTTGTCGACCTCGGTTTCGGTCAGCTTCAGCTTTTGGTAGCGCTGGCTGTCCAGCCATTGATCCAGCATGTTGCGGGTGGCCCAGCGCCGCCAGCGGATGGTCAGCTTCTGCTGGAAGTGGAACGCGCCCACGGTGAAGGCGGCGGTTCCGATCTGCAGCAGGATGAATTGCAGGCTGCCGATCAGAAAGCCGTGGTAGTCCAGGGCCTGCAAGGCATTATAGAAATGCAGGTTCCAGAAGTTGGTGAGGATGTTGACCCCGACCAGGCATAGGGTCATCAGCACAGTGGCCAACAGCAGCAACAGGGCCGGGTACTTTTCCTCGGATGCCCAGAAAGGCCGCGCGAGACGCCAGAAATTGCGGAGTGTGTGCATGTGGTCTTGATGAGCCTGGTCGCTAACGACGTTGAGTTTGCAGGGGAGGGAGGATAGGATCAGCCAATGCTAATCGTTTGCATTAATTAGGGAAAGCCACGGGAGCCCCGTTATCGAATTTCCAGAATGGCTTAACCAGGCCTGGCCGCCGATACAGCGTGTCATTCGGCAGGAATCTGGTGATCAGCCTGCCATCGCGTTGAGCCAGCTTGCCGACCCTGCCGTACTGCAACCCTTGCTGACCCGGTTTGCCTTGCGTTACCCAGGGGTGAACCGCGCCGCCGTGGTTTCGCAGTGGTCGATGAACTACATGAGTATCGTCTTGCCGGCCACCCTGGCCTGTGTGCTGACGCGTGGCTGCGCGATCGAGTTCTGGGGCGAGGAGGCCTTGCTGATACACGACGACGGTCAGCCGTCGGCGCTGGGCCTGGCCGCCGGACTGTCAGCCTTGGACGCGGATGGCCGTGCGGTGTATTGGTCGCGGTTGATCCACGAGCACTTGGCGCCACTGTTCAGCACATTGGCCGCCGCCGGTGGCCTGGCCCCGAAAATATTGTGGGGCAACTTCGTTGCTATCTGGGACGGTGCCTTCGCCAGGATTGACCCTGACCTGTCCAGGGACGGCTTTGCCGAGGCGCACCGGTGGCTGGAACAGGTCACGGTGAACAACGGGCGCTTGAAGCTGCGAGGTCTGCAACGCATGGTCGAATCACCGGCGCCGCAGATTTGCCCCTGCTTGCCATTGCGCCGGCATTGTTGCCTGCATTACCAATTGCACGAGCCGGTCGAAGGCCAACCGCCGGTGCTCTGCGAATCCTGCCCCAAGCTGCACCGCCTGCCGCTGGCGGAGCAGGTGAGCTACCTGCATTACATCTATGAAGACGGTTGAGCGGCGCTCACAAAGGGGCTGCAGCCCAGCCCAGCGGGGATAAATCCCCTCGCCACAAAACCAAGCCTGTTTGCCTGAGATTGTTGGGCCCACTCCAGCTTGGGGAGGGCTATGCAAGAATCGCGATTCCTCGGATTCCCGGCCTGCGCACAGT
Organism: Pseudomonas tehranensis; assembly: GCF_014268615.1. Taxonomy (GTDB): domain Bacteria; phylum Pseudomonadota; class Gammaproteobacteria; order Pseudomonadales; family Pseudomonadaceae; genus Aquipseudomonas; species Aquipseudomonas tehranensis. The sequence continues at coordinate 17,722 of NZ_JABWQV010000014.1, read as the reverse complement.
TGTGGCGAGGGGATGTATCCCCGTTGGGCTGCGAAGCAGCCCTGAAGGTGTGTTCGCTCAGTTGGACAGCATCGTGGCCTGAGACGAAGCCTCGACGCAGGCTGCGGCTTCGCTGAGCTTGCCATGTTCGATGCGGATCAACCGGTCGGCCAGGCCGAAGTAGGCGTCGTCGTGGGAGATGACGATCAGTAGTTTGCCGCGTTCGCGCAGGTCCGGCAGGATCCGGGTGTAGAAGAAGTGCTTGAACACCGGGTCCTGGTCGGCCGCCCATTCGTCGAACAGGTAGCAGGGGCGATCATCCAGGTACGCACTGAGCAGCGCCAGGCGCTTGCGTTGCCCGGTGGACAACGCCAGTGTCGTCAGTTTGCCGTCCTCGATTTGCACCTTGTGGTCCAGTTGCAGATGCACCAGGTAGTCCTGTGCCTGTTTCACCAGGTGCGGATCGTCGCCATCGAACAGGTTTTCGAACAGGCAGAAGTCGGTGAAGATCGCTGAGAAGTGCTGTCGGTAATGGTGATTGTCATTGCTTGAGGACACTTGCTCATCGAGCATGACGTCGCCGCTTTCCGGCCGGTACAGCCCGGTCAGCAACAACGCCAGGGTGGTCTTGCCGCTGCCGTTACCGCCGGTGATGAACACCACTTCGCCGGCATTGAGGGTGAGGTCGATGGGCCCCAGGGTAAAATGACCGTCTTCGCGCTCGCGGTAGTAAGTATGGGTGACCTGGCGGCACACCAGGCTGCGAACCTGGGTCGGTGAGATCGTCTCGACGGTCTCGTCGGCGGTTTGCATCTCGCCTTCCAGGGCGCGGATCTTGTTCAGGGCCACGCTGGCCCGACCGAGGGTCGGCAAGGCGTGCATCAGCTCCGACAACGGCGTGATCATGTAGAGGATCGCCAGGATATAGCCGGTGACCAGGCTCGCGCTCAGGTCGATGAAATGCGGCGCGGCGAACAACACCACACCGATCAGCATGTAGAACACGGCATTGCCCCAGTTCAGGACCAGGGCGTAGATGCTCATGCCCCGTACAAAATCGCGGCGGTATTGCTGGCTCACCGGTATCAGCAGGCGGGTGAAGAAATGCTGCCGGCGTGGATGGTTGAGTTGCAGTTCCTTGCTGCCATCGGTGAGCAGGCGGTACTGATTGAACAACTGGTCCTTGAGCTCGCGAGCACGGGAGATCGAGGTCAGCGCCCGGCGTTGCGGCCAGTGAAAGCTCAGGCTGCCCAGCACGATCAGCAGCAGCGTCAGGCCGAGCAATGGCATGCTGAGCCAACCCAGGTAGCCGAGGCACGCGGCGATGATCCCGACGTTGACCAGCAGGATCGGCACCAACTCCACCGCCTGGCTGATGGTCTGGGTATCGTCGGTGAGCATCGCCAGCAGGCGATGCTTGCCCAGGCGCTGCAATTGCGCGTAAGGCGTGTCGATCAGCTTGGCGCTCAGGTGCAGGCGCATGTCGTTGACGGCCGCCTGGCCCAGGCGCAACAGGCTGATGTCGGAGATTATCCGCGACACCGCGACCAACACCACCAGGCCGGCGAAGAGCAGGCCATCCACCGGGCGCAGCTTATCGAACACCTCCAGGCTGTGGTTGATGTTGGCGATCAGACCGGCTGCCGCAAGGCCGCAAATCAACCCCGTCAGGGTCGCCACCAGCAGTGCGCGCCAGGAGCGTTTAGCCATGAGTAACAACAGATCCATTTCAAACCGCTCCGTGTGTAGCAATGGCCGTGAGACGCGCCGCCAACTGTTCGTGCAAGGCGCGTTGCTCAAGGATGGTCAGGTGTTGCGCCGTGATGACCTCGCGGGTCAACGGCCCGCTGCTCAGGTCTTCCCACTGCGGGTCGGCGAAGTCAGCCTGGGCCAGGGTGTCGCTGGCCCACCAGACATGCACCGGGCAGCTTAGCCGGGCAGGCTTGAAGGTCGCCAGCAGATGCTGCGTGTGTTGTTGGTAGCGCAGGCGCGTTTGCAAATGCTCCCAACTGTCGCCATCGAGTTGCAGGCCTTGCTGGCGTGCCCACTGCACCAGCTCCGGCAGGCGTGCCGCTGGGGGCAGGGCGTCCAGTTGCTCCCGCAATGCGGTCATGATCGGCGGCGGCAACTGGCGCAACACGGTCTGGCTGTCCGGTGTCAGCGCTTGGGAGGCTGATTCCAGCAGCGCCTCGACACTGTCTTCTGGCGCTTGATGCTGGTACTGCGAGTCGATGATACCGAGAAACGCCACTGCTTGGCCCTGGCTTTCCAGGCGAGCGGCTGCGGCAATCGCCAGCAGACCACCGAGGGAGAAGCCCAGCAGGTGGTAAGGCCCCTGTGGTTGCTGTTGGCGCAGGTGCTCGACATAGAGCGCGGCAAGGCTCTCGATATCGCCGCCCAACGTTGTGCTGTCGTCGCTCAGGTACGCCGCCTGCAAGCCCCACAAATGCCAGGTCGACAGCGGCGCCAGCAGCGTGCGGTAATCCTGCACGTGGCCGGTGGAGGGGTGGAAGCAGAACAGGTTGGGAGGTTGTACGGCGTCGACGTTTGGCGCCGACAACCGCACCAACGGCGAGAGTTTGAGCTCGGCCTGCACCAATGCTGCAAATGCCGAGACGCTCGGGGCGTTGAACACCGCATTGACCGTCACCGGTGCCGACAGCGCGGTCTGCAGGCGACTGGCAAGCGTCACCGCCGCCAGGGAGTGGCCGCCCAACTCGAAGAAGTCATCGTCGATGCCCACTCGCTCCAGGCCCAGCACCTGTGCCCAGACCTCGGCGAGCAGGGCTTCCAGTGGCGTGCGTGGCAAGGCACTGCCGACCGTGTCGAGGACTTTGTCAGCCCATTGCTGCAAGGTCTTGCGGTCAAGCTTGCCGTTGCCCATCAGGGGCAAGGCTTCGACGATCCGCAGGGTGGGCAGCATGTAGTCCGGCAAGCAATCCTGGGCCTGGCCATGCAGCCTGGCGACTGTGGTCGAATGCCCGGGCGCCAGGGTCATGAAGGCGAACAGTTGCTGGCCGAGCTCGCCCCGGGGGATGCATTCCACCGCGGCCTGGGCCACTCCGGGAAGGTTGGTCAGCTGCGCCTGGATTTCATCGAGCTCCACGCGGAACCCCCGGATTTTCACCTGGCGGTCGGCCCGCCCGGTGATTTCCAGGCTGCCGTCATGGCGATAGCGGGCCATGTCGCCGGTGCGATAGAGGCGTTCGCCTGGCCGATGTGCCAGTTCGATAAAACGCCCGGCGCTTTGTTGCCTGTCCAGGTACCCGCGGGCCAGTTGCGGGCCGGCGATATACAGCTCGGCACTTTGCCCTGGGGCGGCCAACGCTTGCTGCTCGTCGAGCAGGTACAGGCGCATGCCGTCGAGGCGGTCGCTGAGGGGCAGGCGACGATAATCCACGCTCGGATCGGCTTTGTGCATCACCACCCCAACGGTGGTTTCGGTCGGGCCGTAATGGTTGAAGACCGTTAGCGCCGGAGCAAGGCTGCGAATGCTTTGCAGCAGGCGCCGCGAGCAGCTTTCGCCACCGAGGATCAATTGCTTGCGCGGCAACACGGCAGCGCTTTGGGCGTGAATCAACCAGGCGTCGAGCAACGACGGCACGATCTTCAAGTGGTCGATCGGGTACTGCGCCTGCCAGGCTGCCCAGGCCTGGGCGTCCATGGCCGTTTCCTTGTCCAGCAGGTGCAATTCGCCGCCTCTGAGCAGGGCCGGGAACAGCAACGTGTAGCCCAGGTCGGCCGCCAGTGAGGTGACCACTGCGCTGCGTTCGCCTGCGGCCAGTTGCAAGCGCCGGGATACGCTGGCGACATAACTGGCCAGCTGCCCGTGCTCGACGATGACGCCTTTGGGCGTACCGGTGCTGCCGGAAGTGAACAGCACGTAGGCCGCGTCCTGTCCTTGGAGCTCGACGTTGGTTGCAGTCGTTGGCGCTTGCTGCCAGGCCGCTTCATCGCGCAGGTCGAGGTTGCCGATGCCCGGCAACGCGGGGGCACTGCCGGCTGAGCCGCTGAGAATGAAGGTCGGCTGGGCTTGTTGCAGGATCGCCAACGAGCGTTGTGCCGGCTGATGCACATCCAGGGGAACGAACGCCGCGCCGCTCTTGAGCACGGCGAGCATGGCCAGGACCATCTGTGTCGAGCGATCCAGGTACAGCGCCACGCGATCTTCGCGACCCACACCTTGGGCGCGCAGGTAATGCGCCAGTTGGTTGCTGCGGGCCTGTAATTGGGCATAGCTCAGTTGCCCATTGGGGTCGCGCAGGGCCAAGTGTTCTGGAAACTGCGCGGCACATTTATCGAAACCCGCCGGCACGCTGGTAAACGGCAGTACCGCAGGGGCGGATGGCGCCTGCAGGGCGGCCAGCGTTGCGGTAAAACTCGGCGCCTGCACTGACAGTTCGGCCAGGGGCTTACCTGGGTTGGCGAGGGCATCGAGCAGCAGCGATTGGAGTTGCTCCAGCAGGACCAGGGCGGCCTGTTCGCTGTAGCGGCCCGGCAGGTGGCAGAGGTTCAGGCGATAGCCGCCAGCGGTCGTTTCGGCCACCAGCAGCAGCTCCATGCCCGCGGGGATGGCCTGTGCGTCCAGCACCGTGAGCGTCGACACCATGCTGCCCAAGGTGTCGAGCCGATCGGGCAACTGCCCACCCCACTGGAAGCCGTACTGCAAAGTGTCGGCCGGCAGTGCAGCGCTGACGCCGCAGTATTCTTGCCATTCGGTGGCTTGCTCGCAGAGCACCTGCAGGTTCGCCAGCGCCTGGGCAAAATGGCTGTTCGCCGCCGGTTGCCAGCGCAGGGGCAGGGGCTTGGCAAACAATCCCCAGCAATCGGCGAGTTCTTCATAGTCGTCGCGACAATCGTGGACCCAGTTCAACGTCAGTGCCGGGCTGTCGCCGCTACTCAGGCGCTGCAACAGCACGCCCCAGGCCGTCATCAGGACTTGCTCGGGCGATGCGTCGTGACGTTGGCAAAAGCTTTCCAGGGCCATGCTCAGCTGTGGGTTGGCGCTCAAGCGAGTGGTCACCGGGGCGTCGGAGCGCTCGCTGCGTACCTCACGGTAGAGCAACTCGCTGGCGGCCGCTTCGTCCAAGGCCTGGCTGGCCCAGAAACGCCGGCCAGGCTCGGCGTCTTCATCGGCCTGCAATTCGTAGAGCCAGGCGCTGTACTGGGTATAGGTCATCGCCTCGTCATCCACCGATGGTGCCTCTACCGAGCCCAATGCCTGCGCCAAGCGCAGCAACGTCCCGCGATCCGCGCTCAGCGCCGGCAGGTGCAGCGTCACCCGCTGCCGATCGCCGTCGACCGCTTGCACCTCGACGCTGATGGCGTCCGCGCCCATGACCGTGGATTCAACCACTTGCAAGGGCATCAGCAAGCCCGGCTCTGGCCGTACTCGCAGGCGCAGGGCCTCGTGACACACACTTAGGGCGGCGAGTCGTTGGTGCAGACGCTCCAGGGCCAACGGGCCTTTTATTTCCAGTTCCAGGCGCGCCGCTGGCAACCCCGCCAACCACTGGCTGCGTTGTTGGGGCGAGAGGGCGAAGGCTTCTTCGCGAGTTTCAAAGGCGCTCATGCCTGCACCTCTGCAACCAACGCCGGCTGTGCTTCGGGCAGGCAACCGGTCAATTGTTCGCGACGCATCATCTGGCCCATGGCGACACAGATCTTGCGCTCACCCTCGAAGGGATCCCGAGCGTGGGCCACCAACATATTGTCCAGCATCACCATGTCACCCTTTTGCCAACTGAAACGTACCGCGCAGTTTTCATAAGCCTCGCCGATCACTTGCATCACTGCGTCTTCGATCACGCTGCCATCGCCGTAGTACACGTTGCGGGGCAAATGTCCGGGGCCGAACAGGCTGATCAGATTGCTGCGCACTTCCGGCTCCAGGCAGGCGGTGTGGTGCAGTTGCACCTGGTTGAAGAACGACAGTTCCAAGGTTTCGGGATGCTCGACGATGGCCGGGCAGTGCTGGGCGATCCGCAGGTTGTCGGCCCCCAGCCATTCCCAGCGCATACCCGACGCCAGGCATTGGCGCTCGACTTCCTCGCGCTGTTCGGTCTTGAAGAAGTCCTGCCAGCGCACGTCCAGCTTGTCGGTGAAGTGCCGCACGTACAGCAGCCCCAGGGCCTTGAAGCGAGCGACGATGTCCTCGGGTAAGCGCGCCAACACCTGCCGGCAATCGACGATGGGCGTGCAACCGCCACGCGGCGCCGGCGTTTCGCAATAGAACCACTGCTTGCGTGGCCACTGCGGCAGATGGGAGCTCTCGTTGTGGAAGAGAATCATGTGCTGTTCCGGGTACGGTGTGGAGTGGTAGATGTTCTTGCCTGACTTGTTTTTCGGCAGGTCGCCATAGGTCCCGTAGAGGTCGGGTTCGATGGCCTGGGCGAACTGTTCGAAAGCGCCAACATCCGGCAGGTTGAAACCCCGGAACAGCAGGCCACCGTGGGTCAGCAGCTGTGCATTGATCCATTCCCGCGCTTGCAGCGCCCAGTGCACCGGGTCCAGGTCGCCGAGCAACGGCTCGATCACCAACGGCAAGGCTTGCCCGGCGTTAAGGGTGCGGGTACGGACCTGCTCATGGGCCACCTGGCTCACAGCGGTTGCACGGGTCTGCTTGAGCTTGCTCAATTTGGACTGCTTGCGGGCGCTGCGTGCCGTGGCCTCATCGAGCGACGAATCCGGCAGGGACGGTGTGCTGGCGTTGCCACCCTCAAGGCGCCACGACCAATGGTCCAGCGCTTGCCCTGGGGCCGAGACGATCTGCTCCAACAGGCTCTCGAAGCCTTGTTCGAGGCGCTGGATGGTCGGCTCCTGCAACACGCTGGTGCGATACACCCAGCGCACGTTCAGGCCTTGATCTTCGTCCTCTTCGACAAACACGGCGAGGTCGAATTTGCTGCTTTCCTGGCGTGACACCAGGTGTTCCACCTCAAGGTCCGGCAGGCTGGCATTGCCGCTGGGCGTGTTTTGCATGACGAACAGCACCTGGACCAGCGGATTGACCCCTGGTGTACGCGGCGGTTGCAGCTCCTCGACCAGTTTGTCGAACGGCACCTGCTGGTGCTGGAACGCCGACAGGCAATCCTCGCGCAGACGTTGCAGACGGGCGTCAAAGGTTTCGCCCTCGCTCAGACGGGCACGGATCGGCAGCACGTTGACGAAGAACCCGATGAGATGTTCCAGGGACGGATGTTCGCGGTTGGCCAGGTCGGTGCCGACGATAAAGTCGTGGATCCCGGTGGCCCGTTGCAACAGGCTGTTGAAGGCATTGAGCAGGACCATGAACAGCGTCGCCCGCTGCTGTTGAGCATAGGCTTTGAGCACCTGTGCCTGGGCCGGTGTGAAACGTTGCTCCAGGGCCGCCCCCTGATAGTCGGGACGCGTCGGCCGTGGCTGATCAAGCGGCAGCGGGATCAGCGTTGGCGCGCCGTCGAGCTGACGGCGCCAGTAGTCGATGGCCCGTGCCAGCAGGCGCTGTTGGGCTTCGCTGCGTTGCCAGTAGGCATAGTCGGCGAACTGGATCGGCAACACCGGCAGCACCGGTGTCGAGCCGCTGGTGCGGGCCTGATACCCGACGATCAGCTCCTGCATGAGGATGCCCATGGACCAGGCATCGGTGGCGATATGATGCAGCACCAGTTGCAGCACATGATCGTCGGTGCCCAGGCGCAGCAGGCTGGCGCGCAACATCGGCGCCTGTTGCAGATCGAACGGGCGTGCCGCCTGTTCATCGATCAGGCGTTGCAGGGTTTGCGCCTGTTCCTCGTGGTCCAGGTGACTCAGTTCGGTCGGTGTCAGGTCAACCCGCGGTGCCGGGCTGATGACCTGGCAAGGCTGGTCGCCGTGGAGATGGAACGCCGTGCGCAAGGACTCATGGCGTTCGAACACCGCCTGCAAGGCCCCTTGCAGCGCCGCGATGTCCAGCGCACCACGCAGCCTGATAGTGGTGGTCATGTTGTAGGCGGCGCTGGGGCCTTCGAAGCGATCCAGGAACCACAACCGTTGCTGACTGTAGGACAGCGGCAATGGCTGGTTGCGTGGCGCCAGGGCAATCTCGCTGTGGCCGTCGGTCTCGGTCTCGGTCTGGGCATCGCGCTGCTGATCGACCGCTTCGGCCAATTGTTCCAAGGTGCCACGCTCGAACAGCGTGCGCAGCGGCAGGTTTACGTTCAACCGTCGGCGAATCCTCGACAACACCTGGGTGGCCAGCAACGAGTGACCGCCGATGGCGAAAAAGTCGTCGTGCACACCGACGGTCTCCAGGCCGAGAATCTCCTGCCACAGCTCGGCCAGGACCTGTTCGGTCGGCGTGCGCGGTGCCAGGCATTGCGCCTGCGCCGTTTCGTCCTGGGGCACACCCAGGGCGGCGAGGGCGCGACGGTCGACCTTGCCATTGGTGTTCAGCGGCAACTGCGCAAGGGCCAGCCAACGGGCCGGAACCATGTAGCTTGCCAGTTGCTGGCCCAGGTAAGCGCTCAAGACCTGTTGCGCGGACTCGCCGCCCAGGTTGGCCGTGTCGTCGAGCACATACCAGGCCACCAGTTGCAACGCCCCGCGTGCGTCGGGCAGTGCCAGCACCGCCGCGCTGTCCACCGCCGGGTGTTGCATCAGGCGATTTTCGATCTCACCCAGTTCGATGCGGTGGCCACGGATCTTCACTTGCTGGTCGCGCCGCCCGAGGTATTCGATCACGCCATCGGCGCGCATCCGGCCGATATCACCGCTGCGATACAGGCGCGCATCGGCCTGGAACGGGTGCGCAACAAAGGCTTCGCGGGTGCGTTGCGGGTCGCGCAGGTAACCGCGACCGACGCCGACACCACCGATGCACAATTCGCCGGGTACACCGACAGGGACCAGGCGCAGCGCCGAATCGAGAACGAACACCTGGTTATTGGCGGTCGGCTTGCCGATGGGCATGTGCAGGCAGTCGTCGGAAGGAGCTTCGGTGATGGGGTAGAAGGCGACGTCGTCCGAGCATTCGGCGGGACCGTAGGCGTTCATCAACGGGATCGCCGGGAAGCGGGCGAACCAGTCCCGCGCCAGGGCCGGCGGCAATGCCTCACCGGTGGGCAGCAGCCAGCGCAGGCTCGCCAGGGAGTGGTGCGCCTGGCTTTCCTGGAGCATGCCGCGAATCAGCGCCGGCACGGTTTCCAGCAGTGTCAGTTGCTGCTCTTGAACCGCATCGAGCAGGGCCACAGGATCGTGGGCCTGGGCATCGGGAAGAATGTGCACGGTGGCGCCGAACAGCGGTGCGGCGAGGAACTGCCACACGCTGATATCGAACGCCGCCGAAGCCGTCTGGGCAATCCTGTCGTGCTCACCCAGGCCCAGGCTCGGGACCTTGCCGAACATGTTGTTGAGCATCCCGCGTTGTTCAACCATGACCCCTTTTGGCGTGCCGGTGGAACCCGAGGTGAAGATCACGTAGGCCAGTTGATCCGGGTTGTGCGCATAGGTGACTGGCGGCTGTTCGCGGCCTTGCCAGAGCGCCTGGGCGATCAGGCAGGTGGGTTGCTGGCGCATCTGCGGCAGGACCTTGTCCAGCGTCGAGCTCGCGTGCTCGCAGACCAGCAACAGCGGTGCTTCACCCAGGTCCAGCAACTCCGCCAGGCGTGCGTGGGGCTGTTGGATGTCCAGGGCCTGGAACGCCGCGCCGACCTTGAGGGTGGCGATCATCATCGTCAGCAAGGCCAAGCCTCGCTCGGCGAACAGCGCCACCAGGGTTTCCGGGCCGGCACCGGCCGCTTGCAGCGCATGGGCGACGCTGTTGGCGCGGCGGTCCAGTTCGGCGTAGGTCAGCGATTGCCCCTGGCATACGGCAGCGAGGTGTTGTGGACGGTTGCGCACTTGTTCGGCGAACAGCGCCGCATAGCCGCGCTCCAGCGGGAAGTCGACGTCGCTGCGGTTGCAGTCGATCTGCAACTGCCGGCGTTCCGCCTCGGGCAGCATGTGCAGGCTGCCCAGTGGCGCTTGCGGCGTCTCCAGCATGCCCGAAAGCAGCTGCACCAGATGGCCGAGCATGCGCTGCACGGTGTCAGTGCAAAAACGCATGCTGTCGTAGGACAGGCGAATGCCCAGGCGGTCGCCGGGGTACAGCACCACCGTCATCGGGAAGTTGGTGTGCACCCGGTCTTCATAGATGTCGATGCTGAAGGCATCCAGTTTCACGCTGCTGATGTCCAGCGGCGCGTTCTCGAACACCACCAGGCTGTCGAACAACTGCTGGCCGCGCGGCACTTGGCTGCAACGCTGGATGTCCACCAGCGAAGCGCTTTCGTGTTCGCGCAATTGCGCGTTGTGGGACAGCAGCGCCTGCAACCAGTCGGCCACTGGCGCCTCGGGGTCGACATCGATGCGCAGTGGCAAGCTGTTGATGAACAACCCGACCATTTCTTCGACACCGGCCAAGTCAGTCGGGCGGCCGGCGACGGTCACGCCGAACAGCACATCGCGGTTGCCGCTGTAGCGCGACAGCAACAGCGCCCAGGCGCCCTGGATCCAGGTGTTGGGGGTCAGTTGGTATTGCTGGCACAGCTGCTGCAACCGCTGAGTCTGGGCGATGCTCAGGGTCTGGTCGACGTCGCCGACCTGTTCCGGCGCTTGCTCCGGGCGCGCCACGGGGCTGTCCACATGCAGTGGCGTCGGTTCGCTGAAACCGGCCATTTCGGCCTGCCAGAATGCATGGGCGGCGGCCATGTCATGGCGTTCCAGCCAACTCATGTAGCCGCGGAACGAGCGCAGGCGCGCACGGGCCACAGGCTCCTGGCGCACGATGGCCTGGTAGATCGCCAACAGGTCTTCCATCAGCAGGCCGAAGCACCAGGCGTCGGTCAGGATGTGGTGGAAACTGCGCACCACGGCGAAGCGTCGCTCATCGAGTTGGAACACCCGCAGGTGGGTCAGCGGCGCACAGGCCATGTCGAAACCCTGCAGGCGCTGTGCTTCGAGGGCCTGGTCCATCGCCAGACGCTGCTGTTCTTCATCGAGGTGGCGCAGGTCCTGCCAGTCGAACGCCCGAGGCGTTTGGCGGTACACGCATTGCAGCGGCTCATGATCGTCCTGCCACCAGAAGGCGGTCCGCATCATGGGATGGCGCTCAAGGAACAGCTGCCAAGCGGCTTCCATTGCCGGGCGCTGCAAGACCCCGTCCCAGCTGTAGCGTTGCTGCATCAGGTAGATGCCGCTGTGGGGTTGCAACAGGGTGTGCAACAGCATGCCCTGTTGCATGGACGACAGCGGGTAGACGTCTTCGATGTTCGACCAGTCCAGCGGTTCGGATGCCAGGGTTGCCGCTTGCTTGTGGCACAGCGCGAATGCCTGGCTGGCGGGGCGCAGGTCGGCTGCGGTGGCGAGCCCGGCGAGGTCGCTCAAACGTTGTGCAAGGCGCGGTGCCCAGTCGGCGGCGAGGGTGCCCTGGCTGCGCAAGTGCAGGCAGGCATCCTGCCACCAGGCGTCCAGGGTCAGCGGGCAAGTCGAAGCTGTCGCTGGGCTTGCGGCTTCGACCTGGGCCAGGATGCCACGCTCTTCGCGATGGCTGTCGAGGTTGCCGAGCCAGCGAATGGCCACCGATGCCGCCGGCAGATCGCGCAGCGGTTCTTGCAGGTAGGTATTGTCCGACAGGTAGCGCAGGGCGCCATAGTCGACGCCGTGCTGCGGGTAGGCGCGCATTTGCGCGGTCAGGGCCTGCAAGCGTTGCAGCAGGCTGTCGCCTTCGGACTGGAGGAAGTACGGCACCGCCAGGGCCAATGGCCCCATGATGCGTGCCGGGTCGAGGTCGGCCACGGCAATCGGCGCATTTACCGGCAGGCGCTCGGCGCTTGGACGGGCATCGTGCACGCTCAGCGCAACCAGGCCATTGCCGCACAGTTCACGGCACTGTTCGACCACGGCAGTGGCCAACAGGCTGTGCCAGTCTAGTTGCAGCACTTCGCCCAAACGCTTGAGCTCACCTGAGGTGGCGGCCGGCAAGGCTTGCTCGACCACGCTGGCCGGCTGCTGGCTGTCAGGCAGTTGCAGCGTTTCCACGCCGGCGTATTGCAGCCAGTGTTCCCAGGCGTCGTCCAGGGCATCGCCCTGTGCATGAGCCTGCTGGTGCCGCGTCCACTGAGTGAAATCGCCGCCGGTGTAGGACAGGCGCACCGGCCGCTGATAGCGCAGTTGCGCCAAGGCCAGGTTGAGGTCGGTCAGCAGCAGCGACCAGGAGGCCTCGTCCAGGCACAGCGGATGAGCGGCCAGCAGCAGGCCGTGTTTGCCGTCCACCTCCAGCAGGCGGGCATGCAGGGTTTGGCCAGCGTCCAGTTCCAGCGCGTCGACACCGGCCTGGGCCAGGGCTTGCAGTTGCGCCGGGGCGCAGGCCTCCAGTTTTTCGGTGGCGATGACCGGGGCCTTGGCCGCGACCAGCACCCGTTGCTGCCACTGGCCCTCCGGCAGGGCCTTGAGCGCCAGGCGCAGGGCCTGGTGGTGTTGCTGCAACGCCGCGATGGCCTGGCTCAGCAGCTCGCTGTCGATGGCCTGGGTCAGCGCCACGCAACGCCAGGTGGCGTGCAACGGCCCTTGTTGCAGGCGCGCCAGTTGCCCGGCGGCCAGCGGCAGTTCATAGCCATCGGCGATGGCGTGCGCCACGCCATGGCTGGCATCGGCGCCCAGCACCCGGGCGATATCGGCGATGGTGCGGTTCTCGAAGAGCTGGCGGGGCGTGAGTTTCAGCCCTTGCTGGTTGGCGCGGGCGATGATCTGCAAGTTGATGATCGAATCGCCGCCCAGGGCGAAGAAGTTGTCGTGCACGCCGACACGTTCCAGCTTCAGGACGTCCTGCCAAATGGCGGCCAGCTGCGTTTCGACTTCATTGCGCGGCGCGACGTGGGTGGCGCTGTCGTCTGTGGGTTTTTGCGGGAGCGGCAAGCGCTGGACATCGACCTTGCCGTTGCGGGTCAGGGGCAGTTCGTCGAGGGTGATGAAGTGCGCCGGCACCATGTAGTCCGGCACCCGCGCACTCAGGTCATTGCGCAGTTTCGTGGCGGACAGCGACTGGCTGGCGACCAGGTAGGCCACCAGGCGCAAACTGCCGTCCAGTTCCACGGCACGGACCAGCGCCTGTTCGATCAGCGGCGACAGGCGCTTGAGCTGCGCTTCGACTTCGCCCAGCTCCAGGCGGTTGCCGCGGATTTTGACCTGACTGTCGACCCGACCGAGGAACGCCAGTTGGCCGTCCACTTGCCAGCGTACGCGGTCGCCGGTGCGGTACCAGCGTTGCTGATCGGCGTCGAGATGGAAGCGTTCGGCGGTCAGGTCCGGGCGGTGCAGGTAGCCCCGGGCCAGGGCGCCGTTGATCAGCAGTTCGCCGGATACCCCGGTGGGCACCAGGCGGCCGTTGGCATCGACCACTTGCAGTTGACGGTTCGGCAGTGGCCGGCCGAGGGCGATGCTGCGCAGGCCCGCCGGCAACTCGGTGGCAATCGCCCCGACTGTCGCTTCGCTCGGCCCATAGTGGTTGAACACCCTGAGCCCTGGCGCCAGGCGGTTGACCTGTTCCAGCAGCGCCGGGCTGAGGGCGTCGCCACCGAAGACCAGCAGGGCGCGGGGCAGCAGGCGGGCATCGGGCAACGCCTGCAACAGGCCGGCCAGATGGCTGGGGGTGATTTTCAGCACATCCACTGGGTGTTGGACGAAGAGTTCGGCCAGTGCCAGAGGGCTGAAACCGCTGTCTTCATCCACTAGCAACAAGCTGGCGCCGCTGCACAGGGCGCCGAACAGTTGGGTGTGGCCCAGGTCGGCGGCGACGCTGGACAGCAAGCCGTAGCGAGCCGCCGGTGGCGGGTTGAGCACTGCGTGCACTGCCGTCAGGTAATCGACGATGGACTGGTGCTCGACCACCACGCCCTTGGGGGTGCCGGTGGAGCCCGAGGTGTAGATCACGTAGGCAGCATCGGTCGGGCTGTGGACCACGGCAGGTGGCGTGTCTGGCTGGGAGGCGATGGCGTCGGCCTGTTCCGCCAGCCAGAGTGTCGGGGTGTGCTCGACCAGGCCTTTGAGCAGAGGTGAAGCGGCGGCACCGATCAGCAGTGCGGCGCGGCTGTCCACCAGCACGTCCGCCAGGCGCCCGGCAGGCTGCTTGAGGTCCAGCGGCAGGTAGGCGGCGCCGGCCTTGAGGGTGGCCAGCAGGGCGATCACGAACTCGGCGCTGCGTTCCAGAGCCAGTGCCACCACGCTGTCGTGGCCGATGCCCTGGGCACGCAAGTACTGGCTGAGGCGGTTGGCCTGCTGATCCAGTTCACGGTAAGTCAGGGCGCTCTGACGGTCGCGCACCGCCAGCTGTTGCGGGTGGGCGGCCACCTGTTGTTCGAAGCGCTGGTGCAGACACGCAGGGGGCACCGGCAGTTGCACACCACGACCCTGCACGAGCAATTGCTGGCGTTCTTCAGGGCTCAGCCATTCAAGCTCGCTGACCCGGCACTGCGCGTGCGCCGTCATCGCCAACAGGATCGCACGCAATTGTGCCGACAGCACCGCGACCTCGGCATCGCTGAAGCGACTGCGGTCGTAGCTGATCAGGTAGTGCAGTTGTTTGTCCGGCACCACGATCAGCGCCAACGGGAAGTGGTTGCGGCCTTGGGTGAGGGTAATGCCATCGGCCTGCTGGTCGCTGCTCGGGGCACTGAAACTCAAGCCTCCGGTGTCCTGGTTCAGTGCGTCGGTGACCGGGAAGTTCTCGAACACCAGGATTGAGTCGAACAGCGCCTGTTCAGCCGCGATGCGCGTCATCGACTTGAGTTTGCCCAGCGGCAGGTAGGCGTGGTGGCGCAGATCGCTGTTGGCTTGCTGCAAGTGTTGCAGCCAGTCCACCAGGGTTGGCTCGTCGGCCCATTGCACGCGCAGCGGCAACGTGTTGATGAACAGTCCGACGGTGCTGTCCACCGCCGCCAGGTTCTCCGGACGTCCGGCGACGGTGACGCCATAGACCACGTCGTCACGCCCGGCGTGTTGGCCCAGCAGCAGCGCCCAAGCGCCCTGGATCAGCGTGTTGATGGTCAGGTCATGCTGGCGGGCGAAGTGCGCCAGTTGCTCGGTTTCGCTGGCGCTCAGCAGGCTTTCCCGTTCGGCGAACGGTGCCCCGGCAGGCGCTGGCTGGCGTACGGCGAAGGTGGGCAGTGGGGTCGGCTCGCTCACGTCCTGCAACTGTTCGCGCCAGAAGCTTTCGGTGGCGGCCATGTCCTGTTCCGCCAGCCAGGCGATGTAGTCCCGATAAGGGCGGGTAGGCGCCAGGTTGGCGGGGCGGCCATGGGCGAGTTCGTAGTACAGCGCCAGCCACTCCTGCACGGCGATACCGACGCTCCAACCGTCCATGAGGATGTGATGGAAGGTCCAGATCAGGTGCCAGCGCTCAGGTGCCAGACGCACCAGGCATACGCGCATCAGCGGTGAGTCATTGAGCTCCAGAGGCTGCGCCCGCTGTTCCAGTGCCAACTGTTCGAGTGCGGCCTGGGGCTCGGCGCGGTCCTGCCAGTCCAGTTCAGTCAAGGGCAACTCAACGTCCTGTTGCACCACCTGATAGGCATCGTCCAGTTCTTCCCAGAGAAACGCACTGCGCAGCACCGCGTGACGCTGCATCAGCGCCTGCCAGGCACCACGAAAAGCGCTCAATTGCAGCGGGCCGTTCATGTCCAGGCTCAACTGCTGGTAATACACCCGCGAATCCGGTTCGTAGACGCTGTGGAACAACAGGCCGTGCTGGGTCGGCGAAAGGGAGTAGATGTCTTCGATGTTGTTCATGCTTGTTTGGTCCATTTCAAAGTCTTGAAAACTCAAGTGAGTCGATCAGGGCGCCGCGCCGGTCCGAGACCTGCGCGGGCGCGGCGTCGCTCGCTAGCTTTGGGAATTGGGTTTGGTCTTGAGTTTGCCCAGCAGCTTGTCCAGGGACTTCTGGTTCAGCGCCTTGGCCAGCGGGAAATCCGCTGGCATCAGCGAACCGGCCTGCGGGTCGAGGCAGTGCTCGACCAGCGCCTGCAAATGTTCCAGCAGACGAGCGGGCAAACGGCTGTCGGCGTTCGGCGTGACGCTGTGCCATTCGACACGCAACACGCCGTCCTCCAGCCAGGCCACCACTTCACGGGCATGGGTCACTCGGTTCACCGGGGCCACCTCCGGCGGCGGGGTCAGGCTGCTGGCGCGCAACCAGCCCGCTGGCGTTTGCTCATGCCCCAGGTAGTTGAACAGCACATCGCCGTGGCTGGCCGGCAACTCGCCGCGCTGACGCAGCAAGCCGTAGCCAAGGCCTTGGCCGGGTACGTCACGCAAGGCTTGCTTGGCGTTGCGCACCTGCTCGCCCGCGGCACCGCGGGCGTTCACTCGCAGTGGGTACAGCGTGGTGAACCAGCCGACGGTGCGGCCGACGTCCAGCCCGGCAAACGGTGCGTCACGTCCGTGGCGCTCAAGGTCCACCACGATATCGCCGCGCTGTTCGACCTCGGCCAGGGTCGCGGCGAGGGCGGCGATCAGCAGTTCCTCCGGTTGCGTGCGGTAGGCCGCGTGGGACTCGGTCAGCCATTGCTGCGTGCGGCTGGCCTCCCAGCGGGCCGCCAGTGTCTGGCGCTCGGCGACCGTGGCCATGGGCGGTGGGTTCGCAGAGGTCTGGGCAGTCCAGTAGCGATGCTCGGTAGCAGCCTTCACGGCATGGGCTTGCAGGTGCTCGGCCCATTGACGATACGAGGTGGTTTTTGCCGGCAACGTCGGCTGCTCGCCACGCTCCAGGGCGGCGTACAGCTGTTGGAAGTCTTCCAGCAGCGGCGTCCAGGACACCGCATCGACCACCAGGTGATGGGCCACCAGGTACAGGCGCTGCGGCGTGCCCTCCAGCAGGGCCGCGGCGAACAGCGGGCCGTGTTGCAGGTCCAGGCTTTGCGCGACGTGCAGCAATTGTTCCGGGTGTTCGCAGCGGGTCAGTTGGGCCGGGGCCACCAGCGCGATGTGCGCCTGCCATTGCCCGTCGATGTTGGTGAAACGCAAGCGCAGGGCGTCGTGGTGGGCCACCAGCCGGTCCAGCGTGGCTTGCACGATGACTGGTTCCAGGCGACGGTCGCTGTCGGCCAGCACCGATTGGTTCCAGTGTGCGGCCTGGACCTGCTGCTGGTCGAAGAACCACTGGTGCAACGGCATCAGCGGCATTGGCCCGGTCACGTCGCCTTGCTCGGCCTGGGTCAACAGTGTCGTGGTCACGTGGGCCAGCGCCGCCGGGGTCGGCGAACGGAACAGGTCCCGTGGCGTGAGCGAATAGCCCTGTTCACGCAGGCGCGAGATCAGTTTCAGGCCGAGGATCGAGTCACCACCCAGGGCAAAGAAACTGTCCGAGGTGCCGACTTCACGGCCGCCGGTCAAGGTGTCGCCGAGCAGTTCGCCGAACATCTGGCAGAGCAGGCGTTCCAGCTCGTTGCGCGGTGCCGCGTAGTCTTTCTGGGTGTTTGGCAAGGGCAGGGCGGCCAGGGCCTTGCGGTCGATCTTGCCGTTGGTGCTCAGGGGCAGGGCCGGGATTTGCACCCATACCGCCGGCACCATGTAGGCCGGCAGTTCGGCCGCGAGCTGGCTGTCGAGGTCCGACTGCGCGGTGCTACTGCTGTAGAACGCTACCAGGCGGTTGTCGATGACCAGCGTGCAGGCGCCGGTGATGGCCGGCAGGTTCAGCAGCGCTGAGTCGATTTCCCCCAGTTCGATGCGCTGGCCGCGCAACTTCACCTGATGG
>NZ_JABWQV010000139.1 GCF_014268615.1 Pseudomonas tehranensis | reverse complement strand
AGTGACCCGCCGTAAGGGCGGAACCATAAGTAGCCGTTACCGCAGCAACGGATATTCACACCGATCCACCACCAAAAACCGCTAAATCAGGACCCGAGCAACTCAGCCTTGACCAACTTAGCCTGCTCATCCGCATGATACGAAGACCGCACCAACGGCCCCGAAGCCACGTTCTTGAACCCCATCTTGTACCCTTCCTCAGCAAACCACGCAAAGGTATCCGGGTGCACAAAACGCTGCACCGGCAGGTGACTACGCGAAGGCTGCAAGTACTGCCCCAGGGTCAGCATATCAATGTCATGCTCACGCATACGCTTCATGACCTCGATAACTTCCTCATCGGTCTCACCCAAGCCCAGCATCAAGCCAGACTTGGTCGGAATATGCGGCATCATCTGCTTGAAGCGTTGCAGCAAGGTCAGCGACCACTGGTAGTCCGAACCCGGACGCGCAGCCTTGTACAGGCGCGGTACGGTTTCCAGGTTGTGGTTGAAGACATCCGGCGGCTCGGCGGCGGTGATTTGCAGAGCGATGTCCATGCGACCGCGATAGTCCGGCACCAAAGTCTCGAGCTGCACATTCGGCGACAGCTTGCGGATTTCGCGGATGCAGTCGGCAAAGTGCTGGGCACCGCCGTCGCGCAGGTCGTCGCGGTCCACCGAGGTGATGACCACGTACTTGAGCTTGAGGTCGGCAATGGCGATGGCCAGGCTTTCGGGTTCATTCACGTCCAATGGCTTCGGCCGACCATGACCGACGTCACAGAACGGGCAGCGACGGGTGCAGATGTCGCCCATGATCATGAACGTGGCGGTGCCGCCGGAGAAGCATTCACCCAGGTTCGGGCAGGATGCTTCTTCACAGACGCTGTGCAGTTTGTGTTTGCGCAGCAGCGCCTTGATGCGGTCGACTTCCGGCGAAACCGGGATGCGCACGCGGATCCAGTCGGGTTTCTTCGGCAGTTCGGTGGTCGGGATGATCTTGACCGGGATACGTGCAACTTTCTCGGCGCCGCGCAGCTTTACGCCGGCCTCGACCTTGGCACGCGGGGCAGGACGCTCGGTAACATCCAGCGTCGGGATCATGGTTTGCACAGCATCAGTAGTCATATCAGTCGATTCCGCCCGTGAGGGTCGTCTGCTCAGCGTAGTCGAGGTGTTTGACGAGCTGCGCGCGCAGCCGGGCACTTACCTCGGCAAATTCAATCGATCCTGTGTGATCGCACAGCTGGGTCATCGCCAGCCCCGCGTAGCCACAGGGATTAATCCGTCGAAACGGCTCCATGTCCATGTCCACGTTCAACGCCAGGCCATGAAACGAACAACCGTGGCGGATCCGCAAACCCAGGGAGGCGATTTTTGCCCCGTCGACGTAGACACCCGGAGCATCCGGCTTGGCCGCCGCTGTCACGCCGTAGCTGGCCAGCAGTTCGATCAGGCACGTCTCCATGCGGGTGACCAGTTCGCGTACGCCGAACCCCAGCTTGCGTACGTCCAGCAACAAATAGGCCACCAACTGTCCGGGGCCATGGTAGGTCACCTGGCCACCGCGGTCGGTCTTCACCACCGGGATATCCCCCGGCAGCAACAGGTGTTCGGCCTTGCCGGCCTGGCCCTGGGTGAACACCGACGGGTGTTGCACCAGCCAGACTTCATCACCGGCGCTGGTGCCGCGGTCGTTGGTGAAGCGTTGCATGGCATGCCAGACCGGCTCGTAAGCCATCTGGCCCAGCTCGCGAAAGCCCAGCGTGCCCGGCATCACAACACCATGTGCACGAACCCGGTCGCTCGCAACTCGCTGTTGATGTCGTACAGCTGCTCCTGACCGGTGGCAATGATGTGCAACTGAATCGTTGTGTACTTGCCGTTGGTACTCTGGCGTTCGGCCAGGGTCTTGTGATCAACGGTGGCGTG
This sequence comes from Pseudomonas tehranensis, assembly GCF_014268615.1. Lineage (GTDB taxonomy): Bacteria > Pseudomonadota > Gammaproteobacteria > Pseudomonadales > Pseudomonadaceae > Aquipseudomonas > Aquipseudomonas tehranensis. Next base: position 10,548 of record NZ_JABWQV010000139.1, on the reverse strand, counting down.
TTTTTCAAGAATCGCGATGATCTTGTCCTTGAAACCCACACCGGTGTCGCCAATTACCTTGATCGGATAATCCTCGCAAGGAAACTCGATCTTTGGCGCCTTTACTTCTGAGTCTGTCATGGCGTAACGGCCTCGTAAGCCGTGATAACGCACATGGCCCCGTACCGGAAAGGAACGGGGCCATGCAGGTCAACACTTCAATCAGTTGAACAAGCCGTAGAAGAATAGACGGATGCTATCCCACATGCGGCGGAAGATACCACCTTCCTCGACCGCGTCCAGCGCGATCAGGTCGGCGCTGTGCACCACTTTGTCGTCCAGTTTGACTTCCACCTTGCCGATCACGTCGCCCTTGGCGATTGGCGCAACCATTTGCGGATTCATGGTCATGGTGGCGACCAGTTTCTTGAGCTGACCTTTAGGCAAGGTCATGGTCAGGTCCTGGGCCAGACCGGCCTTCACCTGGTTGGTGGTGCCTTTCCACACCTGGGCCTGAGCCAGTTCGGTGCCCTTCTGGTAGAAGGTCTGGGTTTCGAAGAAGCGGAAACCGTAGGTCAAGAGCTTCTGGGTTTCGGCGGCACGGGCCACTTCGCTGTTGGTGCCGAAAACGACGGCGATCAGGCGCATGCCGTCACGAACGGCCGAAGACACCATGCAATAGCCAGCCTCTTCGGTGTGACCGGTCTTCAAGCCATCGACGGTCTTGTCGCGCCACAGCAACAGGTTGCGGTTGGGCTGCTTGATGTTGTTCCAGAAGAATTCCTTCTGGGAGTAGATGGCGTAGTGCGCCGGGTCTTCGTGAATGATCGCCCGCGCCAGGATCGCCATGTCATGGGCCGAGGAGTAATGCTCCGGGTTCGGCAAGCCGGTCGGGTTCATGAAGTGGCTGTTGGTCAGGCCCAGGTCGGCGGAAGTTTTGTTCATCATGTCGGCGAACGCATCTTCGCTGCCGGCGATGTGCTCGGCCAAGGCAACACTGGCGTCGTTGCCGGACTGGATGATGATGCCGTGCAGCAGGTCGCTGACGGTCACTTGCGAACCGACCTTGATGAACATCCGCGAACCGCCGGTGCGCCAGGCGTTTTCGCTGACGGTCACCGGATCGTTTTCACCGATCTGGCCACGACGGATTTCCAGGGTGGCGATGTAGGCGGTCATCAGTTTGGTCAGGCTGGCCGGTGGCAGGCGCTGGTCACCATTGTTCTCCACCAGCACCTCGCCGCTGCTGGCGTCCATGAGCACAAAGGATTTGGCGGCCAGTTGAGGGGGAGCCGGCATCATCTCGACCGCGAACGCAGCAGGTGAGAGCAGCAGTGGGACTAGCAGGCAAAGGCGTTTGGCAAAGGTGGTGATGTTCATCCGTCTCTCGAAATCGCTAATGGAAACTGCCCGAAGGGCAATACTAAACAGGCAACCTTCTAACGGGTCGCCGCGTATTTAAGTTGCTCACTCACATCCCTTGCCGGGCTTTTGTTATTCATAGAGCCAACAACCTGGCCCGCTCCAACCACTAGCGGGCCTTCAATCAAATCATTCCGCGCTGACCAGGCTCGGCGAACCGAGATTGGCCAGGCGTACACTGTTCTGCACCTGCTGGACTTCATCCGGCGAACCGATCGGTCCCAGGCGTACCCGATGCAGTGTCTGCTGGTTGCGCACGATGGAGCTGATGAACACCGGCGCGCTGACCATTGAGCTGAGCTTGGCTCTCAACAGTTCGGCAGCGTCCGGGTTGGCGAACGCGCCGACTTGCAGATACTGGCCAGACGCTGTTGCAGAAGCGTTTTTTTTTGCGTCGAGCGGCACGGGCACCACGGGCGCAGCATGTTGCTGCGGCGGCGGGGACCATTGCTCGACCGTACCGGTGGAAGCCGTCACGGTCGGCGCGGCATTTTGCGCCACTTTTGGCTCGTTGAGCATCAAAGGCGCCGGACGGCCTCGCTGGGCCCACCATTCCTGCGGGTCGATGCCTTCGACCTTGACCCGCGCGGTGCCGGATTCAGCGTAACCGAGTTTTTTCGCCGCCGCGTACGACAGGTCGATGATGCGGTCGGAATAGAACGGCCCACGGTCATTGACTCGCAGGATCACGGCCTTGTTGTTGTCCAGGTTGGTCACCCGCACATAACTGGGCAGCGGCAAGGTCTTGTGGGCCGCGCTCATGCCATACAGGTCATAAACCTCGCCATTGGCGGTGTTCTGGCCGTGGAACTTGGTGCCATACCAGGACGCCGTGCCCGAAGCGACGTAACGCTTGGATTCGGCCATCGGGAAATACGTCTTGCCCAGCACCGTGTACGGGTTGGCCTTGTACGGGCCGGTGTGCAAGGTTGGCGTGGCGTCGGGAATGCGCGAAACATCCACGTCCCACCACGGCGCGCCGTCCTTGTGGGCCCGGTTGATGTCCAGGCCCGGTGTGGCGCGCACGGCAGTGGAGGTTTTCTGCGCCGGCGGGCGACTGGTGGAGCAACTGACGACCAGCAACGACAGCGCCGCCAGCGCTACCAGTTTCAGGGGTCCGGCTTTCAGGGGTTGATAGGTAGGCAATGCCCGCATTATTTGACGCCCCGTGCTTTGACCAGCTCTTCAGACAGCTGATGCACGGCCATGGCGTACATCACACTGCGGTTATAACGCGTAATCGCGTAGAAATTCTTCAGGCCCATCCAGTACTCAGGGCCTTGTTCGCCTTCCAGGCGAATCGCGGTGACTGGCATGTCGTCACGCAGCGCATCATGACTCGACCACCCCAGCGCCCGCAACTCCCCGACGGTTTTCGTCGGCTCGATGCCTGTGGTCAGGCCTTCGTCTACCTGGTCGCCACGCACGTCCGCACGGCTGACCACCGGCTCGCCAGGTTCCCAGCCATGGCGCTTGAAATAGCTGGCAACACTGCCGATGGCATCGGTCGGGTTGGTCCAGATATTGATGTGGCCATCGCCGTCGAAGTCCACCGCATAAGCCCGGAAGCTGCTGGGCATGAACTGCGGCAAGCCCATGGCGCCGGCGTAGGAACCCTTGAGGGTCAACGGATCGACCTGTTCCTCGCGGGCCAGCAGCAGGAACTCGCGCAACTCCTTGCGGAAGAACTCGGCGCGCGGCGGATAATCGAAGCCCAGGGTCGACAGCGCATCGACCACCCGGAAATTCCCGGTATTACGACCAAAAAACGTCTCGACACCAATGATAGACACGATGACCTGGGCCGGCACGCCATACTCCTGCTCGGCGCGAGCCAGCACAGCCTCGTGCTGGCGCCAGAAGTCCACGCCCCGGGCGATACGCGCCTCGGAGATGAACATCGGCCGATACTCGCTCCACTGCTTGACCCGCTCGGCGGGTCGGGAGATCGCGTCGAGAATCGACTGCTTGCGCTGCGCCTCGCGGAACACCCCCATCAGCTGTTCACCGGCAAAACCGTAGTCGCGGGTCATTTCACCGACGAATTCGGCCACTTGCGGCGAACCTTCATAGTCGCCGGCCAGGGCGTGCGACGCACCGCCCAGGAGGCCGACCAGGCCGACCCACGGCGCATATCGCGTCGACCAGCCACGCATTGCTTGCATTGAACGCTTCACCTTATTCAAACCTGCGCGATCCACTTGCGATGGGTATGGATCGACATCAAAACCCCAAACGCTGACAGTAGCGTCACCAGCGAAGTTCCTCCGTAGCTAATGAATGGCAACGGCACCCCCACGACCGGCAACAGGCCACTGACCATACCGATATTGACGAAAACATAAACAAAAAACGTCATGGTCAGACTGCCCGCGAGCAATTTGCCAAACAATGTCTGGGCCTGGGCCGTAATCACCAGGCCACGGCCGATCAACAACAGGTAGATCAGCAGCAGCACGCAAATACCCACCAGACCGAACTCTTCGCCCAACACGGCGATGATGAAGTCGGTGTGGCTTTCCGGCAGAAAGTCCAGGTGCGACTGGGTACCCAGCAACCACCCTTTGCCGAACACGCCGCCGGAGCCGATGGCGGCCTTGGACTGGATGATGTTCCAGCCGGTGCCCAACGGATCGCTCTCCGGATCGAGGAATGTCAGGACCCGCTGCTTCTGGTAGTCGTGCATCACGAAGTACCACATGGCCACGGACACCGGCACCGCGGCAGCGATCACACTGAGAATCCAGCGCCAGCGCAATCCGCCCATGAACAGTACGAAGGCGCCGCCGGCCAGGATCAGCAATGAGGTGCCGAGATCCGGCTGGCGCACGATCAGGATGAACGGAATCCCAATCAGCAGCAGGCTGATGCCCACATGTTTGAGCTGTGGCGGCAAGGTGCGCTTGGACAAATACCAGGCGATGGTCGCCGGCATGATGATTTTCAGGAACTCAGAAGGCTGGAAGCGGATCACCCCGGGGATGTTGATCCAGCGTGTCGCACCCATGGCGTTATGGCCCATGATGTCCACGATCACCAACAAGACCACGCCGCCCACATAGGCCAGTGGCACCCAGCGCGCCATGAACCGAGGCTCCAGTTGGGCGATGAAAATCATCGATACCAGGCCGATGCCGAATGAAGTGGCCTGCTTGGCCAGCAGGTCCCAGTTCTTGCCGCTGGCCGAATACAGCACGAACAGGCTGCCGGCGGCCAGTGTCAGCAACAGGATCAACAAGGGGCCATCGATGTGCATGCGCTGCAACAGGGTGGCGCGACGGCGCATCACATCTTCGCTGGAGAGGATCCGGTCGAAATTATTCTTCACGGGCCGTAGCCTCCGCGGTGGTGGGGCTTGCGTATTCGGGCTTGAGCTGGCCGTGTTCATCCAGCAGCCAGGCGTCCATGATCTGGCGCACCACCGGCGCGGCGACGCCGGAACCGGACTCGCCGTTCTCGACCATCACCGACACGACGATTTTCGGGTTTTCGGCCGGCGCGAAACCGACGAACAAAGCGTGGTCCCGGTGACGCTCCTGAACCTTGGAGCGGTCGTACTTCTCGCCCTGCTTGATCGCGACCACTTGGGCCGTACCACTCTTGCCGGCAATCCGGTATTGCGCACCGAGGGCAGCCTTGCGCGCGGTGCCCCGGGCGCCGTGCATCACCTGCTGCATGCCGATATTGACCTTCTGCCAGTCCGACGGATTACGCAGGATGATGTCCGGCACCGGGTTGGGGTCAACGGGCTTCTGGCCTTCGATGGTCTTGGCCAGGTGCGGGCGATACCACTTGCCTTTGCTCGCCACCAAGGCTGTGGCCTGGGCCAGTTGCAGCGGCGTCGCCTGCATGTAGCCCTGGCCGATTCCCAGGATCAGCGTCTCACCCGGGAACCACGGCTGGCGGCGGGTCGCCCGCTTCCACTCGCGGGATGGCATCAGGCCCGGCGACTCTTCGAACATATCCAGGGAGACTTTCTGACCGAGCCCGAACTTGCCCATGTAGGACGCCAGCCGATCGATCCCCAGCTTGTGGGCCAGGTCATAGAAGTAGGTGTCGTTGGACCGCATGATCGCCGTTTCCAGATCCACGTAGCCGTCGCCGGAGCGGTTCCAGTTGCGGTACTTGTGGTCGTAGTTCGGCAGTTGGTAATAACCGGGGTCGTAGACCCGGCTGGAAGCGGTGATCACGCCCGCGTCCAGCCCGGCAATCGCCACGGCCGGCTTGATGGTCGAACCCGGCGGATAGAGGCCGCGCAGCACGCGGTTGAACAGTGGCCGATCGATGGAATCGCGCAACTCGGCATAGGCCTTGAAACTGATGCCGGTGACGAACAGGTTCGGGTCGAAACTCGGCTGGCTGACCATTGCCAGGACCTCGCCGGTATTCGGATCCAGCGCCACGACAGCGCCGCGACGGCCACCCAACGCCGCTTCGGCGGCTTCCTGCAATTTGATGTCCAGGCTCAGGACGATGTCCTTGCCGGGAATCGGGTCGGTACGCTTGAGCACGCGTAATACGCGGCCACGGGCATTGGTCTCGACTTCCTCGTAGCCCACCTGACCGTGCAGCTCGGCTTCGTAGAAGCGCTCGATGCCCGTTTTGCCAATGTGGTGGGTACCGCTGTAATTGACCGGATCGAGGCTCTTGAGCTCTTTTTCGTTGATCCGTCCCATGTAGCCAACCGAGTGGGCGAAGTGCGCCCCCTGGGGATAATGACGCACCAATTGCGCCACCACCTCAACGCCCGGCAGGCGGAACTGGTTCACGGCGATCAGGGCGATCTGCTCTTCGGTCAGCTCGAACAGGATCGGCACCGGCTCGAACGGGCGCCGCCCCTGGCGCATACGCTTCTCGAAAATCGCCCGGTCCTCGGGGGTCAGTTGCAGCACTTCGACGATCACGTCGAGCACCTTCTGCCAATCCCCGGACCGCTCACGGGTCATGCTCAGGCTGAAGCTGGGCCGGTTATCGGCCACCACCACGCCGTTGCGGTCGAAAATCAACCCGCGAGTCGGCGGAATCGGCTGCACATGCACGCGATTGTTTTCCGACAGGGTCGAGTGGTACTCGTACTGAATCACCTGGAGGAAATACAGGCGCGCGATCAGCACACCGATCAGCGCCACGACCGCAATTGCACCAAACACGACGCGACCCCGCACCAGGCGGGCGTCTTTTTCGTGGTCCTTGATGCGGATCGGCTGAGGCATGAGGGCAGGATTACTTGTGGTAAGGGTGCCCGGACAGGACTGTCCAGGCACGATACAACTGTTCGCCGATCAGAATCCGCACCAGCGGGTGCGGCAACGTCAAAGGCGACAACGACCAGCGTTGATCGGCCCGGGCACAGACTTCTGGCGCCAACCCTTCCGGGCCACCGACCATGAAGTTGACCGTGCGCGAGTCCAGCCGCCAGCGATCGAGTTCGACCGCCAGCTGCTCGGTACTCCAAGGCTTGCCGTGCACTTCGAGCGTGACGATCCGCTCGTTCGGCCCGACCTTGGCCAGCATGGCTTCGCCTTCCTGACGGATAAAGCGCGCCACATCGGCGTTCTTGCCGCGGGTGTTGAGCGGAATTTCCACCAGTTCCAGGGCCAGCTCGGAAGGAAGACGCTTGGCATATTCATGCCAGCCTTCTTCCACCCACTTGGGCATGCGAGAACCGACGGCGATCAGGCGCAGTCGCACAGCGATCCCTTATTGCTGGTCTTTGTTGAGCTTGGTGAAATGCTCATGGGTGTTTTCCGGGCTGTGGTGCGCGGCACTGGCCGAACGGCTCTGCTCGGCACCGGCCCACAGACGCTCCAGGTCATAGAACTGGCGCGCCGAGGCGGTCATCATGTGCACGATGACGTCGTCCATATCCAGCAACACCCAGTCGCTGTCGCCCTTGCCTTCTTCACCCAGTGGCTTGACGCCCTGGGCCTTGACCGCTTCGCGAACCTTGTCCAGCATCGCGCCGATCTGGCGGTTGGAGGTACCGGTGGCGATGATCATGTAGTCCGTGATGCTCTGCTTTTCGCGAACGTCGATCACCTGGATGTCCTGGGCCTTGACGTCTTCCAGGGCCGCCACGGCAACCTTGACCAGCTCTTCGCCGGCCAGTACCACGCCACTATGAGCTTCTACGGGAAGCGGGGCGCTCTTGAACGTGCCCTTGCGCTTTACTTTGTTTACGTCTTTGTCAGTCATATAAAACTCGTTTTGCTCGTATGTTCGGGCGCTTCGCTACACGCATTCACGTGCCTTGAAGCGCGCCCTTTTTCAGTTCGACGCACGGTACAGCCCGTGCGCATCGATGTAGGCCAGGACCGCGTCGGGCACCAGGAAACGTACCGACTTACCGCTGGCCAGCAGTTGACGGATCTGGGTGGCGGATACCGCGAGCGGCGTCTGCCAGACGAATGCAATCTGTCCGCTCGGCCCTTTCAGGGCCAGCGGGTCGCTCACCGAGCGGGCCGCCAGCAGGTTGCGCAAGGCATCCGGCGGCTCGCTGTCGGCATCCGGGCGTTGCAACACCAGGATGTGGCAATGCTGGAGCAACTCTTCCCAGCGATGCCAAGTGGGCAGGCCGCAAAATGCGTCCCAGCCCAAAAGCAGAAAAACCTGGGCATCGGCGGCCAGTTCGGCGCGCATCAGCTCCAGGGTATCAATGGTGTAGGACGGTTTGTCCCGCAGCAATTCGCGGGCGTCCACCACCAACGGCGCCACACCGGCCACCGCGCACTCGACCATCGCCAGACGGTCCTGGGCCGATACCTGCGGCGTATCCCGATGAGGCGGCCTGGCGCTGGGCGTCAGGCGTAGCTCATCGAGGGCCAGGGCATCGGCGACTTCCAACGCACCGCGCAAATGGCCGATGTGCACCGGGTCGAACGTGCCACCCAGGATGCCGATGCGCCGGGGCGGGTTGCTCGTCGTCACAAGGGCCGGCGGGTCGAGATCGCCCAAGTCAGACCGGCTCCTGTCCGCGCAACTGGCCGTCACCGACCACGATGTACTTCTCGCAGGTCAAGCCTTCGAGACCCACCGGGCCACGGGCGTGCAGCTTATCAGTAGAAATGCCGATCTCGGCACCCAAACCGTATTCGAAGCCGTCGGCGAAACAGGTCGGGGTGTTGATCATCACCGACGCCGAGTCCACTTCGGCGACGAAACGCCGGGTTTCGCCCTGGTGTTCGCTGACGATGGAGTCGGTGTGGTGGGATCCATGGCGATTGATGTGCTCGATGGCTTCATCCAGCCCGTCGACCACGCGGATCGCCAGGATCGGCGCCAGGTACTCGGTGTCCCAGTCTTCTTCGCTGGCCTCTGCCGCCTCGATGATTGCCCGGGTGCGCTGGCAACCACGCAGCTCGACGCCTTTTTCGCGGAACTGAGCGGCCATCGCTGGCAGGAAGTCCTGGGCGACGGCCTGGTCCACCAACAGGGTTTCCATCGCGCCGCAGATGCCATAACGGTAAGTCTTGGCGTTGAAGGCGATGCGCTGGGCTTTCGGCAGTTCGGCGTGGGCGCTGACGTAGACATGGCAGATGCCGTCCAAGTGCTTGATCACCGGCACGCGGGCATCGCGGCTGACCCGCTCGATCAGACCCTTGCCACCACGGGGCACGATGACGTCGACGAACTCGGGCATGCTGATCAGTGCGCCGACCGCGGCGCGGTCGGTGGTTTCCACCACTTGCACCACGGCCGCCGGCAGATCGGCTTCGGCCAGGCCGCGCTGGATGCAGGCGGCAATCGCGCGGTTGGAATGAATGGCCTCGGAACCACCACGCAGGATGGTCGCGTTGCCGGACTTCAGGCACAGGCTGGCAGCATCGATGGTCACGTTCGGCCGCGACTCGTAGATGATCCCGACCACGCCCAAGGGCACGCGCATCTTGCCGACCTGGATACCCGACGGCCGATAGCTCATGTCCCGGATCGCCCCGACCGGGTCCGGCAGCGCCGCGACCTGGCGCAGACCGACGATCATGCCGTCGATGCGTGCCGGGGTCAGCGCCAGGCGTTCGAGCATGGCCGGCTCAAGGCCGTTGGCCCGGCCGGCGGCCAGGTCCAGCTCATTGGCGGCGGACAACTCGGCGCGCGCAGCGTCCAGCGCATTGGCGGCGGCCTGCAGGGCGCGGTTTTTCTGCGCGGTGCTGGCACGGCCGATGATGCGCGACGCTTGGCGAGCGGCGCGACCCAGGCGGGTCATGTAGTCAAGAACGGACTCAGTCATGGTCTGTGTGGTCTTGGCAAAGGGGAAAGCGGCAGATTATAGCTGTCGTATCCCTCGACTAACAGCGTGGACTCACAGTGGTGACCGGCGGAAGAGCAAAACCTGCGCAAATTGTCGCTGTTCAGCGCTGATTAAGCTTCCCATTGCTATCATCGCGCTTCCTTTGGCCTCACTTCGTCTAACGCCATGACCGATTCGCCACCACAGCCAAACGCCTTGCCCCATGATTTTTTTGATCGCGATGCGCAGGTGCTCGCCCAGGACCTGTTGGGTAAAGTCATTCGCCACAAGGTCGGTGACCTGTGGCTCAGCGCGCGAATCATCGAAACCGAAGCGTATTACTTCGCTGAAAAGGGCAGCCACGCTTCGCTGGGCTATACGGAAAAACGTAAGGCTTTGTTTCTGGATGGCGGCCACATCTATATGTATTACGCCCGGGGTGGCGATTCGCTGAATTTCAGCGCCCAAGGTCCCGGCAATGCGGTGCTGATCAAATCGGCGTACCCGTGGGTCGACCCTGTTTCCGGCCCGGCGAGCCTGGCACAGATGCTACTCAACAACCCCGACGCCCAAGGCCGCCCGCGCCCGGCGCAAAAGCTTTGCGCCGGCCAGACCTTATTGTGCAAGGCCCTGGGGCTGAAAGTGCCGCAGTGGGACGCCAAACGCTTCGACCCCGAACGCCTGCTGGTGGAAGACGTGGGCGTGCCAACGGTCAATGTGATCCAGACCACGCGCCTGGGCATTCCACTGGGACGCGACGAACACCTGCTCTACCGCTTCGTCGACGCGGCCTACGCACCCTGGTGCACGCGGAACCCGCTGCGGCGCGGACAGGTCGAAGGGCGGGATTATTTTTTGCTTTCCTGAACACCGTTTTCTTTTCACAACGAATCCCATGTGGGAGCGAGCCTGCTCGCGAT
>NZ_JABWQV010000138.1 GCF_014268615.1 Pseudomonas tehranensis | reverse complement strand
GCCCCAGCGGGAGCAAGCTCCCTCGCCACATAGCCACATAGCCACATAGCCACGAGCAATCAGGCAGCTACCGGCGGCGGCAGGGTCGCCACCAGGCGGATCGAGGCGGTCAGTTCCTCAAGTTGGAAGTGCGGGCGCAGGAACACCGTGGCCTTGTAGGCCCCCGGCTTGCCCGCCACTTCCGTGACGTCCACCCGCGCCTCGCGCAACGGGTACTGCGCCTTGATCTCTTGCGGCGCGTTGTCGTTGATCAGCACGTAGTCGGCGATCCAGTTATTGAGGTAGGTCTGCACGTTGTCGCGGGTCATGAAGCTGCCGACCTTGTCGCGCATGATGACCTTCAGGTAATGGGCGAAACGCGAGGCGGCGAGCACATACGGCAACATCGCCGAGATTCGCGCGTTGGCGTTGGCCTCGTTGGTGTTGTAGAGCTTGGCCTTGTTGGTGGTCTGGCCGCCGAAGAACACTGCCACGTCACTGTTTTTCTTGTGACACAGGGAAATGAAGCCCAGGTCGTTGAGTTCTTTTTCGCGACGGTCGGTGATCGCCACTTCGGTCGGGCATTTGAGCGACAGGTCGCCTGAGCTGGTGCGAAAGGTATGGGCCGGCAGGCCTTCTACCGCGCCACCGCCTTCGGCCCCGCGAATCGCCGCACACCAGCCATATTTGGCGAAGGCTTCGGTGATGCGTTGCGACAACGCCCAGGCGGCGTTGCCCCACAGGTATTTGCTGTGGTCGGTGCCGTTGACGTCTTCGACGTAGTTGATGCCTTCCACCGGCAGGGTGTCCGGGCCGTAGGGCAGGCGCAGCAGAAAGTGCGGCAGCACCAGGGACACGTAGCGCGAGTCTTCGCTTTCGCGGAACGAGCGCCACTTGATTAGCTCCTGGCTTTCGAAAATCTTCGACAGGTCACGGGGCACGGCCAGTTCGGTGAAACTGGTCATGTCGAACAACCGGGGGCTGGCGGCGGCAATGAACGGTGCGTGCGCGGCGGCGGCGACGTTCGACAGTTTTTCCAGCAAGCCGATGTCCTGGGGGTGGCGACCAAACGTGTAGTCGCCCACCAGCAGGCTGAACGGATGCCCGCCGAAGGTGCCGTATTCTTCCTCGTAGATCTTCTTGAACAGCGCGCTCTGGTCAAACTCGACGGCTTTTTCCAGATCGTTCTGCAGTTCTTTCTGGGTCACGTTGAGCAAGCGCAATTTAAGCCGCGTGCTGGTTTCGGTGTTTTGCACCAGCAGGTGCAGGCCGCGCCAGGAGGCTTCGAGTTTTTGCAGTTCGGGGTGGTGCAGCACTTCGTTGAGCTGGGCGCTGATCAACTGATCGATCTGGCTGATGCGGTCGTTGATCATGGCCACGGTGTCCTTGTCGATGGCCATGCCTTCGTCGAGGACCTGGGTGGCGAATTCAGCCAGCATGTCGCGGGCGTAGTCCTGCTGACTGTCGTCGTGGGCCATGCGGCCTTCGGCGATGATCTTGTCCAGCAGGGACAGGGTCTGGGTCGTGCTCTCGCTGGTTTGAGCGCTGGATGAAGCAGGCATGGCTTTATCTCCCTTGAGTGATGAGCGCGATCAGGCCTGTGGTTCGGCCGGGGCTGGGTCATCGTTGGCGGCTTCGGTCGGCAGGTCTTGCGCATCCTGAGGGCGGGCTGACTTGATCTCTTGCAGGCCTTCGGTGTTGGCGATCACGTCGCGCAGCAGCTTGTCCAGGTCGTCGTTGCCGTCAAGTTTGGTCAGCAGGTCGCGCAGGCGCTGGCGCGCTTCGAACAATCGGCGCAGGGGCGTGACCTGTTCTACGACCTTGACCGGGTCGAAGTCGTCGATGTGGCGGAAGTTGAGTTCGATGTTGAGCTTGCTGTCGTCACCGCTGAGGGTGTTGTTCACCTGAAGGGTGGCGCGAGGCGAGATGGAGGCGAGTACCTCGTTGAAATTGTCGCGATCGATTTCCGTGAAACGCCGCTCGTTGAGCTTGGGCAGTGGGTCCAGTGGTTTGCCCGAGAGGTCGGCCAGAATGCCGACCACCAGTGGCAATTCTTTCTTTTCGATGGCATTGCCGATTTCCACGTCATAGGTGATCTGGACGCGGGGGGGACGGACTCTGTCGAGCTTGTGCTGGGTACTTTCTGCCATGGCGGCCGACTCCGATGCATGTAGGAAGCAATGCATCGGGGGGCCCGCTCATCGCATTCCCTTGCTGATCCGCAGGTTGCAAATGGAGGGCAGTAGACCTGTCATTCCCTTGACGAACCTGGTGCATTCGACTGTATGCGTCGAACTACCCAAGACGCTAGAACAGGTCTATAAAAAAGCAAGCAAAAACAATTTTTGACCGCTGAGAAAAGGAAGATTCATTTTGCGTGTCTTTTTTTCCGGATTTTTTTTGAGCCTCGCGCTTACCGGTTGCTCGCTATTTGCCCCCAGCGTGGACCTGGACAGCCTGACCCTGGATGTCGCGCCGCGCGCCAATGACGACACCCCCATCGCGGTGGATTTTGTCGCCGTGAACGACCCGGATCTGCTCAAGCAGCTGTCGGGTATCAGCGCACGCCAGTGGTTTGCCGAGCGCGAACAGTTCCAGCGCGACTATCGTCAACTCATGTCGGTGTGGGGCCTGGAGCTGGTGCCGGGGCAATTCATCGACCGCCAACCCTTCCCATTGGAGGGCCGGCGGGCCGCTGGACTTTTGGTCTTCGCCAGCTATAACACTCCCGGAGCCCACCGGCTTCGGCTGGACGATCAGCGCAAGGCCTGGCTGAAGTTCGAAAGTCGTGAGATGACCCTGGTGAACGATGGCCAACTTGCCAGTCAGCCTTGAGTGACCGCGGGCCGCCCTGGGGCGGCGTCATTGGGATGTCGAAGGGAGTCGTATGAGTCTGTTACCTGACGCGGTTTGCTGGCACGAGGGCATGCAGTTGCTGCCCCAGCACTTCCAATTGCAAGGGCTGCGCGCCGAGGCCTTGGCCGCGCATTTTGCCGGCGCCTGCAACCCATGGTTCTGGGGTGTCAGCCAGTTGGAAGTCGACCCTTCGGCTCTCAGCGCCGGCCAGGTCCGGCTGTTGCAACTGCAGGGCACCTTGCCGGACGGGTTGCCGGTCAACGTGCAGGCTGGGGTCGGGCCGACCCTGGAGCTGGACATCACCGAGGCGGTGGACAAGACCGACGACGCGACGGTGACCGTGTACCTGGCCATCAGTCCGCTCTGGCGCGCCGGGCAATTGCTACCGCTCAAGGGACGCCTGCAATCGGTCGTGGGTGACGCCTTGCCGGACCTCACCAGCGGCGAGTTCCCCGAGTCCATCACGGTGTGGCGGCCGAACCCTCGGCTGTGCACGCAACTGAGCAAGGCCGACTCGATCTGCCTGCCACTGTTGCGCATCCGCAAGGAAGGCGGAGGATTTCTGCGAGTGCCCTACACACCGCCGACGCCGATCCTGTTGCCGGAATCGATTCTTGGTCGGCGAGTGGCCGGGTTGTGTGCCAGGGCACGGGAGAAGTGCCTGTTCCTGGCCGGGCGCCTGCGTCAGGCCCAGGCGGCCGGCAACCAGGACGATGCAATGGAGATTCGCCGCCAATTGACGGCGTTGTGGGCGCGACTGCCGGAAGTCGAAGGCGCGCTGAACACCCGGGTGGCGACGCCTCAGGCATTGCATGGCCTGTTGTTGGGGTTGGCCGGTAGCTGGTCGGCGCTCGATCCGCTGGCCGGTGTCCCGGCCTTCGCGCCATTGGATTTTCTTGAGTTGCAACGCGGCTATGAACCGCTGCTGGACTGGCTGGAAAATACCCTGGAGCTGGTTCGCGCCGGCTATCGCAGCCTGGCCTTCGAGCGCGATGACCAGGTGTTCTCGATCCAGTTGCCCGACGACCAGCCGAACCAGCGCCTGGTGATCGGCCTGCGTATGCCCAACGGCGCCAGTGAGCAGGCGGCGGCCGAGTGGTTGCGCGGGGCGATCATCGCGTCGGCGCCGCACATCCCGTTGTTGAGTCGCCAGCGCATGAGCGGTCTGCCCCATCAGGCCATGAGTCGCAACGAGCAAGTGGCCTACAGCGTGGGGGACGACACCCGGCTGTTCGTGGTGGCCGCCAGTGGGCAATGGTTCGATGGGCAATTGCCGTTGCACATCGTAGCGCCGGCCTCACATCAGGCCAGCAGTCCGTGGCAAGTGGTGTTGTTTGTCGCGCAAGCCGGTGAAAGCGCCTGATCGTAAAGGGGAGTCGTATGCCTGACGGAAGTGGCGGGGCGGTTCGGAGTCTGCATGAGGCGCCGCTGAGCAGTGCGTTTCGTCAGGCCTGGCTGAAGTGGTCCCAGGAATGGCAGGACTTGCCCAAGGACAGTGATCCAGCGGTCTTGGTCAGCCGGGTGGTGGAGTTCTCCGGTCGCAGTGCCCAGCGGTTGTGGCGGGTGGCCTTTGCCACCGTAGGCGATGCGGCGACCGAGCAGGTCAAGGCGCTGGTCTACGCGTTCGTGGCGCTGGTGGACGAGACCTTGCTGTTCACCCCATGGCCGGGACAACTGGCCTGGCAGCAGCATCCCCTCGAGTCGCGCATGTACTCCAGCCGCCAGGCCGGCGAACGGTTGCCGGCCGCCATCAAGAAATTGCTGGATGAACAGATGCCCGGCACCCGGGACCTGGCCAATGTGTACCTGCAGTGCCTGATTCTCGGTTTTCAGGGCCGATTGCGTGGCGAGCCCGGTCAGGTCCAGCACGAAAAATGGCGTCTGGCGCTGTTCACGTTCGCCTGGCAGCACGAGCCCGATTATGTCGATGTCAGCGAGCGCCTGGCGCTGCCTGCGGCGGCCATACCGGTGCGTGTCCCGGCCCAGCAGTCGTTACCGGACGGTTTGCGCCTGGGCCTGGTGATCCTGGCGATGGTGTTGTTTCTGAGCGGGTTGGGACAGGTGTTCTGGCGTGACATCCGGTCGGAGCTTGAGCCGGTGCTGCAACTGAACGAGTCGGTGGTTCAGGAGCAGGACTCATGAGTCTCTTGAGCATCGTCGCCCTGGTGTTGCTGGCGATGGTTGCGGTGCTGCTGATTGCGGCCGCGATCTGGTGGCTGCGCACCCAGGGCGGCGCGGCCATCCGCAGCTTCTATGGGGCGGTGCGCCACATGGAACAGGAGCAAGGCACTCGGGACCGCTACCAGATGCCCTGGTTGCTGATGCTGGGCAACGAGTTCGATGGCACGCAGTTGTGCGCCCAGTGGCGCTTGCAGCCGACAGACAAGGCGGCGTGGTTCGGGCGCTGGTGGTCGGATGCTGAAGGCGCGGTGCTGGTGGTGCCCCAGGCGCTGTTTTTGCCCGATGAGGGCATGAACATGCAGCGGGGCAACTGGTGGCGCCTGTTGGGACTGATTCTGCGCCTGCGCAGCAGACGGCCACTGGATGCGGTGATCTGGACTGTCCCGTTCAGCAAGCTCGATGACATCGAACAGACGACCGAGCTGAGTCTCAAGGTCCGGCGTTGTTTCATCGACCTCTTGCAACGGTTCGGTCTGAGCTTGCCGGTGTACGTGGTGATCACCGGGATGGAAGAACTGCCGGGGTTCCAGGAACTGGTCAGCGCCTTGCCCGCCCAGGCTCGGGAATCGACGCTGGGCTGGTCGTCGCCATATTCGCCCGATGCGGCGTGGCAATCGCAATGGAGCGATCAGGCGTTGGATCAGGTCAACGCCGCATTGTCCCAGTCGATCATCGAGATCGGCGCGTTGTCGGGGCAGTTGAGCAGCGATCTGTATGGGTTGCCGGAGCGTTTCGAAGGGTTGCGGCGCGCCATGCAACTGCTGCTGGAACCGGTTTTCCAGGGCAATGCGCAAGGCGAGGCACCACGTTTTCGTGGCGTGTATTTCACCGCCAGCCAGGCGCCGGCCGTCACTGGCGATGGGTTGACCGCCAGCGACAGTGTGTTGCGTCAAACGGTGTTCGCCCGGCAATTGTGGTCACGCCGGCTGGTGGCCGAGCGAGGCCTGGCCCAGCCAGTCCCGCGCCTGCTGCGTTTGCGCCAACGCTGGCATCGACTGGCCGGTGGAGTGGCGCTGGTTGTCGGGGTGGTCTGGCTGGCGAGCATGGTCTGGGTCTGGCGCGATTCTGTCGAGCAAGCCGAGGGGTTGTCGCGGTTGATCCTCAGCGCGCACAAAAACCATGTGGTGGTCGATCCCGACAAACCGCAGCTGGAACCGACCCGACAGAACGTGCAGAACTACTGGAACGTACTGGAAAAGGCCCCACGCTGGCGTTTCGTCTCGGTGGTTTTTCCAACTTCGTGGTTCTCCGGTGTGGACGCACAACTGGACAACGGGTTGCGCATGACCGCCCGCCATCATTGGATATTGCCGTTGCGTGACCTGCTGGCCTGGGACCTCGAACAGCTCAAGGGCATGCGCAATACCGAGCGGCGCGGCAACGTGGAAAGCGAAGACCCGGCGCAATGGCAAAGTTATGTGAAGGCCAAGGATCTGGTGGACCGGGCGGTGCGTCTGGAACAGCACAATCAGATGTTCAGCCAGGCAGTGAACAACCCCAAGGCGCCGTTGGACGAACTGGTGCAACTGAGCAATAACGCCCTGTCGCTGAACCTCAACACCGGAACCTTGAGTCGGGCACGCTTCTACAATCGGGTGCTGTTCGATGCCCAGAATACCGATCTGAAAGGCCTGGACCTGAACGCCGCGCGTCCGTTGATTGCCGATAACTTCATGGGTCTGATGCAGCGCTGGCTGGATCATTATTTTCTGGCGGACAACTTCGTGCGCCAGGCCGGTTACCTGAAGCTGCATCTGCAACGGCTTGAGGCGGGCAGTGGCAATTCCTTGAGTGAACTTGAAGAGCTGATGGCGTTGGTCGATGACCTGCAGAGGCTCGTCAGCCTGACCAACTCGGCCTGGGGCCGAGGCAAGGGGCAGGACCTGGTGCCCGGTTACACCCAGTTGCTGGACAAGGTGGGCCACAGCACGCTGCTGGGGCCGGATCTTGAGCAGGATCTGGAGAGTCAGGCGGCGAAACTGCAGCAGAGCTTTCGAGACCAGTGGATCGTCCAGAGCGGCTCCAGGGACAATCTGTTGGTCCAGCAGGCCAGCGGTTTGCTGGTGCTGCAGGGGCATGTCACGGCGCTGGACGACGCGGTGCAAGCGCTGTTCAAGCGTGACTTCGTGGCGTTGGCCATGCAGAAGGCGCCGTCGGACAGTAGCGCCGACTCGATGGGGCGGGGTGACAGCGATGATTTCAGCGTTGCCCTGAACTACTTCGCCAGCTACCAGAGCTACGCCAATGAAGAACTGCCGCGCATCCCGCCGGATTATCGGGGGGCGCTGATGGAGGCCGCTGAAAGCGCGGCGGCGCGGGCCATGTGGCTGAGTCTGGATGAAAGCGAGCAACCGCTACCGGGCATGAGTTTCAATGTGCAGACCTCCCAGGCCGTTGCCCTGCAAAAAGCCTTCATGGATGTGAAGCGCAGCGATCTGGCGATTCGTTTTCAGCGCCTGCTCAACCGCCGTGCGTTGGCGCAGATCCAGAGCGGCCTGAACGAAATCGACGCCCAGCCACTGTTTACTCAACGCACCGATATCCAGCGCTGGGACGGCTCGAAGAACTTCGGTTTGCAGTTGTACGGTGCCGCTGATCCTCAGGACTTGAAGCTGAGCCTGAACCAGCAGTTCGGCGCCATGCTGCAAATCGCCGAGCAACGCATGCCCGCACTGGAATGGCTGATTGTCCAGCAGGACAACCTATCGGCCCTGGAGCACGATCAAGTCAGCCGGTTCATGGCGCTAAATGACGAACTGCTCAAGTATAAAAACCAGAACCCGGCCAGTGCGGCTGCCCAACTGGAGCAATTGGTAAGCCGTGATTTTATCGAAATGGACACCACGTCCTGCGCGCAGATTCTGCAAACGTCCAGCTTGCCCGGCGGGCGTGGCGACCTGGCCGTGCGCACCGTTACCCTGCAACAAAGCGCCTTGCAACGGTGCTTGTATCTGCAACAGAACCAGGCGGCGATGGCCTGGAATGATCTGGCCGATTACTTCAATCAGTACCTGGCCGGGCGCTTTCCGTTCTCCCAGGATGTGCGGGCCAGCGATGCCGACCCGGCGCGGGTCCAACGCCTGCTGGAGCTGATCGACACGCGGCTGCCCCAGGCACAGGCCGGGCTGGCGCTGAGCCGGACGCCGGAGCGACTGGCGGCGGAGGATTTTCTAAACCGTTTGAAACAGGCTGGTGCCTGGCTCGGGCCGCTGTTCGTGCGGGACAAGAGCGGCCTGCTCGGCGTGGAAATGGACGTGCGCTGGCGAACCGACCGCGAGCAGGAACGCGGCGCGGATCAGGTGATCGCCTGGGGACTGAACGCCGGCAACCAACAGATCAGTTATCCGGGTGAAACCGGGCAGAACCTGCGCTGGATGGTCGGCCAGCCGGTGAGTTTGACCTTGCGTTGGGCCCGCAACGGTTACCAGCGTCCGGCCAACGACCCCTTGCAACCCGACCTGGTGGTGCGCGACCTGGAAGCCGGCTGGGAGTATCAGGGGCCGTGGTCGTTGTTGCGCCTGATGCGCTCACTGGTGTCGAGCCAGCGCCAGCCGAATGCCGACTACACCGACTTCCCACTGACCTTGCAACTGCCCGTGACGGCCCAGACCCAGGCGACCACGGCGCAACAGACCTTGATGTTCCTGCGTCTGTCGCTGATGAGCCAGGGTTCGAAGCTGCCGCTGTCGATCCCGCCGCTGCCGACCCAGGCACCCCGTTCACCTTTCATGGCGAGCTCATCGAGCCCCGCCATCGCCACCCGCGAGGAGGGTTTGTGAGCTTGCCGATATCCCCGTTGCCCGAACTCATCCCGCGGTTGCTTGAGCCGATCAGCGCCGAATCGCCCTGTGGCCAGGATCTGCGCTACGAACCGGAGTTCGACCAGTTGCGCCAGTTGCGCCGGGAGGACGACACCAGCCTGCCCACGGGTGTGTGGCAATCCTCGATCAAGCGCGCCCAATGGCCGGAACTGGAAAGACTCGCCACTGCGCTGTTGCTCGAGCGCAGCAAGGATTTGATGATCAGCGCCTGGCTGGGGGAGGCCTGGCTGCACTTGACGGGGCTGGAAGGATTGCCGGGCAGCCTGGCGTTGGTGGCGGGGTTGTGTGAGCGCTACCCCGAGCAGTTGTATCCCCGGGCCGATGACGGTGACCCGTCGTGGCGGGTGATTCCGCTGGAGTGGCTGGCCCGTCGCTACAGCGAAGTGTTACTGACACGGGTGCCCTTGTTCGATGGCCGAGACCCTGATTTCGACGGGTTCTGCCTGGCCGACTGGCAACGCTTGCAGCGCCAGCAGGTGTTGGTCAACGACAGTAAAAACGCCAAGGCCTCGGCAGAAGCGGCGCGCAACGACCAGAAAAAACTCAGCGAACTGATTCGCACCACGCCATTGTCGTTCTGGCTGCATCGCCAAGGTAGCCTGATGCTGAGTCTGCAGCACCTGCAACGGCTCCAAGGCTGGAGTGATGCCTACCTGGGCGATCAGGCCCCGGGCTATACCGCCCTGCAGGACGTGATGCAGGCCTTGCTGACATTGATAGAGGAGTTCATTGCGATGAACCCACAGCAACCCCCCGTCATGCCGGCGCAAGCACCACCGCCGGTGACGCCGCAAACTGTCCCGGCGCAGGCGGGCGCCGCTGTCGCCCAGGTTTTTCAGGAGCCGGCCAGCCGCGAAGAAGCCTATCGCCAGTTACTGGTCATCGCCGGTTACCTGGCTCGCACCGAACCCCACAGCCCGGTGCCCTATTTGATTCGGCGCGGCGTGGAGTGGGGCAACAAACCGTTGAGCGAGCTGCTGGGCGAACTGATCAGTGCCGATGCCGAATCCAGGCGCCTGTGGACGCTACTGGGCGTTCTCTAACGCTCCTAGTCGGGCAAGCGCACCGGCGTCAGCACCGGTTTGCCGGAAAAGAACGCGGTCAGATTCTGGCCCACCAGCTCTACCATGGCGCGGGTCGCTTCCGGCGACAGACCGGCCACGTGGGGTGTGAGGACGACGTTGGGCAGGTTCTTCAGCGCTTGCGGCACCTCGGGCTCGTGATCGAACACATCCAGGGCCGCGCCGGCGATTCGTCGCTGCTCCAGGGCGCTGATCAGGTCGTCGGTAGCCACCACACTGGCCCGGGCGACATTCACCAGAAACCCTTTTGGCCCAAGGGCATCGAGGGCCTGCTTGTTGATCAACTGCCGGGTATCCAGGCCGCCTGGCGTGGCGACGATCAGGAAGTCCGAGACCCGCGCCAGTTCCGTGGGCGTGGCGCAGAAGGTGTAGGGCACGTCAGTGCGTACCCGGCGATTGTGATAGCTGACACTCATGTCAAAGCCCAGAGCGGCCCGCTTGGCGATCGCCATGCCCACCGCGCCAAGGCCCAGCACACCCAGCCGCTTACCGGCCAGGGAGGGACGCGCACTCCTGGGCCATTCGCCCCGGCGCAGGGCGGCATCGCAATAGGGGATGTCGCGCACCAACGCCAGTAACAGCGCCATGGCATGGTCGGCTACCGACGACGCGTTGACCCCGGCGCCATTGGTCACCACGATGCCGCGCTGGTGGGCAGCCTGCAGGTCCACCTGTTCGTAGCCGGCGCCGATCACGCAGATGATTTTCAGGTTGGGCAGGGCGGCAATTTCCTCGGCCGTCAGACCCAGGGGGCCGCGGGTCAGTACCGCGCTGAACCGTTCTCCATGTTCGTAAATCGCCGTCTTGCGCTCGGCAGGCGTTGGCGCCAACTCCAAGTGATAACCCTGACGCTCAAGAATCGGCAGGTATTCGTTGACGGTTTCAACCAGGACAAGAACGGTTGCGGTCATGCTGTGCTCCTGTGGGCTATAGGACTGACGAAACCCTGTTGGGAGCGAGCCTGCTGGCGATAGCGGTGTCTCAGGCAATACCAAGGCTGGCTGATCCACCGCTATCGCGAGCAGGCTCGCTCCCACAGGGTTTTGTGCATTATGGCTTAGCGTGCGCGGGCAGTTGTTTCATCTGTTCTGAGTGTAGGAGCTGGCGCAAAACGGCGATAGGCCGGCGGCTTCATTCCCCAGCATTATTTGCGGCAGATGCGCCGCCTTCACGACCACTCCTCAGCTAAGTCTTTGCTTCTGCTCGTTAATCCCGGACAATCGCGCCCCTGTTTCGGCCAGGGCGCTGCCTGTCGGGGTTTTCTGACTCGTCCCGGCCGGGTGCATGTGACCGGAATACGGAGATCCGACCGGATGAATGATCAGGCCACTGGCGTCGAAGAACGCTTTGAAACGACCGCCCCAACGACGCTCAGCCAATGGGGACGCCATGACACCACCTGGATGCTGGGCCTGTTTGGCACCGCCATCGGTGCAGGTACTTTGTTTTTACCCATCAACGCCGGCCTCGGCGGTTTCTGGCCGCTGTTGATCCTGGCGTTGCTGGCGTTTCCCATGACGTTCTACGCCCACCGGGGGCTGACCCGTTTCGTGTTGTCCGGCCGTGACGGCGCGGACATCACTGAGGTGGTGGAGGAGCATTTCGGTATCAAGGCCGGTGCGCTGATCACGTTGCTGTACTTCTTTGCGATTTTTCCGATCCTGCTGATCTACAGCGTGGCGCTGACCAATACGGTGGGCAGTTTCCTTGCGCATCAATTGCATATCCAGCCGCCACCTCGGGTGGTGCTGTCGCTGGTGTTGATCCTGGGTTTGCTGGCAGTGGTGCGATGCGGCGAGCAGGCAATCGTCAAGGCCATGAGCCTGATGGTCTATCCGTTTATCGTAGCGTTGCTGTTCCTGGCGGTGTTTCTGATCCCGCACTGGAACGGTGGCATCCTGACCACTGCGTCCACACTGCCTGAACCTTCGGCACTGCTGCATACTTTGTGGCTGGCGATTCCGGTGATGGTGTTCTCGTTCAACCATTCGCCGATCATCTCGGCGTTTGCGGTGGATCAGAAGCGTCGCCATGGTGATAACGCCGAGGTGCGCAGTTCGCAGATCCTCTCGCGCGCCCATGTGCTGATGGTGGTGATGGTGCTGTTCTTTGTGTTCAGTTGTGTTTTGACGCTTTCCCCGTCGCAACTGGCCGAGGCCAAGGCGCAGAATCTGTCGATCCTGTCGTACCTGGCCAACCACTTCAGCAATCCGACCATTGCTTTTGCTGCGCCGTTGATTGCGTTCGTGGCGATCTCCAAATCCTTCCTGGGGCATTACATTGGCGCCAGCGAAGGCCTCAAGGGCCTGATCGTCAAGAGCGGTCGACGTCCGGCGGCAAAGACCCTGGACCGTCTGACGGCGGCGTTCATGCTGGTGGTGTGCTGGATCGTCGCCACCCTTAACCCCAGCATCCTGGGCATGATCGAAACCCTGGGCGGCCCGGTGATCGCGGCGATCCTGTTCCTGATGCCGATGTACGCCATCCAGAAAGTCCCGGCCATGGCCCGTTACCGCGGCCAGGCGTCCAATGTGTTCGTGACGCTGGTGGGGGTGGTGGCAATCACCGCGCTGGTCTATTCCCTGACAGCCTGACCCGGGTGTTCGTAGATTCGGTATTCACCACAAGGTTTCTGTGGGAGCGAGCCTGCTCGCGATAGCG
>NZ_JABWQV010000137.1 GCF_014268615.1 Pseudomonas tehranensis | reverse complement strand
TCGCGAGCAGGCTCGCTCCCACAGGTTGCGCGGCTTGACCCATAGGCCCCTTTTGATTGAAGTAGGGCGGGCTCCAGGCGGATGCCGCCCTTTTTTGTGCAAGAGCATTATGCAAAGCAGCAGCAACCTTTTTCCTGTCGCCCTGATCAGCGCCGAGCGGCGTGGTGATCTGAGCGAAGATGTCTATCGTCTGAAGCCCGGCAATAGCCCGGACTACAGCGTTGAACTGGCCGTCACCCGACTGGGCATGGCCGACGGCAGCGAGGTTCGCGGCGTTCCCGTGATCCTGCTGCACGGCAGTTTTTCCAACCGGCGCTTCTGGTATTCGCCCAAGGGCCTGGGACTGGGGGCCTATCTTGCGCGGCTGGGCTTTGACGTGTGGATTCCCGAAATGCGTGGTCATGGCCTGTCCCAGCGCAATCACGACTACCGCAAGAACCGCGTGGCCGATTACGCTCGTTACGACCTGCCGGCTATCGGCGCCTTCGTGCGTGAGCAGAGCGGGCAGGTGCCACACTGGATCGGCCACTCTTTGGGCGGCATCACCCTGGCGGCCGCGTTGGGAGGCCACTATCTGGGCGAGCCGGCTGTGGCTTCGGCGGCGTTTTTTGGCGCCCAGGTCAGCCGCACCTATTGGCCGCTGAAGATCCCACCGGTGGAATGGAGCGGACGTTTCATTCTCAAGCGTTTTGCTCAATTGTCCGGTTCGCGGCTCAAGCGCGGCCCGGAGGACGAGCCCATCGGCCTGGCGCTGGAGAGCATGCGCTGGTATGGCCTGTTCGGGCGTTTCGGTGATGCGCAGAAGAACTGGTGGGCGGGGCTGGCCGATGTGCAGGTGCCGGTACTGGCGGTGAGCGCGACCGGCGACCAGCAGGACCCGACCTGGGCTTGCCGCAAACTTTTCGAGCAGGTCGGCTCTGCGCACAAACAGTTTGTCTGCCTGGGCCGGGAGCAGGGCTTTACCGACGATTTCGGTCATGTCGAGATGCTGGTCAGCAAAGCGGCCCATGCTGAGGTCTGGCCGCTGGTGGCGCGCTGGCTGGCAGATCAGCATGCACCGCTACTGGCGGATCCATCCAGGCTGGCCGAGGCGGTTTGAAGCGAAGGCTCTGACAAGGGCATTTCGCTCTTGTCGGCTTGCGGCTAAGATATGACGCGATACGCGGTTCCGGTCACAAACGGTTGCTCACTCAGCCTGACGTTCCAGCCTCTACAGGAGTTGTTCAATGAACCATTACCTCACGCCCGACCTGTGCGACGCCTACCCGGAGTTGGTGCAAGTGTTGGAGCCGATGTTCAGCAATTTCGGTGGCCGCGATTCCTTCGGCGGCGAAATCGTGACCATCAAGTGCTTCGAGGACAACTCCCTGGTCAAGGAGCAGGTGGAACTCAAGGGAAACGGCAAGGTGTTGGTGGTCGATGGCGGCGGCTCGCTGCGCCGGGCACTGCTGGGTGACATGCTGGCCGAGAAAGCGGCGAAGAACGGCTGGGAAGGGCTGGTGATTTACGGTTGCATCCGCGACGTCGACGTCATCGCCCAGACAGACCTTGGTGTCCAGGCCCTGGCCAGCCATCCGATGAAAACCGACAAGCGTGGCATCGGCGATCTCAATGTCGCGGTGACCTTTGCCGGCGTGACGTTTCGTCCAGGCGAGTATGTCTATGCGGACAACAACGGCGTGATTGTTTCGCCTAGCCCGCTGAAAATGCCTGAATGAAGCGTCAAAGCCATAAGGGATGAGGATGTTCGAGGAAGAAAACGCGCAATGGGGGCTGGTGCATGCCCTGGTGCTGGACGGTAATGGTGGCGCGCGTTCGATAGCCCGGACAGAACTCGACGATTTGCAGTTACAGGCCCACGAAAGCTTGTGGCTGCACTGGGATCGCAGTCATCCGCAAACCCACACCTGGCTGCGCAAATCCAGTGGCTTGAGCGAATTCAACTGCGACCTGCTGCTGGAGGAGAACACCCGGCCGCGCCTGTTGCCGCTGCCCAACGCCGAACTGCTGCTGTTTCTGCGGGGCGTCAACCTCAATCCGGGCGCTGAACCGGAGGACATGGTGTCGGTGCGGATCTTCGCGTCCCCCCAGCGAGTGATCTCCCTGCGCCTGCGTCCGTTGCGCGCCACCGATGAACTGTTGACGCAACTGGCCGAAGGCGAGGGGCCAAGGACCGCGTCGGAACTCATCCTTTATATGGCGCAGTACCTGACCAATAAGGTGCAGGATCTGGTCACCCAGCTCTCGGAAATCGTCGATAGCGAAGAAGAAAAGATTGATACCGACGAACGGTATACCCCCGAGCATGATGCCATTTTGCACATTCGCAGAAGGGCGGCCGGGTTGAAGCGGTTCCTGGCCCCCCAGCGGGATATTTTCGGCCAGATGACACGGCTCAAACTGCCGTGGTTTGTCGAGGATGATGGCGATTACTGGAATGAATTGAACAACAGCCTGACCCGCTACCTCGAAGAGCTGGAATTGACCCGAGAGCGCGTGGGGCTTGTGCTGGAGGCCGAGGACCGGCGTCTGTCGGTGCGCATGAATCGCACCATGTACCGCTTCGGTATCATCACCGGGATTTTTCTACCGATGAGTTTTCTCACCGGTCTTTTGGGCATCAACGTCGGCGGTATTCCGTTCTCCGAAAGCCCTTATGGCTTCCTGGTTGCATGCCTGTTGATGGTCGGCGTGGCCCTCGGGCAGTGGTGGTTGTTCCGCCGTTTGCGCTGGGTGTGACGGGGCGCCATGTGACCTGCCGAAATTTGATCGCGTCTTTCACAGACATCACGAGAGGTGCGTATGCACGATCCGTTTGAACAGTCTTTGCGCGACATGCTCAAGGCTTCGCCGTCCAGCCGGGACGACGATGCATGCCTGGGACGTGTACTGAAAACCGCCAATCGCCAGGTTGGCGCCGGCGATCTGTTCAGCCTGCTGGGCCGCTGGTTGCCCGCGCTGATGATTGCCCTGAATAACGGGTCGGCCCATGTTTCGCCGGTTTCCCGTCGTAAACCTGTTACTCGCACCGCTGATAAGGCTGATTGAATATGGAACTTGATCTCTGGACCCAGAGCCTCGTCACGGCAATGACCGCGTTGTGGACCAAGGTGGCTAATTTCATCCCCAACCTCTTCGGCGCCCTGGTGGTGCTGTTGTTGGGGTTCGTGGTGGCCAAGCTGCTGGACACCCTGCTTTCAAAACTGCTCGCCAAACTGGGGCTCGACCGCCTGATGGGCGGCACCGGCCTGACCAAGCTGCTGTCGCGCGGTGGCATTCAGGTGCCGATCTCGACCTTGGTCGGCAAGATCGTCTACTGGTTCGTTCTGCTGATTTTCCTGGTTTCTGCGGCTGAATCCCTTGGTCTTGAGCGAGTTTCAGCTACGCTCGACATGCTTGCGTTGTATTTGCCGAAGGTTTTCGGTGCCGCACTGGTATTGCTGGTGGGCGTTCTGCTGGCGCAATTGGCCAACGGGCTGGTGCGTGGCGCGGCCGAAGGTGTCGGGCTTGACTACGCCCAGGGCTTGGGACGAATTGCCCAGGGCCTGGTGATCATCATCAGTATTTCGGTCGCGATCAGCCAGTTGGAGGTCAAGACTGACCTGCTCAACCATGTGATCGTCATCGTATTGATTACCGTTGGTCTGGCGGTTGCGCTGGCCATGGGGTTGGGAAGCCGGGAAATCGCCGGCCAGATTCTTGCGGGAATCTATGTGCGTGAATTGTATGAGGTTGGGCAACAAGTGCGTGTTGGCGAGGTCGAAGGCCAGATCGAAGAGATCGGCACGGTGAAGACCACATTGCTGACCGAGGAGGGCGAATTGGTATCGCTCTCCAATCGGATCCTGCTCGAGCAGCATGTGAGTAGCCGCTAACCCGGCAAACCCTGCTAATGTATGCCGCCGCAAAATGCCCGTTAAGGCAGGCTGCGGCGCACATTGACCTAGACTGTCGGCCCGACTTGTTTTGAACAAACCCCAATCGCTATCCACGCGCTACGACCCCCGTGATCTCTCCGATGAGGAGTTGGTCGCGCGCGCGCATACGGAACTTTTCCACGTAACGCGTGCTTATGAAGAATTGATGCGCCGTTACCAGAGAACATTATTTAACGTTTGTGCGCGTTATCTGGGGAACGATCGTGATGCTGACGATGTCTGTCAGGAGGTGATGTTGAAGGTGCTGTATGGCCTGAAGAACTTCGAGGGGAAATCGAAGTTCAAGACATGGCTCTATAGCATCACGTACAACGAATGCATCACGCAGTACCGCAAGGAACGGCGAAAGCGTCGCTTGATGGATGCTTTGAGCCTGGACCCTCTGGAGGAAGCGTCTGAAGAAAAGGCGCCCAAACCAGAGGAAAAAGGTGGGCTGGATCGCTGGCTTGTCCATGTGAACCCGATCGACCGGGAAATTCTGGTGCTACGATTTGTCGCAGAGCTGGAATTCCAAGAGATCGCAGACATAATGCACATGGGGTTGAGCGCGACAAAAATGCGTTACAAGCGCGCTCTTGATAAATTGCGTGAGAAATTTGCGGGTATTGCTGAAACTTAGTTCGGCGCAAATATCTCTTACGTGTAGGCAAGTTCTGATAGACTTGTCGCCGAGTTGTCCCCCGGTTTGCGGGACTGCTTTACAATCACCAGATGGGGATTTAACGGATGAAACTGAAAAACACCTTGGGCTTTGCCATTGGTTCTTTGATTGCTGCCACTTCGTTCGGCGCTCTGGCACAAGGCCAAGGCGCAGTTGAAATCGAAGGCTTCGCCAAGAAAGAACAATTCGACAGCGCTCGTAACTTCAAGAACAACGGCAACCTGTTCGGCGGTTCGATCGGCTACTTCCTGACCGACGACGTTGAGCTGCGTCTGGCTTACGACGAAGTGCACAACGCACGTTCCGACGACGGTCGTAACATCAAGGGCTCCAACACTGCCCTGGACGCTCTGTACCACTTCAACAACCCAGGCGACATGCTGCGTCCGTACGTATCGGCTGGTTTCTCCGATCAGAGCATCGGTCAGAACGGCCGTAGCGGTCGCAACGGCTCCACCTTCGCCAACGTTGGCGGCGGTGCCAAGCTGTACTTCACTGACAACTTCTACGCCCGTGCCGGCGTTGAAGCTCAGTACAACATCGACCAGGGCGACACCGAGTGGGCTCCAAGCGTCGGTATCGGTGTGAACTTCGGTGGCGGCTCCAAGCCTGCTGCTGCTCCAGTTCCAGCTCCGGCTGAAGTCTGCTCCGACAGCGACAACGATGGCGTGTGCGACAACGTCGACAAGTGCCCTGACACCCCAGCCAACGTAACTGTTGATGCTGATGGCTGCCCAGCTGTTGCTGAAGTCGTACGTGTTGAGCTGGACGTCAAGTTCGACTTCGACAAGTCGGTCGTTAAAGAAAACAGCTATGGCGACATCAAGAACCTGGCTGATTTCATGAAGCAGTACCCATCCACCAGCACCACTGTTGAAGGTCACACTGACTCCGTCGGTCCTGACGCTTACAACCAGAAGCTGTCTGAGCGTCGTGCAAACGCCGTTAAAGACGTTCTGACCAACCAGTACGGTGTTGAATCGTCCCGCGTTCAGTCTGTTGGCTACGGCGAATCCCGCCCAGTTGCCGACAACGCTACTGACGCTGGCCGCGCTGTAAACCGTCGCGTAGAAGCAGAAGTTGAAGCCGAAGCTAAGTAATTAGCCCACAGCTTTGGAAAAGCCCGGCTTAGGCCGGGCTTTTCTTTGCCTGCGATTTGGGAAATGAGGGGGGCGCCACAGTTCAGTTGGTTAAAAACACCAAACCTGTGGGAGCAAAGCTTGCTCGCGATAGCGGTGTGTCAGCCCGTATGAATGTTGCTGACCCTACCCCATCGCGAGCAAGCTTTGCTCCCACAGGTTCGGTGGCGCTTGTGTTATTGCTACAGCGCTGAAGCCTGGACCCACGCAGGTTGCGATCCCTCCAATTCGGCAGCACCCGCCACTGCCCCAATCACCAGAATCGCCGGGCTTTTGAGTTGAAATGCGCCTGCATCGGCTTCCATTGAGGCCAGATCACTGCGGCAATCACGCTGATGGGGCAGGGAGGCATTTTCGATCATGGCCACCGGCGTGTCCGCCGCCAGGCCTCCGGCCAGCAGTTGTTCGCGGATCTCGCTCAGTTTCGCCACCCCCATGTACACCACCAGGGTGGTCCCGCTTTGTGCCAAGGCTTGCCAGTTCAGGCTGCTACCGTCCTGGGTGTGGGCGGTGACCAGCGTGACGCCCCGGGCAATCCCACGCAGCGTCAGCGGAATATCACATTGCGTCGCACCCGCAAGGCCGGCCGTAATCCCATTGACCAGCTCCACTTCGACGCCATGCTCGCGCAGCCACTGCGCCTCTTCGCCACCCCGGCCGAAGATGCACGGGTCGCCGCCCTTGAGGCGTACCACGCATTTGCCCTGCCGGGCATAACGCAGCATCAGCCGATGGATAAAAGCCTGGGGCGTGGAACGGCATCCGCCGCGCTTGCCCACGGCGATGATCCGCGCGCCAGGGCAATGCTCCAGCACCGCATCGTTGACCAGATCGTCGATCAACACCACGTCGGCTTCGCCCAGGGCGCGCACGGCTTTGAGGGTCAGCAATTCAGGGTCGCCAGGACCTGCACCTACCAGCCAGACTTTTGCGTTCATAGTGCTTTTCCTCACGAGACAGCGGCCACTGGTTGCGCGGTGGCAACCAGCAGGCGTTTGATTTCCGGTACACAGGAGCCGCATTGCGTGCCGCAGCCCAGCTCCTGTTTCAGCCCTTGCAAGTCCAGGCCACGTTCAATGCCGGCGCAGATCGCACGCTGGCTGACGTTCATGCAGTTGCACAGTGTTTTGCTGCCGCCAACGGCGGCGCCGGCATTGCCTGGTGGGGCGCTCAAAGGTGCTAGCAGCCAGCGCCGCAACTGCTCATCGGCGCGGCCTTCCAGCCACAGGTTTTGCAGCCAGTGGCGGGCCAGGGTTTCGCCGGCCAGGCGAATGGCGGTGATGCGACCGTTCTCGATTCGCACGCGTTTACCGATGGACCGCCGCGGGTCGTCATAGGCCAGCACCGGCCCTTCGATCAGCCCCAATTGCTCGTCGATCGCCTGCAGCAACTGCGGTTCGGGGGCGACCGCGCTGGCCGCGCGAATCAGCAACGCGGGACGTTCGCGCCCAGTCAGGCTCAGGCTGACGTAGGCAAACGCCTCGCACAGTGGTCGCAAAGTCTCCAAGTGCTGTTGAACATCGCCTTCGACCAGGGCGAAAAGCTGCCAGGGCAGGTTCACCGGTTCCAGGCGCACGCCGCTGTGTTTGAGTTCCGGTTGCTTTGACAGGGGGTCGAAGGCCGGTTGCGTCAGGGTATTGACCCCACCCTTGAGAAAACGGTCGCCCCAGTGCATGGGCAGAAACGCCTGGCCGGGGCGCACGCTGTCGTCGCTGTCCACCGCCACGATCACGGCGCCACGGCGGCTCTTGAGGCTGACCAGGTCACCGGCTTGCAGGCGATGGCGAAGCAGTTCGTCAGGATGCAGGCTGAGCACGGCTTCGTTCACATGGCCGAACAATTGCGCTGCGGTGCCGGTGCGGCTCATGCCGTGCCATTGGTCCCGCAGTCGGCCCGTGTTGAGGGTTAACGGGTAACGGGCATCGCGCAGTTCTTTGGCGGCTCGATACGGCTCTGCGACAAACCGCGCGCGGCCAGTGTCGGTTGGAAAAATTCCGTCCAGATACAGGCGCGGTGTTCCGCTGCTGGCGCCTTGCGGGAAGGGCCATTGCTGAGGACCGAGTTGATCGATCAGCGCATGGCTGATACCGGACAAGTCCAGGTCGCGGCCACGGGTCAGTTGCTTGTATTCATCGAACAACTGGGCCGGGGTTTCAAAGGCGAACAGGCTGGGTTGACCCGGGCGCAGGCGTTTCTCCAAGCGTTGGGCGAAGTCCACTGTGATCGACCAGTCCGGTCGTGCTTCGCCCGGTGCGGCAATCGCCCGGCGGACGTGGGAAATACGCCGTTCGGAGTTGGTCACCGAACCTTCTTTCTCGCCCCAACTGGCCGCTGGCAGCAGCAGGTCGGCAAACGCGGCGGTTTCGGTGGTCCGGAAGGCCTCTTGCAGCACCACGAATGGGCAGGCTTGCAGGGCCTCCCGTACCGCCGTCTGGTCAGGCATCGACTGCGCGGGGTTGGTGCAGGCAATCCACAGCGCCTTGATCTTGCCACTGCGAACCTGTTCGAACAGTTCGATGGCGCTCAAACCCGTGGTCGCGGGCAATTGCTCAACACCCCAGTAGCGGGCGACTTCGGCGCGATGTTCGGCGTTGGCGGCGTCGCGATGACCCGGCAGCAGGTTCGACAAGCTACCGGTTTCCCGACCGCCCATGGCATTGGGTTGACCGGTCAGCGAGAAGGGCCCGGCGCCCGGCCGGCCGATTTGCCCGGTGGCCAGGTGCAGGTTGATCAACGCGCTGTTCTTCGCACTGCCGGCGGTGGATTGATTCAAACCCATGCACCACAGCGACAGGAAGCTGGGCGACGTGCCGACCCATTCGGCGCACTGGTGCAGTTGCTCGACGCTGATGCCGCAGATTTGGGCGACCATGGCCGGGGTGTAGTCGCGCACCAGGTTCTTGAGGTCCGCCAGGCCTTCGGTGTGGGCCTTGATGAAATCGCGGTCGACCCAGTCTTCCCACAACAGCAGATGCAAAATCCCATGGAACAATGCGACATCGGTGCCCGGCAGGATCGCCAGATGGAGGTCGGCCAGGTCGCAGGTGTCGGTACGCCGTGGGTCGATGACGATGATTTTCATCTGTGGCCGGCGGGACTTGGCTTCCTCGAGGCGGCGAAACAGGATCGGATGGGCGTAGGCCATGTTACTGCCGACAATCATCACGCAGTCGCTCAGCTCCAGGTCTTCATAGCTGCAGGGCGGCGCATCGGCACCGAGGCTGCGCTTGTAGCCCACCACGGCGGAGGACATGCACAGCCGGGAATTGCTGTCGATGTTGTTGGTGCCCACCAGCGCCCGGGCGAGTTTGTTGAAGGCGTAGTAGTCCTCGGTCAGCAGTTGCCCGGAGATGTAGAACGCCACGCTGTCGGGGCCGTGTTCGGCGATGGTATCGGCGAAGATGCTGGCCGCGTGATCCAACGCGCTGTCCCAGTCTGTGCGCGCTCGGGACAGGCCCTTGCCCAGCCGCAGTTCGGGATACAAGGCGCGCGCGGCGAGGTCGCCGGTCAGGTGCAGGGTCGAACCCTTGCTGCACAGTTTGCCGAAGTTGGCCGGGTGGGCGGGATCGCCACTGACGCCGAGGATGCGCTCGTCGTCATGTTCGATCAGCACGCCGCAACCGACCCCGCAATAACAGCAGGTCGAGGCGGTGGTTTGACGGCTCATCAGCTTGCTTCCCGCAAGGCCAGCATCACCCGGCCGTTTTCGACCCGCGCCGAATGATGATGAGCGCAACCCACATCTGGGGCTTGGGCTTGGCCGGTTTCCAAGTCGATCTGCCAGTTGTGCAGCGGGCAGGCCACGCGCTTGCCATAGATCAACCCTTGGGACAGTGGGCCACCCTTGTGCGGGCAGCGGTCATCGAGTGCGAAAACCTCATCGTCGCTGGTACGAAAAATCGCAATATCGCCTTTCGGGCCATTGATGATGCGCGAGCCCAGGGCGTTGATCTCTTCCAGTGCGCAGATATCCAGCCAGTTCATGCCGGCACCTCCAGGTTTTTCACGGGGATGACTTCAAACTCTTTCTTCAGCTGGGGCTGTTCCAGGCGTTCTTTCCATGGGTCCTGTTCCAACGACAGGGAGAACTTCAGGCGGTCATGCAAGGCTTTGCGTCGTTGCGGATCTTCAAGTACCGCTTTCTTGATGTGCTCCATGCCGACCCGTTGCATGTAGTGCACGGTGCGTTCGAGGTAGAAGGCTTCTTCGCGATACAACTGCAGGAATGCGCCGTTGTATTCGCGCACTTCTTCGGCGGTCTTGAGTTTGACGAAGAATTCGGCGACCTCCGTCTTGATCCCGCCGTTACCGCCGATGTACATCTCCCAGCCGGAATCGACGCCGATAATGCCGACGTCCTTGATGCCCGCTTCCGAGCAGTTGCGTGGGCAACCGGACACGGCCAGCTTCACTTTGTGGGGCGACCACATGTTGAAGAGGTCGTGCTCCAGTTCGATTCCCAGTTGGGTGGAATTCTGCGTGCCAAAGCGGCAGAACTCGCTGCCCACGCAGGTTTTTACGGTGCGGATGGATTTGCCATAAGCGTGGCCGGACGGCATGTCCAGGTCTTTCCAGACTCCGGGCAGATCCTGCTTTTTGATCCCCAGCAGGTCGATACGCTGGCCGCCGGTGACCTTGACCATCGGCACGTTGTACTTGTCGGCCACGTCGGCAATGCGCCGCAGTTCAGACGGATTGGTCACGCCACCCCACATCCGCGGGACGACGGAATAAGTGCCGTCTTTCTGGATGTTGGCGTGGGCACGCTCGTTGATCAGGCGCGACTGCGGATCGTCGTGGGCTTCGCCGGGCCAGGTGGAAATCAGGTAGTAGTTGAGCGCCGGGCGGCAGGTGGCGCAGCCGTTCGGGGTGCGCCAGTTCAAGTAGCTCATGGTTGCGGCGATGGTCAGCAGATGCTGGTCGCGGATCGCCTGGCGAATCTGCCCGTGGTTGAGGTCGCTGCAACCGCAGATGGCTTTTTCACTTTTCGGTTTGACGTCCGCCGCGCCGCCCACGGTGTTGATCAGGATCTGCTCCACCAAACCGGCGCAGGAACCACAGGAGCTGGCGGCCTTGGTGTGTTTTTTTACGTCATCGACGCTGAACAGTCCATGCTCCTGGATCGCCTTGACGATGGTGCCCTTGCACACGCCGTTGCAGCCGCAGACTTCGGCGGTGTCGGCCATGTTCATGGCTTTGTCCTGGCCTTGGTGTCCTACGTCGCCCAAAGCATTTTCGCCAAACATCAGGTGATCGCGGATTTCGCTGATGGTGTGGTTCTCACGGATCTGACGGAAATACCAGCCGCCATCTGCCGTATCGCCGTACAGGCAGGCGCCGACCAGCACGTCGTCCTTGATCACCAGCTTTTTATAGACGCCGCCAATAGGGTCGGAAAGGGTGATGGTTTCCGTGCCTTCGCCGCCCATGAAGTCCCCGGCGGAGAACAGGTCGATGCCGGTGACTTTGAGTTTGGTCGAGGTCACTGAACCCTTGTAGGTGGCGAAGCCCAGTTGCGCGAGGTGGTTGGCGCAGACCTTGGCTTGCTCGAACAGCGGTGCCACCAGGCCATAGGCGGTCCCACGGTGGCTGGCGCATTCACCGATGGCATAGATGCGCGGGTCGTAGGTTTGCATGGTGTCGTTGACCAGAATCCCGCGGTTGCAAGGGATGCCGGACTTTTCCGCCAGTTCGGTATTGGGGCGGATACCGGCCGCCATCACCACCAGGTCGGCCGGGATGATGTCACCGTTCTTGAATTGCACCGAGCCAACCCGACCATTGCCAGCGTCGTGCAGGGCTTGCGTCTGTTCGCTCAGGCGGAATTTCAGGCCACGGTTTTCCAGGGCGGTTTGCAGCAACTGACCGCTGGTTTTGTCCAGCTGACGCTCCAGCAGCCATTCACCCAGGTGCACCACGGTCACGTCCATGCCCCGCAGTTTCAAGCCGTTAGCGGCTTCCAGGCCCAGCAGCCCACCGCCGATCACCACGGCGTGTTTGTGGGTCTTGGCGGTGTTGATCATCGCCTGGGTGTCGGCGATGTCGCGGTAGCCGATGACACCCTCCAGGCTGTTGCCGGGAATCGGCAGGATGAACGGCGTGGAGCCTGTGGCGATCAGCAGGCGGTCGTATTCGGCTTCGCTGCCGTCTTCGGCGATGACCCGGCGCTTGATTCGGTCGATCTCCACGACTTTGCGGTTGAGCAGCAGTTTGATGTTGTTGTCCAGGTACCAGCTCAGATCGTTGAGCACGATCTCTTCAAACGTCTGCTCGCCGGCGAGCACGGGCGAGAGCAGGATTCGGTTGTAGTTGGTGTGAGGCTCGGCGCCGAACACCGTGATGTCGTACAGCTCATTGCTCAGCTTGAGCAGTTCTTCGAGGGTTCGAACCCCGGCCATGCCGTTGCCGATCATCACCAGTTTGAGTTTTTTCATCAGGGTTCTCCGCAAGCCCAGACCGGTTTCGTCACGTTCATCACGGCGTTCGGGCTGGCTCGGCAATTTTTACGAAAACAAAAAAAAAGGCGTCCCGCTAGCAAGCTAGCGAGGACGCCTTTGTCCTGGTCCCGTTCTCTCGGGAAGCACCGCCTTCATCGTTGGAGGCGTGGCTTTATGTATGGTGAGAGAGGCTATGCAGTGGTTGTGCCAAGTGGCTTGAGGATGCGGATTTACTGGGCAAACGACGGGCTGCACGCGTGGGGCAGGGATTTATTGCACCGAATCAAAGCGGGTTGCCCGGTAATGGAGCGTTTGTCGGGGAAAGATTGTATGGCCAGTCAGGCCGCCATCGCGAGCAGGCTCGCTCCCACAGAGGGCTTCAGTGCATGCTGAAGCTGCAGATCAAGCAAATTCCCTGTGGGAGCGGGCTTGCTCGCGAA
>NZ_JABWQV010000136.1 GCF_014268615.1 Pseudomonas tehranensis | reverse complement strand
CCGGGACTTCAGCACCACTGAGTTCGATGAGAACCGCCTGATCGTCAGCTATCCGATTAGCTTGTTGTAAAGCCCTGCGGTGGGTCTGTCGGCATTTAGGGTGACAGACCCACCGTCATCGCGAGCAGGCTCGCTCCCACACTGTTTTTTGTGTGGCCTCAAAATTTGTATCCACCGCAAAGCCCCTGTGGGAGCGAGCCTGCTCGCGATGGCGGCGGCATATTCAGCAACCATGCAGGCTGACACACCGCTATCGCAAGCCTGCTCGCTCCCACAGAGGACTAGCGGTGGTTCTCAAGCCCGTGATTCGACGCCCAGCTCATCCCACACCGACTCAGCCAGGTGGAAGGTGGCGTTGGCCGCCGGGATGCCGCAATAGATAGCACTCTGCATGATCACTTCCTTGATCTCGCTGCGGCTCACACCATTATTGGCAGCGGCGCGCAGGTGCAGTTTGAGTTCTTCGTTGCGGTTCATGCCGATCAGCATGGCGATGGTGATCAGGCTGCGGGTGTGGCGCGGCAGGCCCGGGCGGGTCCAGATGTCGCCCCAGGCATGACGGGTGATCATCTCCTGAAACTCACTGTTGAACTCGGTCAAGGCATTCAGGCTACGGTCGACGTGGGCATCGCCCAGCACCGCGCGGCGTACTTGCATGCCTTCGTCGTAACGTTGTTTCTCGTCCACAAAAAAACCCCTCAAGAACCACTGGTATCCAGCAGGAAAGCCAGCACCCGTTCGCTGAACGCAGCGCCGGCCTGGACGTTGGACAGGTGCGCGGCATGGAATTCGGCATATTCGGCGCCGTTGACCCGCTCCTGGATAAAGTGCCCGCCCGACGGTGGGGTCACGGCATCCTCGGTACCGGCGACCACCAGCAGCGGTACGCGGATCGACGACAGCTGCTCACGGAAGTCGGCATCGCGCACTGCCGCGCAGTTAGCTGCGTAGCCTTGGGGCGAGGTGGCGGCGAGCATGTCGGTGATTTTCTTCACCTTCGCAGGTTGGGCCTCGGCAAAATCCGCGGTAAACCAGCGGGCAATCGAAGCATCCCGCAGCGCGACCATCGCCGCCTTGCCATCCCGCAGCACAGTTTCAATGCGCGGATTCCACACTGAAGGGTCGCCGATCTTGGCGGCGGTGTTGCACACCACCAGTTTGTGCAGCCACTCGCCGGCATTGATCCCCAGCCATTGGCCGATCAATCCGCCCATGGACAACCCGCAAAAATGCACCTTGTCGATGTTCAGCTGATCGAGCATCGCCAGCACGTCGCGGCCCAGTTGTTCGATGCTGTACGGCCCTTCAGTCACCAATGATTGACCGTGGCCGCGCGTGTCGAAACGCAGCACGCGAAAGTGTTCGCTGAAGGCCGCGACCTGCTCGTCCCACATGTGCAGATCGGTGCCCAGGGAGTTGGAGAGCACCAGCACCGGGGCGTCTTGCGGCCCATCGAAGCAATAGTTCAGTTCGCCTTCGGCGAGTTTGACGAATCCCACAACAGTCTCCTTTCAGGCGTTCAAGGCAAGGTGTTCAGCTACAGCGCGGGCGACCCAGGTCTGGGCTTGGCCGAGGTAGTGAGCGGGGTCGAGCAAATCATCCAGCTCGGTGGCGGACAACTGCGCAGTGACCTGAGGTTCGTCCCCCAATACGTCCCGCAAATGACGTTGCTCAGCCACGGCGCGTTTGCAGCATTGCTCCAACAAATGGTGCGCGGTGTCGCGGCCGACCCGCTGGGCCAAGACGATGCTCACTGCTTCGGCCAGCACCAGCCCTTGGGTCAGTTCCAGATTGCGAGCCATGCGCGCCGCGTCCACCTCCAGACCTTCGGCCAGCAGCCGCGCCTGTTGCAGGGCGCCGGACACCAGGCAGCAGATTTCCGGCAAGGTTTCCCATTCGGCATGCCACAGGCCAAGGCTGCGTTCGTGCTCCTGGGGCATGGCGCTGAACAGCGTCGACAACAGGCCTGGGACCCGGGTCGCGGCGCCAATCAGTACGGCAGCACCCACCGGGTTGCGCTTGTGCGGCATGGTGGACGAACCGCCCTTGCCCGGCGCCGAGGGTTCGAACGCTTCACCGGCCTCGGTCTGCATCAACAAGCTGATGTCGCGACCCAGTTTGCCCAGGCTGCCGGCGATCAAGCCCAGTACCGAACCGAACTCAACCAGGCGATCGCGCTGGGTGTGCCAAGGTTGTTCCGGCAAGCTCAATTGCAGTTCGGCGGCCAGCGCTTCGGCGATGGGCAAAGCCTGTTCACCCAGCGCAGCAAGCGTTCCGGAGGCACCACCGAACTGCAACACCAGCAAGCGCGGCTTGAGCTCATTCAAGCGTTGGCGGCTACGGGTGATCGCCCCCAGCCACCCGGCGATCTTCATGCCCAGGGTCACCGGTGTTGCATGTTGCAACCAAGTGCGTCCGGCCAATGGCGTGGCGGCGTAGCGTTCGGCTTGGCGGGCGAGAATCGTGGCCAGTTGCGCCAGTTCGCCCTCAATCAAACCCAATGCCTGGCGCAGTTGCAGCACCAACCCACTGTCCATCACATCCTGACTGGTGGCCCCCAGGTGCACGTAGCGCTCAGCCTCGGCGTCTTCAGCGGCAATGCGCTTGCCGAGGGCCTTGACCAGTGGAATCGCCGAATTGCCCGCAGTGGCAATCGCCTCGCTCAACGCCGAAAAATCGTACAACTGCGCGTCACAGGC
Source organism: Pseudomonas tehranensis (assembly GCF_014268615.1). Taxonomy (GTDB): domain Bacteria; phylum Pseudomonadota; class Gammaproteobacteria; order Pseudomonadales; family Pseudomonadaceae; genus Aquipseudomonas; species Aquipseudomonas tehranensis. Next base: position 9,940 of record NZ_JABWQV010000136.1, on the reverse strand, counting down.
CTTCTCGATCGGAGCCACTGCGCTGACAGGGATCAAGCCCACCTTCGCTTCAGCCCGGGCCAGCGCCGCCTCGACATCGAGCATGGCCTGCACCCGGCCCGCATCACAAAACACCTCGCGCATGTGGCGGGCGGTGAAGTAGGCATCAAAGAGCTGATTACCCGGTCGTTCGCTCATAAAAAGTCCTTGGGTGTGCAGGTCGGACAGCATCTCGCTGTCGGTCGCTGATCGGTACTCGGGCAAACCTTGCTTGCAAGGTATTGTGCAGCGCTTGTGGGGGCAAGGTTTGCCTGCAATGGACCGAAGCGGACTCAGTAATCGAAGAACACCGTCTCGGCATCTGTTCCCTGCAGGACCACGTTCCACTGATAAACGCCCGAAGCATCGGGCTTGCTCACGATAGTGGCGCGACGCTCTTCGGGCACGCAGGCCAGCAGCGGATCGGTTTCGTTGGCCGGCTCGCCATCGAAGTAGATTCGCGTCAGCAAATGCTTGACCAGACCGCGGGCAAACACCAGCACTACAAGGTGCGGCGCCTGGGTCGTGCCGCCAAGACCCGGCACGGAGCCCGGCTTGATGGTGGTGAAACGAAAACGCCCTTCGGCATCCACCGGCACCCGGCCAAAGCCTTCGAAATTCGGGTCCAGGGGCTTGTCCTGGTCGTCTTCCGGGTGCGCGTATTTTCCGGCGGCGTTGGCCTGCCAGACTTCCAGCATCGCGTCATTGACGAACTCGCCGTTGCCGTCGATCACCTGCCCGGTGATCGCCACGCGCTGGCCGAGGGTTTGAGCGACAGTCAGGTCTTCGCGGTTCAGCCAGGTCAGGCCGATGTGGTAGTAAGGGCCAACGGTGTGAGACGTGGTGGCGGTGAGCGTCATCTTATTTCTCCATCGGCGTGGCATCGCGGCCGCGCAATACGATGTCCCAACGATAACCGAGGGCGTAGTGAGGAATGGTTTTTTCCAGGTCGAAACGGGCGATCAGGCGTTCCTTGGCGCTGGTGTCCGGCACACAGTTGTAGATCGGGTCGTAGGCCAGCAGCGGGTCGCCGGGGAAATACATCTGCGTCACCAGCCGCGTCAGAATGCTCGGACCGAACAGTGAGAAATGGATATGCGCCGGGCGCCAGGCGTTGTGATGGTTGCCCCACGGGTAGGCGCCGGGCTTGATGGTCTGGAACTGATACCCACCGTCAGCGTCGGTGACGGTGCGACCGGTGCCGGTGAAGTTCGGGTCCAGCGGCGCGTCATGGTTGTCGCGGTCATGGTTGTAACGCCCGGCGGCGTTGGCCTGCCAGATCTCCACCAGGATGCCCGGCACAGGCTGGCCATGCTCATCCAGCACGCGCCCGTGAATGATGATCCGCTCCCCCAGTGGCTCGCCGGCATGCTGGGCAGTCAGGTCGTTATCCTTCTCCTGCACACGGTCGGCACCGACAGTCGGGCCGGTGATTTCCGACAGCGAATGCGGCAGGAACACCAACGGCTTGGACGGCGAGCGCAGGTTGGTGGACTGGTATGGCGGGTGCAGGTACTCCGGCTGGGTGCCCGCTTGGGGGCGACGATAACCAGGCTTGTCAGTCATGAAGCATTCCTCGGTTCTTATTAGTAGAACGACGCGTCAGACGCGTTCGATTGCCAACGCCAGCCCCTGGCCGACGCCAACACACATGGTCGCCAGGCCCTTCTTGCCGCCGGTCTTTTCCAGATGATGCAACGCCGTCAGCACCAGCCGCGCTCCGCTCATACCCAGCGGATGACCGAGGGCGATGGCGCCGCCATTGGGGTTCACCTGCGGCGCGTCGTCCGCCAGCCCCAGCTCACGCAGCACCGCCAACCCCTGGCTGGCGAAGGCTTCGTTGAGTTCGATCACGTCAAAGTCGGCGACCGCCAGGCCCAGGCGCTCAGTAAGCTTACGCACCGCTGGCACCGGGCCGATGCCCATCACCCGAGGCGCCACACCGGCACTGGCCATGCCTAACACTTTGCCCCGCGGCGTCAGCCCGTGTTTCTTCACCGCTTCGGCCGACGCCAGGATCATAGCCGCCGCGCCATCGTTCACGCCCGAGGCGTTGCCGGCGGTGACGGTTTTGTCTGGACCGTTGACCGGCTTGAGTTTGCTCAAGGTCTCCAGCGTCGTGTCGGCGCGGGGATGTTCGTCCTGCTCGACCACGGTTTCGCCTTTCTTGTGGGCGACGCGCACCGGGACGATTTCTTCGGCGAAATACCCTGCGGCCTGGGCGACCGCCGTGCGCTGCTGACTGCGCAAGGCGAAAGCATCCTGGTCAGCGCGAGACACCGCGTAATCATCGGCCACGTTATCGGCGGTCTGGGGCATCGCGTCCACGCCGTATTGGCTTTTCATCAACGGATTGATAAAGCGCCAGCCGATGGTGGTGTCCTCCAGCTTCATGTTGCGCGAGAACGCGGCATCGGCCTTGCCCATCACGAACGGTGCGCGGGACATCGACTCCACACCGCCGGCGATGGCCAATTCCATTTCGCCGCTGGCGATGGCGCGGAAGGCTGTGCCGACGGCGTCCATGCCCGAGGCGCAAAGGCGGTTGAGGGTTACGCCGGGAATGCTCTGCGGCAGGCCAGCCAGCAGCAGCGCCATGCGCGCCACGTTGCGGTTATCTTCGCCGGCCTGGTTGGCGCAGCCGAGAAACACTTCGTCCACGGCATTCCAATCCACCGATGGGTTGCGCTCCATCAGCGCCTTGATCGGCACGGCGGCCAGGTCATCGGCGCGTACCGCGGACAAACCGCCACCGAAGCGACCGATGGGGGTTCGAATCGCATCACAGATATAAACGTCGCGCATCACGCTTCTCCCGGTGCCTGGCCGTGGGCCGCGGCAGTACGTGCTTCGAGATCGCGCAGGGCGCGCAGCTCTGTTTCGGTCGGCTCGGCAGTGGTTTGCACCTGGTCGGCAAAACGAATCGCCCAACCGGTGGCGGCAACGACTTGCTCGCGGGTTACGCCGGGGTGCAGCGCGGTGACCACAAACTCATGGCTGCCGGCTTCCGGCTCCATGATGCACAAGTCGGTGATGATACCTACCGGACCGGCGCCCGGCAGGCCCAGGCGTTTACGGGAGTCACCGCCCTCGCCGTGACCGACCGAGGTGATGAAATCCAGCTTGTCGACAAACGAGCGCGCCGACTGCTTGAGGATGATCAGCACGCTCTTGGCCGAACCGGCGATTTCCGGTGCACCACCGGCGCCCGGCAAGCGGACTTTCGGTTGATGGTAGTCGCCCACCACCGTGGTGTTGATGTTGCCGAAACGGTCGACCTGGGCTGCACCGAGAAAGCCGACGTCGATGCGTCCGCCCTGCAACCAGTAGCGAAAAATCTCACCGGTGGGTACGACAGTGTCCGCGGTCTCAGCCAGCTCACCATCACCGATGGACAGCGGCAATACGCTGGGCTTGGCACCGATCGGACCGGATTCGTAGATCAGGACCACATCCGGCGACGAGGTCAGCCGCGCCAGGTTGGCCGCCTTCGATGGCAGGCCGATGCCCACGAAGCACACAGCGTTGTTCTGCAATCGACGGGCCGCGGCGACGGTCATCATTTCATTGGTGGAGTACGTCATTATTTCGCCTCCGAAGCAGCAGCCAGTCGGGTTTTGAATTCGCTGAAATCTCGGGTGCCGTGGATGTATTCGTTGATCCAGGCAGTAAACGTCTCGCGATCCCGGGCGATCGGATCCCACGCCTGGTAGAAACGGTTATCACGTTCGGTGTAGCCGTGGGCGTAGGACGGATGAGCGCCGCCCGGGACGTGGCACACCGCGCTCAGCGCCCAGGTTGGCAACACGCAAGCGTTCATCGGTGCGTTGAGGTCATCGACGATTTCTTCCACGGTGACGATGCAGCGCTTGGCGGCCAGGGCGGCTTCTTTCTGCACGCCGAGAATGCCCCACAACAGGACATTGCCCTTGCGGTCGGCTTTTTGAGCGTGGATCACTGTAATGTCCGGGCGCACGGATGGCACGGCGGCCAGCACTTCCCCGGTGAAGGGGCAGGTTACGCTTTTGATCAGCGGATTGACCTTTGGCAGATCAGAGCCGGCGTAGGCCCGCAGCACCGCGAATGGCAGGCCTGAGGCCCCGGCGACGTAGGCATTGGCCAGGTCGGCGTGGCTGTGCTCTTCGATCTCCAGCGGCTGCGGCCACTGCTTTTCTACGGCATCGCGCAGTCGGTGCAGGGAGCCCACCCCAGGATTGCCGCCCCAGGAGAAAATCAGCTTGCGCGCACAACCGGCGCCGATCAACTGGTCGTAGATCAGGTCGGGCGTCATCCGCACCAGCGTCAGGTCTTTCTTGCCCTGGCGAATGATTTCATGACCCGCCGCCGTCGGAATCAGGTGAGTGAAGCCTTCGAGCGCGACGGTATCGCCGTCATTGACGAATTGCTTCACTGCGTCGTGCAGCGAAAGGATTTCAGCCATGGGGCAGGCTCCCGTTTTTCAGTAGATCAAGATGAAGAAAAAGGCGCGAGGTTAAGCGCCGGAGTGACTGAAGATTAAGCTGAGGGTGATAGCCAAACAATCCGATAATCGACTGAGCGTTCGTTTATCGAACAGATTGTTGTTTGGCTAACGATTTCCCAAACACCCTGATCCTGTGGGAGCGAGCCTGCTCGCGATTGAGGTGGGTCAGCCAACACTTATGCAAGTTGACACACCGCTATCGCGAGCAGGCTCGCTCCCACAGGTCTGCCGCAAGGTTCAGATCATTGGCTCAGGTCGCATCCGCATGACTGACCATGCCCTTGATCACCACCGCCGCAGTCGCCAGGGCCGCTGGAATGACCAGGGCGGTCAGGACCTGTTCGAAGTTCCAGCCCAGGCCCAACAATGTCGCGCCCATCCAGGCGCCGAGGATCGCGCCGAACCGGCCGATGCCCAGCATCCACGAGACACCGGTGGCCCGGCCTTGGGTCGGATAGAACCGCGCCGCCAGCGACGGCATCGCCGATTGCGCGCCGTTGACGCACATGCCGGCCACCAGCACCAACGTGGCGAGCAAGGTAATGTTGCCCAGACTCTGCCCTACCGCGTAGGCAAATATCCCGGCCATCAAGTAGAAAATGCCGATGACCTTGTGCGGATTGAACCGGTCCATCGCCCACCCCACCCCAACCGCGCTCAATACGCCGCCGAACTGAAACAACGCTCCGATAAACGCCGCCTGCTCCATGCTCGCGCCGCTGTCGCGCATCAGCGTCGGCAACCAACTGGTCAGCAGGTAAACAATCACCAGCCCCATGAAGTAGGTCAGCCACAACAATAAGGTTCCGGCGCTGTAGGTGCCGGAGAAAATCACCGCCAGTACGTTGCGGGTTTTCACGGTTTTTTGTTCTGGCACACTGAAACTCGCTGCCTGGGCGACGGTGTGCGGATCGATCGGGGCCAGGGTCTTGCGCACCTTGTCCGTGCCGCGATTGCGCACCACCAGATAACGTGCCGACTCCGGCAACCAGAACACCAGCACCACCGCCAGGATCAACGGCAGGATCCCGCCGATCAGCAGCAGGCTGTGCCAACCGAACGCCGGTATCAATTTGGCCGAGATAAACCCACCACCGGCCATGCCCAGGTTGAAGCCGCAGAACATGCTGGTCACCAGCAACGATTTTTTACGCTCCGGGGTGTATTCCGACAGTAAGGTGGTGGCGTTCGGCATGCCGGCGCCCAACCCCAGGCCGGTCAGAAAGCGCAGCACCAACAATTGGTCGATATTGGTGCTGTAGGCCGATGCCAGGCTGAACGCGCCGAACAGCACGACCGCGCCTACCAGCACAACTTTTCGGCCGAAACGGTCTGCCAACGGACCGGAGCCGAGAGCTCCGAACACCATGCCGATCAGCGCCGCACTCATGACCGGCCCCAGGCTGGCCCGATCAATGCCCCAGTCCTGGGAGAGCGCCGGGGCGATGAAGCCCATGGCCGCCGTGTCGAGGCCGTCGAGAAAAACAATCAGGAAGCACAGAATCACCACCCGCCACTGATAGCGCGAGATGGGTTGAGCGTTGATGAAGGACTGCACGTCGAGGCAATTGCCTACAGAGGTCTGGGGTTGGTTCATCTTGTTTTTATTCCACGCAAGAAAACGCAGGCGAACAGAGGCCCGGCAAATAAACCGCAAGGCTGCAAAAAAATGTTGGTTAGCGGGCGATCTGGGGCAAACAGGCCGGTCGATCGTCAAGTTGAAGGCCGCAGGAGGTATGCATGGCAGGTGTGCCTCTCATTATTATTGGGCCGCCATCCATCGGTCGAGGCAGGCTCGATCACGTCGGATGACGCTGCCGCGACATTAATGATCCGAGGCAAATACCGTCAATTCGTCAGAGGCGACTCTGTGCGTTTATCGAACAGCTTAAGTGAACAGTTGCGCGCTCAAGTCGCGGCTGGCGCCCAACAGGCCCGGTAGGAAGCGCTGTTCCAGTTCATTGCGGCTGACCCGCCCGGCATGGGTACTGACATTCAGCGCCGCCACCACCTGGCCGGAGGCGTCGTAGACAGGCACGGCAATCGAGCGCAGCCCCTGCTCCAGTTCCTGGTCGACAATGCACCATCCCTGCTGCCGCACTTCTTGCAAACACTCCAGCAAAGCCTGGGGAGTGTGCAGGGTCCGGCTGGTCTTGGCCTGCAGGTCGGCATGATCCAGGTAATCTCGCAGGGAAGCGTCGTCCAGTGCCGCCAGAAGAATTCTGCCCATCGAGGTGCAATAGGCCGGCAGGCGTCCACCGACAGACAGGTCCACGGATATCAGCCGCTGGGTGGTGGCCGAACGGGCGATATAAAGAATGTCGTCGCCTTCAAGCGTCGCCATATTACAGGCCTCATGCAGCTGTTCGCTCATGCGATCCAGATACGGCTGCGCGGACACGGCCAGAGGCGTCGATGACAGATAGGCATGGCCCAGGGTCAATACTTTGGGCAGCAGCGAATAGGTCCGTCCGTCGGTGGTGGCGTAGCCGAGTTTGATCAAGGTATGCAGGCAACGTCTGACGGCGGCGCGGGGAATTTCCGTGCGGTGGCTGATCTGAGCGATGGTCAGGTGCCGTTTACGCTCCTGAAACGCCTGGACCACGGCCAACCCACGGGCCAGGGACGTCATGAAGTCCGGGTCACCGGTCAGGGCCTGGATGCGCTTGGCCGGCGAAGCAACGATGGGTGGCGCTACAGAAGCGAAGGCGTTGCGCAATTGGTCGTTCATATCTGGTCCTTCCCGGGGAATGGCGGCTATTACAAGCGGCTGCCCGCTGAACAGACAAGGGGCAGGCTGTCAGCACCGTTCGATTATCGAACCATTAACCGATAATCGCAATCAAAGCTCCCCCTACCCGCCTTGCTTTTGTGTGAAGGGTTGATAAATAAGTAATGACGCCTCGATTATTGAACGCAGTGCGCGCCAAGAGAGTGGATAGCGACATTGTCTGGCATTGCCTGAAACCTAATTGCCACAAGTTGCACATACAAATATTGATTCACACAACAACAGATTCTTTTAACTTTTCCCGATAGTGTTCTTCGGACAGGCCGCTATAATGCCCCTCAGTGACGGTGCGGCAATCGACCGCTCCCGTCCGCAGGCATTGCAGGTTGCTATCCTGCGTGGTGCCGGCAGCCGGTGCCCGAAGCACCCGGATGGCGCTTCCCCCGTATCGGCGTTATACGAAACTCCTGATGCTACGTCAGCTGTCAGCTCTGGTGCCGTGGCCGTCTGCATGTCTACATGCAGTGCGTATCACCAGACCCATTCAATCCATTAGGTAATACTGTGACGAAAGACGAACTGCGCGCGGAACTTGAGCGCCAGGAACAACGTTACAAGGAAGTTTACGGCGGGGAAATCACCACCTACGCCGCGCAACCTGAACCGGAACGCAAACCCTGGCGTAAACGCGCCACCGTTCAGGACCAGGCCTTTACCCAGGAACTTCAGAAAATGGAACAGGAACTCAAAGCGGAAGAGCGGTAATGCTCAGCGCTTGATGTTCTTGTGAAGCGGTATCCGGCCGACACCCTGGCCGGCCCGTGCCGGACGCCCGCCATGAGCGGGCCGCCATTTCCCCGACAACGGTCGAGGAATGGCCATGGCTTACCTTCTTTTCAGATTTTTCGCACAACCGCTTGAGGCTCGTTCAACGACGAGCGGCCCCTTGCCTGGCGCGCTTTCCGCTCCCGAATCAATGGGTTGCGCAACCCGCTAAACGCCAGGGTTCGAAGGGGTGCCTGCAAATTATTTCGTTGAAGAATGTTACCGATGAGCAGGCAATGCATCGATTACCGAGGTTTTCTGGCATAATCGCGCCCCCTTACGACCGGGTCAGAAAACCTTCATGATCGATTTATTTAGCGGACTGGATGCTTGGGTGCTTGTGAGCCTCTTGCTCGCCCTGGCCTTTGTCCTCGCCTTCGAGTTCATCAACGGCTTTCATGACACCGCAAACGCGGTGGCCACTGTTATCTACACCAAAGCGATGCCGCCTCATCTGGCGGTGTTCTTTTCCGGTGTGTTCAACTTCCTCGGCGTGCTGCTGGGCGGTGTGGGCGTGGCGTATGCCATCGTTCACCTGCTGCCGGTAGAGCTGCTGATCAATGTGAACACTGGACACGGGCTGGCCATGGTGTTTTCGCTGCTCGCAGCGGCCATCACCTGGAACCTGGGAACCTGGGCACCTGGTACTTCGGTATCCCGGCCTCCAGCTCCCACACGCTGATCGGTTCGATCCTCGGCGTGGGCCTGGCCAACGCGCTGATCAACGATATCCCGTTGGCCGACGGGGTGAACTGGCAGAAAGCAATCGATATCGGTGCCTCCCTGGTGTTCTCGCCCATGGCAGGTTTCCTGATTGCCGCCCTGGTATTGATTGGCCTGAAGTGGTGGCGTCCGCTGTCAAAGATGCACAAAACGCCGGAACAGCGCCGCAAGATCGACGACAAGAAACACCCGCCGTTCTGGAATCGCCTGGTGCTGGTGATTTCGGCCATGGCCGTGAGCTTTGTCCACGGCTCCAACGATGGCCAGAAAGGCATCGGCCTGATCATGCTGGTGCTGATCGGTATCGTACCGGCGCAGTTCGTGCTTGACCTGAACAGCACCACCTACCAGATCGAGCGCACCCGCGACGCGACGTTGCACCTGAGTCAGTTCTACCAGCGCAACAGCGAATCGTTGGGTGAATACCTGGCGCTCGGCAAAAGTGTGAAGGGCGATCTGCCAGAGAAATTCAGCTGCAACCCGCAACAGACCGAACCCACCATCGCAGCCCTGCTCGAGAGGCTCAAAGGCGTGGCGGACTATCACTCGCTGCCATCGGAAAGCCGCATCGAAGTGCGTCGCTACCTGCTCTGCCTGGACGACACGGCGAAGAAGGTTGGCAAGCTGCCAGGCCTGGCGGCTCGGGAAAAAGACGACCTGAACAAGCTGCGCAAGGACCTGACCGCCACCACCGAATATGCCCCGTTCTGGGTGATTCTGGCAGTCGCCCTGGCCCTGGGCCTGGGCACCATGGTCGGCTGGAAGCGTGTGGTGCTGACCATCGGTGAGAAGATCGGCAAGCAAGGCATGACCTACGCTCAAGGTATGTCGGCGCAAATCACCACGGCGTGCATGATCGGTGCGGCGAACATCTTCAGCCTGCCGGTTTCCACCACCCACGTACTGTCGTCCGGCGTGGCGGGCACCATGGTCGCCAACAAGAGCGGTCTGCAAAGCGGCACGGTACGGACCATCCTGCTGGCCTGGGTACTGACCTTGCCGGCCACGGTGGCCCTCTCGGCCGCGCTGTTCTGGCTGGCGTCCAAGGCCCTCGGCAGCTGATACCAGCGGCTCAAAAAGAAGGTGCGATCCTTGCGGATCGCACCTTTTTTTATGCCCAGAACCACCACTTTGTGGGAGCGGGCTTGCTCGCGAAGGCG
>NZ_JABWQV010000135.1 GCF_014268615.1 Pseudomonas tehranensis | reverse complement strand
TTGGCGGGTATTAAGGTAAGCCCGCCACCCCCCCAAATGACTGATGTCCTGCGCACCCGCCAAACCATACGGCTCGCAAATGAATCCGCTTTCCCAGCGGCCGTCGGCCAGTTGTACCTTGCCCAGCCCAAGCGGCGCGGGGATACCGGTCAGGAACGAGCCGAGTTCGCTGCTCGGCAGCTCCCACACCTCCACCTCAACCGCCACGCCGCCCTCACTGACCCGCAGCATGCCGGGGCGCAGGGGCGGGCCGCCGGCCAAGGCGTAGAGGCGGTAGTCGGGTGAACTTTGGGTGGCCTCGATCAAACGCGCCCCGCGTTGCTGGAGCTGCCAGTTCAGTGCCAATCCGTCCAGATGCGCCCCGCACACCACCAGCCGCGCCCGGTCATGGCGAGCCGGGTTGGCCGGCGCTGGCACGGCCGGGTCTTGTTGGCGCTGCAAGGCATCGGCCACGCTTAACAGGTATTGATCGGTGAAGGCCCGACCGAACAGCGTCACGCCCCAGGGCAAGCCGTTGGCCATGAACGCACTGGGAACTGCGACGGCAGCGTAGTCCAGCAAGTTCATGAAGTTGGTGTAGTAGCCCAGCTCCGAGTTGCGCAGCACCGGTTCGGCGGCCAGTTCGGCGAGGGTCACCGGGCGGCCAATGGTTGGGGTGAGGACGCAATCGAGCGTTTCCATGACGCGATCGCATTGGGCTTTGAGCGCTTGCAAACGGTACTGGGCACGGAAGGTTTGTACGCCATCCACGGTAGGCGCTTTCGCCAATACGGCGCGGATAACTGGCAGTACGGCGTCGGGCTCGCGCTCCATCAACTCCCCGGCAACGCTGTAGCGCTCGGCCACCCACGGCCCTTCATACAGTAGCCGGGCGGCCTCCAGAAACGGCGACAAGTCCAGTTCCACCGCTTCGCCGCCCAGGCCCTTGAGTCGCTCGATGGCCTCTTGAAAAAGCCGTGGGCCTTCGTGGCAGCCAAAAAAAGCCAGGTCTTGCCCACGAGGCACGCCGAAGCGAAAGCGTCGTGGCGCGCCGAACGCTGAGCCGTCGTTCCACTGTGGGTTGCTGCGGCTGTACTCGTCGCGTGGGTCGAGACGGGCGGTCAGCGCCAGTAACTGACTGGCTTCCCGCGCCGTTGCGGTGAAGGTCGTGACGCAATCCAGTGTGCGACAGGCCGGCACCACACCCGCCGTGGAGATCAAGCCCTTGGTGGCTTTCAATCCCAGCAGATTGTTCAGCGCCGCCGGCACCCGACCTGAACCGGCGGTGTCGGTGCCCAGGGCAAAACTCGCCACACCCAGGGCCACCGCCAGTGATGAACCAGCGCTTGACCCACCAGCCGGATAGTCGGGCAGCACGCTATTGCGACAGGCCCCGTAAGGCGAGCGGGTGCCGTTGAGCCCAGTGGCGAACTGGTCGAGATTGGTCTTGCCCAGGGGAATCGCGCCCAAGGCCAGTAGCTGCTCGACAACGGTGGCCGAACGTTGCGGCACGTAGCTGAATGCCGGGCAGGCGGCCGTGGTAGGAATGCCGGCCAGGTCGATGTTGTCCTTGATCGCGAACGGCACGCCATACAACGGCAGGTTTTCCAGATCCTGGCCCTCCAGTGCGACGAGGTAAGGTTCCAGTTCCTCGGGCGTGAGCAGGTGGATGAACAGGTGAAAATCAGGGTTCAGCGCCGCAGCTTTTTCCCGCAGGCTCAACAGTAAATTCCGGGGTGTAAGTTCGCCGCTGCGGTAGGCGTCACGCAGATCGTCCAGGCGTAAAGACAGGTTCATGGTATTCATCCTTTGCTTGAGTTCAGTCACGTTCCAGCACCACCACACGTTGTCCGGCGCGCACCGCCGAGCCGGGCTGTACACGAATCTGGCGCACCACTCCGCAGACGGGGGCGAGCACCGGTATTTCCATTTTCATTGACTCCAGAATCACCAGCACATCGCCGACCGCAACGCGTGCGCCAACCTCCACCTGGACTTGCCAGAGATTGCCGGCGATGTGGCTGTCGACGCTGAGCTGATCCTCGCTCAGCAGCGAATCTTCGCTGGGCGCGGGTGCCGGTTCTTCGCTGTCAAAGTGTGCCTGGCCACTGGCGATCCAGCGCTCGCGCTCGGCATTGAAGGCGCCTTGTTGTTGCGCTCGGAACGCGGCGATGCTGTCGGCTTCCTGGGCCAGAAAGCGCTGATAATCGGCAAGGTTGAGTTGGCTGTGCTCGATGTCCAGGTCGAAGCGGCCCAGGGGGAAGTCTCGGCGGATGCGCAGCAGTTCATCGGCGCTGACCGGGTAGAAGCGGATCTGGTCGAAAAACCGCAGCAGCCAGGGTTTGCCGTCGAATGCGGCGACCTCGCGATAACGATTCCACATCTGCAACGTGCGCCCGACGAACTGATATCCGCCTGGGCCTTCCATGCCGTACACACACATGTAGGCGCCGCCGATGCCCACCGAGTTTTCCGCAGTCCAGGTGCGGGCAGGATTGTATTTGGTGGTCACCAGCCGATGCCGAGGGTCCAGTGGCGTGGCGACGGGTGCGCCGAGGTAGACATCCCCAAGCCCCATCACCAGATAGCTGGCGTCGAACACCGTGCGCTGCACCTCGTCGAGGTTGGGCAGGTCGTTGATGCGCCGGATGAACTCCAGGTTGCTCGGGCACCAGGGCGCGTCCTTGCGCACCGTGGTCATGTATTTTTCGATGGCCAACTGGCAAGCCGGATCGTCCCAGGACAGCGGTAAGTGCACGATGCGTGACGGCACCTGCAGATCCTGCGCGGCGCACACCGCGTCCCACTCTCCGCTGAGGATCTGCAGTAGCTCGGCCAGCGGCAGTTGTTCGGGTTGGTAATGCACTTGCAGCGAGCGAATGCCCGGCGTCAGATCGATCACGCCGCGCATCTTTTTGTGCTCCAACGCCTGCATCAAGGCGTGGGCGCGAAAGCGCAGCACAAGGTCCAGTTCGGGGGCGCCGATTTCCAGAAGCAAATGCGTATCGCCCGCCAGGCGAGCGACCAGCCGGGTATCGTCCTGACCGATATCCAACACCACAGGCGACATAACCCCCTGTGGGAGCGAGCCTGCTCGCGATGGGGCCAGATCAGACACCGCATCCACTTCATCGCGAGCAGGCTCGCTCCCACATTGATCCCATTTCAAGGCCAGTGATCGGGCGGTCTTCAGGTCCACCGGCACAAACCGCACTTTGTCCCCGGCCTTGAGTTGCCCCAGTTGCCAAAGATCCGCCTCGATCACCGTTACCGGGCAAACGAAGCCACCCAGGCTCGGGCCATCGGGGCCGAGGATGACGGGCATGTCGCCGGTGAAGTCCACGGCGCCGATGGCGTACGGGTTGTCATGGATATTGGAAGGGTGCAGGCCGGCCTCGCCGCCGTCGGCCCGTACCCATTCGGGTTTCGGCCCGATCAGGCGCACACCGGTGCGGCTGGAGTTGAAATGCACTTCCCAGGACGTGTCGAAGAAGGTCTGGATGTAGCGCTCGGTGAAGTATTCCGGCGCGCCATGCGGGCCGTAAATCACGCGGATCTGCCGCACGTCGGGCAGCTCCAGAGTGGGGGCGCTCGTGTGCGCCACGCTCGCGCGCTGATCCAGCGGCGCCAGGTGCAGCACGTCGCCGGTACACAAGGCCCGGCCACCATGGCCACCGAACTGGCCGAGGGTGAAGGTGCTTTTGCTGCCCAGGTAATCCGGCACTTGCACGCCACCTTGCAGGCACACGTAACTGCGCGCCCCGGCGCCGGAAATGCTGCCGATCGCCAGCGTGGAGCCGGCAGGAATCGACAGGGCGGTGTTCATCGGCACGGCTTCACCATCAAGGGTCAGCGCAATCCCCGCGCCGGTCACGGCCACCCGGGCATTGCAATTGAAACGCAGCAGTGGCCCGCTCATGGTGATTTCCAGCGCCGCGGCGCCTTCTTCATTGCCCAGCAGGCGATTGCCCTGGCGCAGCGAGCGGCTGTCCATCGGCCCCGATGGCGGAACACCCACCGCCCAATAACCGAGTCGGCCGGGATAGTCCTGAATGCTGGTCTGGGTCCCGGGGCTGAGCACTTCAAAGGTGTTGGCGCGATAGACCAGCGCCTCCAGGCAACGGGTCCAGGGCTGGCCGCTGGCAAAGGGTGCATCCAGGAGAATCTGTTGCAGGTAGTCGCGGTTGGTTTCCACGCCGTACAGCAGGCTTTCATTCAGCGCTTGATGCAAGCCCAGGCGCGCTTCTTCGCGGGTCGGCGCCCAGCGGATGACTTTGGCGATCATCGGGTCGAAGTAAGGCGGAATCTGGCAACCGGCCTCGACCCAGGTGTCGATGCGCAGGTGTTTGCCGTCGGCTGGCGGAAATTGCACAGCGGTCAGTAGCCCCGGGCTCGGCTGGAAGTCCCGACCTGGATCCTCGGCATACACCCGCGCTTGAATCGCATGGCCCTGGGCTTGCAAACCCTGGCTCAGCTCGTTCAGAGGAGGCAGTTCGCCGGCGGCCAATTGCACCATCCAGCGCACCAGGTCCACGTTCCACACTTGTTCGGTGACGCCGTGCTCCACTTGCAGGCGGGTGTTCACTTCCAGAAAGTAAAAGCGTCCGGCGTCACTGTCGAACACGAACTCCACGGTGCCGGCGCTGCGGTAGTTGACCGCCTGGGCCAGTTGGATCGCCGCTGCGCAGAGCTCGGCGGCCATCCCTTCGGGCAGGTTGGGCGCAGGGGTTTCTTCGATGACTTTCTGGTTGCGCCGCTGCACCGAGCAGTCGCGCACACCCAGCGCGATCACCTGGCCCTGGCCGTCGCCGAATACCTGAACCTCAAGATGTCGGGCGCGTTCGATGTACTTCTCGATGAACACGCCGGCATCGCTGAAGTTGTTCTGGCCCAAGCGCTTGACCGCTTCGAATGACTCGCTCAACTCGGCGGCATGGCGACAGACACGCATGCCGATGCCACCGCCCCCGGCGGTGCTTTTGAGCATCACTGGATAGCCGACCTGGGTGGCGGCCAGCAGCGCGGCGTCGAGGCTGTCGAGCAGTTCGCTGCCTTCGAGCAGTGGCACGCCGTGCCGGCGAGCCAGGTCGCGGGCGGTGTGCTTGAGGCCGAACACGCGCAGTTGCTCTGGCGTCGGGCCGATGAAAGCGATGCCGGCGGCCTCGCAGGCCTGGGCGAAAGCGGCGTTTTCCGAGAGAAAGCCGTAGCCGGGATGGATCGCCGTCGCGCCGCTGCTTTTGGCGATTGCCAAAAGCTTGTCCACCGCCAGATACGTAGCGGCCGCCGCGCCTTCGCCCAGGCAGTGGGCTTCGTCGGCCTGCAGGATGTGCAAGCTGGCCGCATCGGCCTGGGAATACACCGCAACGCCTTGGACCTTCAGTTCGCGCAGGGTCCGCAGGATCCGGCAGGCGATGGCGCCACGGTTGGCGATGAGGATTTTTTTGAACATGGCGTAACCCCCTCAGGCATGCATGTCTGCCTGAACTGGGATGCGGGCCGTCCCGCAGTTTTCGATGGCCGCCGGGGTCGTCCCCGATGGCGAAACTTCCAAACACCTCATTCCCTCTGTGGGAGCGAGCCTGCTCGCGATAACGTCCGCACATCCAATATCAATGTGACTGACAGACCGCTATCGCGAGCAGGCTCGCTCCCACAAGGGTTTGAGGGTGTTCATAAAATCAGTGTTTATTTAATGCACTGCCCCGACCGGCTCTGGCACAGCACAAACAGCCAGCGCCGCAGGCGGGCTAATTTCAGTTCCATATCAAAAGCTCCGCTGGCGTGGGGTTGTAGGCGTTGCACGGGTTGTTCAGTTGCGGGCAGTTGGAGATCAGGACGATCACGTCCATCTCGGCCCGCAGATCGACGTATTTACCGGGCGCCGAAATCCCGTCCTCGAACGTCAGGCCGCCGTCGGCGGTGACCGGTACGTTCATGAAGAAGTTGATGTTCGGCCCGATGTCGCCCTTGCCCAGGCGACCGTCGTGAGCACAAGCCCGCAGGTAGTTGTCGCGGCAACTGTGCATGTAGCGTTTTTCCAGGGCGTAGCGCACGGTGTTGCTTTCCTGGGCGCAGGCACCGCCGAGGGTGTCGTGGCGCCCGCAGGTGTCTTCAACGATGGTCAGCATCGGCTGGCCGAGGTTGGAATAGAGCACGCTGCCGGTGCTCAGGTACACGCTGTTCTGCCGGCGCAGGGTGCGCTGCACGTCGTAGCGTTCCTTGGGGTTGGCCAGGCTGTAGAACAGCGTATCGACCGCCTGGTTGCCTTCCAGGTCGAGGATGCGCAGGGTTTGCCCAGCCTTGACCTCAACCAGCCAGGGTTCCCCGGCGGGAATGGTGGCGCGGTAGATGGCGGCGTCGGGCTGCTTTTGTGGGGTGGCGATGGCAAGTGACATGGCAGCGATCCTCAGGCGAACAGTCGGTCGGTGTTGATGAAGCCGCGCTGGTTTTCCGGGCGCGAGTTGCGACAGTGCTCGGCAACGCTGGGCTCGGCGTTCATCCAGCTGAGCTTGAGCGGTTGCGGGGCGTATTGCGGGTTCGGGTCCATCGGGTGTTGCAGCGCAGTCAGCACCACCAGGGTGTCCATCGGTGCGTAGAGCTCGATGTAATCGCCGGCCTTGGAATGGCCTTCAACGAAGTGAAAGTTGCCGGCTTCATCGACATCAACCCGGCTGAACAGGTTGAGGGTCATCAGCAGGTCGGACAGGCCCAACCCCCATTTGCCCAGCTCCACCAGCAGGTTGTCGGTGCCGTTGCGAAAGAAGCCGTTGCGCAGTTCCTGATAGCGGCCCTGGCCGTATTTTTGTGCGACCTCCTCGGCGCAGAGCACACCGCCCAGGCTATCGCTCCAGCCGCAGGTGTCGGCGGTGATTGCTGCCAGCACCCGGCCCATGTCCGAGTACAGGCAATGGCCGCTGGTGAGTTTGGCGGTGTGTTGGCATTTGAGGCTGTCGGGCAGGTTCAGGCGCTCGGTTTTCTCATTGGCATTGAGCAGCGTCAGGCTCACGTTGGCCCCGCCGCGCAGATCGGTCAGGCGCAGCAGTTGCCCACGCTTGAGCACGAAGGAACGGTGGCCGCCACCGGGCAGCAGTTCTTCGGCGAAGGGAGCAAATAGTTGGGTCGAATCGGTCATGGGTAAACTCCTTTCAAGCGATACGCAATGCGCCGGCCAGTTCGGCGGGCAGGGCGTCGACGGCGGCACGGGCGGTGCGGCGGTCGCTGTTCAGTGGAATGTCGTAGGTGATGCGCGCGCCATAGGCGCCGGGGGCATGGGGGTCGAGGCGAACCTTGTCGAACACCAGCAGGCGTGTGCCGAGGCTGAAACCTTCGGACAGGTCATGGGTAACCATGAACACCGTCAACCGGGTTTCGCGCCACAGTTCCAGCAACAGGGCGTGCATGTCTTTGCGAATGCCGGGGTCGAGGGCGCCGAAGGGTTCGTCCAGCAGCAGGACACGGGGTTTCATGATCAGCGCCTGGGCGATGGCCAGCCGCTGTTGCATGCCCCCGGACAACTGCGCCGGGTATTTGTCCAGCGCGTGACCGAGGCCGACCTTGTTCAGCAGATGCGCGGCCTCTTCACGGGCCTGGCGTTTGGCGCTGCCAAACAGGCGACCCAGCAGCGGCGAGCGCGGCAGTTCCAGGCCCAGGGCTACGTTGTTCAGCACGGTCAGGTGCGGGAACACTGAGTAACGCTGGAACACCACGCCACGGCTGGCATCCGGCTCGCCGGCCAGGGGCTCACCGTCCAGCAGAATCTGCCCGCGACTGGCGCGCTCCTGGCCCAATAGCAGCCGTAGAAAGGTCGACTTGCCACAACCCGACGCCCCCACCAGCGTGCAGAACTCACCTTCGGCGACGCTCAGGTTCAAGCGCTCGAGCACCACCTGATCGGCGTATTGCTGCCAAACGTTGTTGACCTTGATGAAGCTCATGCCTTCGCCCCCTCATACCAGGGGAATGCTCGGCGGGTCAGGCACTTGAGGCCCCAGTCCATCAGCCAGGCGAGCAGGGTGATCCAGACCACGTACGGCAAGATCACATCCATCGCCAGGTATCGGCGCACCAGGAAAATCCGATACCCCAGCCCATCGGTGGACGCAATCGCTTCAGCGGCGATCAGGAACAGCCAGGCCGAACCGAGCATCAGCCGCAGGGAAATCAACAGGCGCGGCAGCAATTGTGGCAGCACCACCCGTAGCATCAGGGTCCAGGTCGAGGCGCCGAGGGTCTGGGCCTTGATCAGCAATTCGACCGGGATTTCCCGGGCGCGCTGTTCCAAATCCCGGGCCAAGCACGGCGTGATGCCAATGACGATCAGCATCACTTTCGACAACTCCCCCAGGCCGAAGACGATGAACAGGATTGGCAGGATGGCCAGCGGCGGCACCATCGACAGCACGGTGAGTAAAGGCGATAGCGGCGCACCGAACAGCGGCAGCGTGCCGGCGGCGATGCCCAGGCACAGGCCGGCCAAGGCACTGATGCCCAGGCCGATTGCCAGTCTGCGCAGGCTCGACGCGGTGTCTTGCCAGAGCAGGTAGTCGCCACTGCGCACGTCAGCGGTGAAGGCCAGGCGTTTGACCGCATCGGCCATTTGCACCGCACTGGGCAGCAGCTTGTCGTTGGGGTTGTCCGTCAACCGTTCGGCCGAGCCCATGAAGTAGGCGAACAGCACCAGCGCGAAAGGCAGGATCACCAACAACAGGCGACTGGGGCGATCCGGGTAGCGGTTGATCAGGCGCATGCCAGCTCCTCCGGTTTACAACTTGGCGTCGGCCGCCAGTTGCACGTAGGTCGGGTCAAAGCGCAGCTTGAGATTGGCCTTGTCGCCGCTGGTCACGCCATTGGCAAACGACATGCCGACCGCGTCGGTGTCTTTGGCGCCTTCACCAAGCAAACCGTGCTGGAACGAGAACTCGGCGACTTTGCGCATGGTGGCGGGCAGTTGCTCGCTGGTGGCGAAGCCCAGGGCCTCCTTGGCGGTGGCGAACAGCTTGGTGGTGTCCAGCTGCGACTGGAAGCCGGCCAGGTCAGTGCCCGAGGCTTTGGCCATGTGTTCCAGTGCGGTCTTGCTGGCGGCGTTTTTTGCGTTCATCAGCGCCACCACTTCAAACCAGGCGCCGGTCAATGCTTTGCCCAGGGCCGGGTTGTCCTGCAGGGTCTGAGTGTTGACCACCATCATGTCCATGATCTCGCCGGGGATCTGGCTGGAATTGAACACCTCGCTCACGTCGGGCTGGGCCTTGATGTCCGAGAGCATCGGGTTCCAGGTGGTGACGGCCTTGACCTCGTCGGTATTGAAGGCTGCGGAGATATCGGCGTCGGAGGTGTTGACGACTTTCAGGTCTTTTTCGGTGAGGCCGACCGAGTCCAGGGCGCGGGCCAGCAGGTAATGGGAGACCGACAGTTCCACCAGATTGACGTCCATGCCCTTGAGGTCAGCGACTTTCTTGCCATCCCCCTTGAGCACGATGCCGTCGTTGCCATTGGAAAAGTCGCTGACGATCAGCGCGGTGCTGTCCACGCCACCGGCGGCGGGAATGGTCAGGGCGTCCATGTTGGTCATGGTGCAGCCGTCGAACTGACCGGCGGTGTATTGATTGATGGATTCGACATAGTCGTTGAGCTGCACCACATCGATGGTGATGCCGTATTTTTTCGCCCATTTATCGACGATGCCTTGGCTGCCGGCGTATTCCCAGGGCATCCAACCGGCGTAAATGGTCCAGCAGACGCTGAAATGGTCTTTGGGTGCGGCAGGGGACGAGGGGCTCACGAGGGCCGAGAACGTGGCGAGGAGCAGGGCGCAAAGACGAAGCTTGAGCATGGTGGTTCTCCAGTTGATCAAGGGCGGACAGGAGCAACGCGGCACCGCGAACGGTGGCTTGTCTCCCGGGCTTTTGTCCCGCCGTGTAACCTCAACTGGAGGTCGCCAACTCTCGGACCAGCCACTCGCCAGAAGCGAGCCGGAACCCTAGTCAGCCATTGCAAATTGTGGTGCCGCGAACCTGTGATGACTCCTGCACGGAGTTTGTTAAAGCGAGAGCCGTGCCAAGTGCCGTAAAGGCCCGGGCCAGAGAGGGGCGGCCGAGCAGAGCGCGGCGTCGCAAGCGGGTTTGTGCATAGTTGTGGTGCTTGCCCGCACCGGGATGAGGCACAGGGCTACATGTTTCAACTTATTGCCAGGGCGCACCAGATTCGGATTTCGCTGTCAGATTAATCGTCAGTCACCCAATAGATGACTGCCGCCCGCCAGCGTCGCTGATGTGGCTCATTAGCGGTCCAGGAGGCCGCCATGTATCGACGACTTCTGCTCATTGCGTTTCTGGGTTTGACACTTTCGGCATGTGTTCCTTACGACGGAGGCTCAAGCTACTACCGTTCCGAGGTCTACACCTCACCGGCGCCGGTTTATTACGGTGGCGGGAGCTACTATTCGGCACCGCGTGGCTATTACGCTCCGCGGTACTACCAACCGGCACCGCGCTATTACTCGGCGCCGCGTTATTACCAACACGGGCCGCGCCATTACTCGCCACCGCGCACGGCATACCGGTCTCATCCACACCGGGGTGGCTGGGACGGCCATAACCGGGGCGGTTGGAATGACGACCGTCGTGGTCGAGGCGGGCGGGATCATCGGGGACGCGGTGATCATGATGGACGGCGTAACCACCGCTGATTCATCGGCAGCAAAAAGCGGCGCATTGAGCGCCGCTTTTTTTGTGCCTGCCATAAACCTGATGGGATAACGCTGTGGGAGCAAAGCTTGCTCGCGATGGCAGGGGATCAGTCAGCTTCCCGGTGACTGGCATACCGCTATCGCGAGCAAGCTTTGCTCCCACAGATGTCACATCCCACAGATGTCACATCCCACAGATGTCACTCTCACAGGGTGTCACACAGGTTCTTTACTCATTCGACAAATCCGCCAACGGATGCCGACCTTCCCAGGCTTTGTGAAAGTGCGCCTCGACCGTTGCTTCGGGCACGTGATTGATGTCCGGCCAGTGCCAGTGGGGCTTGTGGTCTTTGTCGATCAGCCGCGCCCGCACGCCCTCGCTGAATTCAGGGTGTCGGCAGCAGTTGAGGCTCAAGGTGTACTCCATGCGCAACACACCTGCCAATGACAAATGCCGGGCTCGGGCGATCTGTTCCCAGACCAGATGAGCGGTCAGCGGGCAGCCTTCGGTCATGGTCTTGGCCGCCCGTGCGATCAATGGGTCTGAATGGTCCACCAGCAGGCTGAGGACTTTCCAGGCGCAACGTACATCGCTGACATCCAGCCATTCGTCGATTTTCTGCCGGCGCGGCAGCCATTGCGCCTCGGGCAACTGCGCGACGGCTTCCTGCTGCAAGGCCTTGAGCAGGCTGTTGAGCTGCATGGGTGTTTGTTCCTGCCAGTTGAGCTGCAACAAGCCCTCGATCAGATCGTCCTGTTGTTCATCCAGCAAGAAACGGTCGGCCAGACCCAGGTCAATGGCGTCACGGGCATTCATATGGGCGCCCGTCAGGCCCAGGAATAGGCCAAGCTTGCCGGGCAGCCGCGACAGGAACCAACTGGCGCCGACGTCCGGGTACAGGCCGATGCTGATTTCCGGCATCGCCAGGCGCGTGCTCGGTGTGACGATCCGAATATTCGCGCCTTGCAACAACCCCATGCCGCCGCCAAGCACGTAGCCATGGCCCCAGCACACCAAGGGTTTTGGAAAAGTGTGCAGGTTGAAGTCCAGTCGGTACTCCGCGGCAAAAAATTGCGCAGCCAAGGGCGGTACTTCACCAGGTTGAGCGCGGCAGGCTTCCACCAGGCTGCGCACTTCGCCGCCAGCGCAAAACGCCTTGGCGCCGTTGCCGCGCAACAAGACACAGACGATTTGCGGTTCTCTGGCCCAGGCATCAAGCCGATCGCGCAGAGCGTTGATCATCGGCAAGGAGAGGGCATTCAGGGATTTTTCAGCATCCAGGGTGGCGATGCCGATACGGGCGCCGTTGATGCCGGTGAGTTCTTCGAAGTGCAAATTCATCGTGACCTCGATCAGAAATTTGAATGATCAGTATGACCGCTGCGTAGGAAAGTGCCGGTTCTGCATCAGATCAATTGACAAGCCATGTAGGCTTTCCTAGGGTGCGCCCATTGTTTTTACTGGGTGCAACCATGACTGCTGACGACCGTATCAAACTCGAACCGAGCTGGAAGCAAGCCCTGCGTGCCGAGTTCGACCAGCCCTACATGGCAGAGTTGCGTGAATTTCTGCGTCGCGAGTACGCGGCCGGCAAGGAGATTTACCCACCGGCACCGCTGATTTTCAATGCCCTTAATTCCACGCCGCTGGACAAGGTCAAGGTGGTGATCCTCGGCCAGGACCCGTATCACGGCCCGGGCCAGGCCCATGGTCTGTGCTTTTCGGTGCAGCCGGGCGTACCGGCACCGCCTTCGCTGGTGAACATCTATAAGGAATTGAAACGCGACCTGAATATCGACATCCCGAATCACGGCTACCTGCAAAGCTGGGCCGACCAGGGCGTGTTGCTGCTCAACACCACCATGACCGTGGAGCGTGCCAATGCCAATTCCCACGCGGGCAAGGGATGGCAGCACTTTACTGATCGGGTCATTGAAGTGGTCAGTGAGCACCAGCCGCATTTGGTCTTTTTGCTGTGGGGCGCCCATGCCCAGGGCAAGCAGAAGCTGATCGACGCCACCAAACACCTGGTGCTGACCTCCGTCCACCCGTCGCCGCTGTCGGCTTACCGCGGCTTCCTGGGTTGCGGGCATTTCAGTCGGGCCAACAAGTTTCTTGAGCAGCAGGGCGAGACGCCGATCGACTGGCGGTTGCCGGCGGTTTAATGCGTTGACCGGGCTGGCCTCATCGCGAGCAGGCTCGCTCCCA
>NZ_JABWQV010000134.1 GCF_014268615.1 Pseudomonas tehranensis | reverse complement strand
TCGCCACAGAGAAAAGACCTAGGCCACCGCCTGGCTATGGGGAAACAATAAATCCACAAAGCGTTCGGCAGTGGGTTGCGGTTCGTGGTTGGCCAGGCCGGCGCGTTCGTTGGCTTCGATGAACACGTATTCGGGCTGATCGGCCGCCGGCACTAACAGGTCGAGGCCAACCATGGGAATATCCAGGGCCCGCGCGGCGCGTATCGCAGCTTCGGTCAGGGTCGGATGGAGGATGCCCGTGACATCTTCCAGCACGCCGCCCGTATGAAGGTTCGCCGTACGCCGTACGAACAGGTGTTTGCCAGCCGGCAGCACACTGTCGTAGTCATAGCCTGCCGTGCTCAATGTGCGTTGGGTTTCGGCGTCCATGGGAATCTTGCTTTCACCCCCCGTGGCCGCTTGTCGGCGGCGGCTTTGGGCTTCGATCAGCGCGCCGATGGTGTGCCGACCGTCGCCGATAATCTCCGCCGGTCGCCGGATCGCTGCCGCCACCACTTCAAAGCCAATCACCAGGATGCGCAGGTCCAGGCCTTCGTGGAAGCTTTCCAGCAACACCCGGCTGTCAAACTGGCGGGCCGTTTCAATCGCGCTCTGCACCTCTTCAATCGTGCGCAGATCCACCGCCACCCCCTGGCCCTGTTCACCGTCCAGAGGCTTGACCACCACCCGTTCGTGCTCATCGAGAAATGCCAGGTTGTCATCGGCGTTGCCTGCCAATTGCTGGGCCGGCAAGTTCAGGCCTGCGTTCTTCAGCACTTTGTGGGTCAGGCTTTTGTTCTGGCACAGGGTCATGCTGATAGCGCTGGTCAGGTCGCTGAGGGATTCACGGCACCTGATCCGGCGGCTGCCATGGACCAGGGTAAACAATCCACCTTCGGCGTCGTCCACCTGGACTTCGATGCCCCGGCGGTGAGCCTCTTCGACAATGATGCGCGCATAAGGATTGAACTGCGCCTCGGGGCCTGGCCCCAGGAACAACGGCTGATTGATGCAGTTCTTGCGTTTGATGGCGAACGTCGAAAGGTTCCGGAACCCGAGTTTGGCGTAGAGACTTTTCGCCAGGCGATTGTCGTGCAGCACCGAAAGATCCAGGTAACTCAGGCCCCGGCTCATGAAGTGCTCGATGAGGTGACGCACCAGGACCTCACCGACACCGGGCCGCGAACACTGCGGATCCACGGCCAGGCACCAGAGGCTGCTGCCGTTTTCCGGGTCGTTGAAGGCTTTCTGATGATTCAGGCCCATGACGCTGCCGATCACCGCGCCGGTATCATCGTCTTCGGCCAGCCAGTAGACCGGCCCGCCTTCATGGCGCGGCGTGAGCCGTTGCGGATCGATGGGCAACATGCCCCGGGCCTGATACAGCAGGTTGATCGCTTGCCAGTCGGCCTCGCTTTGCGCTCGGCGAATCCGGAAACCGCGAAATACCCGGGTGGCCTGGCGATAGTCGCTGAACCACAGGCGCAAGGTGTCGGATGGATCGAGAAACAGCTGCGCCGGTTCCAGCCCGAGTATTTGCTGGGGTGCGGCGACGTACAAGGCAATGTCGCGCTCACCCGATTGCTCATTGAGCAGCTCTTGGGCCAGGCTCGCCGGGTCCGGGAAGGTGTGGCCGATCAGCAATCGGCCCCAGCCGCAGTGCACCGCGATCGGGTCGCCACCCAGTTCGCTGCCGTCTTCGGCCAGTCGCGCCTGCAGGCGTTCGTAGGAGGGCGCCTGGCCCCGCAGCAGGCGTTGATTGTGGGGTTTCATCGATCAGATTCCTTGTTCGCTGAGCCACAGGTTCAGCGCCGCCAGTTGCCACAGCCTTGAGCCGCGCAACGGGGTGAGCTGGCCGTTGGGGTCGGTCAGCAGTCGATCCAGCATCGCCGGGTTGAACAGGCCGCGATCCTGACTCGGATCCAGCAGCAGTTCGCGGACCCAGGCCAAGGTGTTGCCTTCCAGATGCTTGAGACCGGGTACAGGGAAATAGCCTTTTTTGCGGTCGATGACTTCGCCGGGGATCACCCGTCGAGCGGCTTCCTTGAGGACCTGTTTGCCGCCGTCGGGCAGCTTGAATTTAGCCGGGACCCGCGCCGAGAGTTCCACCAGTCGGTAATCCAGGAATGGCGTGCGCGCTTCCAGGCCCCAGGCCATGGTCATGTTGTCGACACGCTTGACCGGGTCGTCCACCAGCATCACCGTGCTGTCCAGGCGCAGGGCCTTGTCCACCGCCGCGTCGGCGCCCGGCTGGGCGAAGTGTTCCTTGACGAAGTCACCGGCCGCGTCGTTGGCCGTGAGCCATTTGGGCTGCACGGTAGCGGCATATTCTTCATAACTGCGATCAAAGAACGCGGCGCGATAGGCCGCGTAGGGGTCGCTGGCGCCGTCCACCTGCGGATACCAGTGGTAACCGGCGAACAGTTCATCGGCGCCCTGGCCGCTTTGCACCACTTTGCAATGCTTGGACACTTCCCGTGACAACAGGTAGAAGGCGATGCAGTCGTGACTGACCATCGGCTCGCTCATGGCCCGAAACGCCGCCGGCAGTTGCTCGATGATCTCTTTTTCGTCGATGCGTAACTGGTGGTGATGAGTGCCGTAGTGCTTGGCGATCAGGTCTGAATATTGGAACTCGTCACCGCGCTCGCCACCGGCGTCCTGGAAGCCGATGGAGAAGGTGGACAGGTTTTCCACCCCGACTTCCCGCAGCAGGCCCACCAGCATGCTGGAGTCCACACCGCCGGAAAGCAGCACGCCCACATCCACGGCGGCACGCTGACGAATGGCGACCGCTTCGCGGGTGCTGTCGAGCACGCGGTCGATCCAGTCCTGCAGGTTCAGGTTTTGCTCATCGGCCCGGGGACCATAGGGCAGGGTCCACCAGGTTTTCTGCTCGGTGGAGCCGTCGGCTTCGACCCGCATCCAAGTGGCGGGCGGCAGCTTTTCAACGCCGGCCAGCAGGGTACGGGGCGCCGGGACCACGGCATGGAAGTTCAGGTAGTGGTTCAGCGCCACCGGGTCGAGCATCGGGCTGATGTCGCCGCCCTTGAGCAGCGCCGGCAACGCCGAGGCAAAGCGCAGGCGCTGGCCGGTGCGCGACAGGTACAGCGGCTTGACACCGAGACGGTCGCGGGCGATGAACAGCCGCTTGGCGTCGCGTTCCCAGATGGCGAAGGCGAACATGCCGTTGAGCTTGGGCAACAGCGCTTCGCCCCAGGCGTGGTAGCCCTTGAGCAGCACTTCGGTGTCGCCACCGGAATAGAAGGCGTAACCCAGGCCTTCCAGCTCGGCGCGCAATTCAGGGTAGTTGTAGATCGCGCCGTTGAAGGCCAGGGACAGGCCCAATTGATTGTCGATCATCGGCTGGGCCGAGCCGTCGGACAGGTCCATGATTTTCAGGCGCCGATGGCCCAGGGCAATGGGGCCCTGACTGTGGAAACCCCACGCGTCGGGGCCGCGAGGGGCCAGGTGATGGGTGATTCGCTCTACGGCCGCAAGGTCCGCAGGTTGTTGATCGAAACGTAACTCTCCAGCTAATCCGCACATAAGTCCTTACCGGTTTTTCCGTTGGGGAGGTGAAACCGCACGCGCCGAAATGGCAGGTACTCTGAAACTGACCGATGGGATTGCCGTGAGTTTTAGATCAATGCGTTATAAGCCGATGGATGGGGCTGCCGGGATTGCCGCGCGATTCAAACATAAGAGGACCCTGTGGGAGCTGAGCTTGCTCGCGATGGCGGTAGATCAGCCAGCATTTCAGTAGACTGATACGCCGCTATCGCGAGCAAGCTCAGCTCCCACAGGGTTTTGGGTGTGTCTGCGATCTGCGTTAGGCCTTGCCCCGAACCAGTGACCGCAACGCAAACCGGTTCGGATGGCAGGCCTCGGCCACGCTGCGGGGCAGGGGCAGGGGTTCGTTGTCCAGCCAGGCGGCAATCAACTCGCCCGACAAGGGCGCGGTGATCAGGCCCCGAGACCCGTGGCCGCTGTTGACGTACAAGCCCTCGAGCCAGGGGCATGGGCAGTCCGGCACCTGGCGGGCGTCCTTGCTCAGCGCCGAGTACGCCTGGGTGAAGGCGCGACTTTCGGCCAAGGGACCGACAATCGGCAGATAGTCCGGACTGGTGCAACGGAACGCTGCGCGGCCCTGGAGGTGTTCCGGGTCCAGGGTACGGGCGTGCAGGCGTTCCACCAGATCAGTGGAGATTTGCTCCAGCATCTGCAGGTTGCCGGCGTGCTCGGCGGCGGTGGGGGTCAGGTCGTCGTTCTTGAAATCGAAACTGGCCCCCAGGGTGTGCTCGCCCAACCGTGCCGGCGCCACGTAGCCTTCAGCGCAAACCACCGTGCGCAGTGCCTGGCTGCGGGTGGTTTGCGCCAGGCGGGTGATTTGTCCGCGAATGCGCTTGAGGGGCAAGTCGGCGGCTGCGTCGAAGCGTTTGATCTCGGCGGCGCTGGCGAGGATCACGACCGGTGCACTGGCCAGGCAACGTTCACTGTCCCAGGCCTGCCATTGGCCGTCGATGCGGCGCAGCTCGAGGACTTCATGGTGGGCTTGCACCTCAATCTTGAGGCCGGATGCCTGCCAGCGGCACAGCGCGGGCGGATGGACCCAACCGCCTTGCGGGTAAAACAGACCGCCACAGGCCAGGCCGATACCGGACTGCGCCTCGGCCTGGGGTTGATCCAGGACGTGCAGCAAATCCTCGGCAAAGGCCTCGGCCAATTGCGCCTGGCGCTCGGCTTCCTTGTCGCTGAAGGCCAGTTGCAAGACACCGCAGGCGTCCCAGTCGACCCCTCGCTGCAGATGTTCGAGCAAGCGTCGGGTGTAACCGAAACCGCTGAGGATCATCTGCGACAACGCCGTGCCATGGGCCGACAGCTTGAGATACAACACGCCCTGCGGGTTGCCGGAGGCTTCTTCGGCCAACCCGGCATGCCGCTCCAGCAGCGTCACCTGCCAGCCACGGGCCGCCAGGCTGGCTGCGCTGGCGCAACCGGCCAGGCCGCCACCGATCACCAGGGCCCGACGCTCGCCGCTGTGCGCAGCGGGGCGGGCGTACCAGGGCTTTACCGGCGTTGGTACGGGTGTCAGCTGCGGCCAGCCGAGAAACACTCCGCGAAGGATTTCCCATTTATGGCCGATGCCCGGCGTGCGCTTCATCTTGAAGCCGGCCGCGTTCAACAACCGTCGCACCCAGCCGGTGCTGGTGAAGGTGCTGAGGGTCGCGCCGGGCGCAGCCAGGCGCGCCAGTTCGGCAAACAGCTCGGCGGTCCACATCTCGGGATTTTTCGCCGGCGCGAAACCGTCCAGGAACCAGGCATCGATTTGCGCATCCAGCTGCGGTAATTGCTCCAGGGCGTCGCCGATCAACAAGGTCAGCGTCACCCGACCGTCCGCCAGCGTCAGGCGCTGGAAGCCCTGATGGATTGCGACGTATTGCACAAGCAGTTGATCGGCCTGAAGCTTGAGTTGTGGCCACAAGTCCAGTGCCCGGCGCAGGTCCTCAGGGCTCAAGGGGTACTTCTCGACACTGACAAAATGCAGCCGCGCCCCGGCCGGCGCGCACTGTTCGAACAACTGCCAGGCACAGAGAAAATTCAGCCCGGTGCCGAACCCGGTTTCACCGATCACCAGCCGCCCGTCGTTCGGCAGCGCAGCAAAACGCTCGGCCAGGTTGTTCTGTTCAAGGAACACATAGCGGGTTTCGTCCAGGCCCGACTGGTCGGAAAAATACACATCGTCGAACACCCGCGAGCGCGGGCGACCTTGATCGTCCCAGTCGAGTTGGGCGTGGTGCTGTACGGGCGTCATGGCAGGCTCGGTCAAAACGGGGAGGTCATTCTAGCCGATCGATCGCTGAGCGCTCCCTTGCGTATGCATTTGTCGGCGCTGCCGAGTGCACGGCCGGCGTCCAATCCGCTAGTCTTGCCCCATTCCCTGGAAGGAGCTGCCCATGTTCGAATCCGCCGAAATCGGTCACGCCGTTGATAAAGACACCTATGACGCCGAAGTACCGGCACTGCGTGAAGCGTTGCTCGAAGTCCAGTACGAGCTCCATCAGCAGCGTCGTTTTCCGGTCATTGTGCTGATCAACGGCATCGAAGGCGCGGGCAAGGGCGAAACGGTGAAATTGCTCAACGAGTGGATGGACCCGCGGTTGATCGAAGTGCGCACTTTTGATCAGCAGACCGACGAGGAGCTGGCGCGACCTCCGGCCTGGCGTTATTGGCGGATGCTGCCGGCCAAGGGACGCATGGGGATTTTCTTTGGCAACTGGTACAGCCAGATGCTGCAGGGGCGCGTGCATGACCAGATCAAGGACCCACGGCTCGACCAGGCCATCAATGGCGCTGAACGGTTGGAGAAAATGCTCTGCGATGAAGGCGCGCTGATCTTCAAGTTCTGGTTTCACCTGTCCAAGAAACAGATGAAAGCCCGGCTCAAGGGGCTCAAGGACGACCCGCTGCACAGCTGGCGCATCAGCCCACTGGACTGGCAGCAATCCCAGACCTACGACAAGTTCGTCAAATACGGTGAACGGGTACTGCGCCGTACCAGCCGTGATTACGCGCCCTGGCATGTAATCGAAGGCATGGACGCCTATTACCGCAGCCTTACGGTCGGGCGGATCTTGCTCGACGGGATGCGTCAGGCGCTGGACCGGTCGAAGGTCAATGCGGATAAAGTCAGCGTGGCGCCGTTGCCAGCGCTGGACGAGCAAATCACGCTGTTGGACAGCCTGGACATGACCTTGCGCCTGGACAAGGCCGACTATGAAGAGCAACTGATCACCGAACAGGCGCGTTTTTCCGGCCTGTTGCGCGATAAACGCATGCGCCGCCATGCCCTGGTGGCAGTGTTTGAAGGTAACGATGCAGCGGGCAAGGGCGGTGCGATCCGACGGGTCGCGGCAGCGCTCGACCCGCGCCAGTACAGCATCGTGCCGATTGCCGCGCCTACCGAAGAAGAGCGCGCCCATCCTTACATGTGGCGGTTCTGGCGGCATATCCCGGCGCGGGGCAAGTTCACCGTGTTCGATCGCTCCTGGTACGGGCGGGTGCTGGTGGAGCGGGTCGAAGGTTTTTGCAGCAAGGCCGACTGGTTGCGGGCCTACGGCGAAATCAATGATTTCGAGGAGCAGATTGCCGATGCCTCGGTGGTGGTGGTCAAGTTCTGGCTGGCCATCGACAAGGAGACTCAACTGGAACGCTTCCAAGAGCGTGAAGCGATCCCTTTCAAACGCTTCAAGATCACCGAGGACGACTGGCGCAACCGTGACAAATGGGATGCCTACCGGGCGGCGGTGTGCGACATGGTCGATCGCACCAGCACCGAGATTTCTCCCTGGACCCTGGTGGAGGCCAATGACAAGCGCTGGGCCCGGGTCAAGGTGTTGCGCACGCTTAATGAGGCGCTGGAGGAAGCCTTCGAGCGCTCAGCAAAACAGGCGCGCAAAGCCAGGAAGGGCAAGTAGTGGGCGATGGGAACGCATACGCGAGGTGAATGATCGTCGCGGTCGGTTATGCAGTGGATTTATGCTCAATTGACTCCTAACCGACAATAACAATTGAGGTACAGCCATGCGTGAAGTGGTGATCGTCGACAGCGTGCGGACCGGCCTGGCCAAGTCTTTTCGCGGCAAGTTCAACATGACCCGTCCGGACGACATGGCGGCCCATTGTGTCGATGCATTGTTGGCGCGCAACGGGATCGATCCGGCCAGCGTCGAGGACTGCATCGTCGGCGCCGGTTCGAACGAGGGCGCCCAGGGCTATAACATTGGTCGTAACGTGGCGGTGCTTTCGCAATTGGGCATCGGCACCGCCGGCATGACCCTTAACCGCTTCTGTTCTTCGGGCCTGCAAGCGATTGCCATCGCCGCCAACCAGATCGCCTCCGGTTGCAGCGAGATCATTGTTGCCGGTGGCGTGGAATCCATCAGCCTGACAATGAAAAGCGTCAATACCGATCACTTGATCAATCCGCTGCTCAAGGAGCAAGTGCCGGGGATTTATTTCCCCATGGGCCAGACCGCCGAGATCGTCGCCCGCCGTTATCAAGTCAGCCGTGAAGAACAGGATCGCTACGCCTTGCAGAGCCAGCAGCGCACTGCCCAGGCCCAGGCGGCCGGGCTGTTTGACGATGAGATCGTGCCGATGGCAGTCAAGTACAAGGTCGAGGACAAGAACACCGGTGCGGTGCAGATGCTCGACGGCGTGGTTGATCGCGACGATTGCAACCGCCCCGACACCACCTATGAAAGCCTGGCGGGCCTCAAGCCGGTGTTCGCTGAAGACGGTTCGGTGACGGCGGGTAACTCGTCACAGTTGTCCGACGGGGCCTCGATGACCCTGGTGATGAGCCTGGAAAAAGCCCTGACCCTAGGCCTCAAACCCAAGGCGTTTTTCCGTGGTTTTACCGTGGCCGGTTGCGAGCCGGACGAAATGGGCATCGGTCCGGTGTTTTCGGTGCCCAAACTGCTCAAGGCCAAGGGCTTGCAAATCGCCGATATCGACCTGTGGGAACTCAATGAAGCCTTCGCCTCCCAATGCCTCTACAGCCGCAATCGGCTGGAAATCGATAACGAGAAGTACAACGTCAACGGCGGTTCGATTTCCATCGGTCACCCGTTCGGCATGACCGGTTCGCGCCAGGTCGGGCATCTGGTACGCGAGCTGCAACGGCGCAGCCTGCGCTATGGCATCGTGACCATGTGCGTGGGCGGTGGGATGGGGGCGACGGGGTTGTTTGAGGCGGTGAGATAAGCGGGCGCTGACAGTTAGCGAGATGATTACTTGTGGCGAGGGGATTTATCCCCGCTGGGTTGCGCAGCAACCCTAAAATCTACAACCGAGGTGTATCAGGCTGACAGAGTGATCTGCATTGGGGCTGCTTTGCAGCCCAGCGGGGATAAATCCCCTCGCCACAAGGGGGGGGCTGCGCTAGCTGGCGACTTGGGTCAGTTGCTGCATCCGCGCGATATACGCTTTTATCTCCCGTTCTGCTGCCTCGCGGCTGGCGAACGGGCCTTCCTGTGTGCCTTCTCGGGTATTGAAATAAAACTCGCTGTTTACCCGGCAGATCCGGTCGCTGCGAAAAATCGTCGTAGGGGCGGGATCCTGGGCGCGTTTGCCGAACATGGCGGTCTCCATAGGCAGCGGGGTCAATGTCATTTGAGCTTATGTGCAGTCCTTGATTTGCGCCTGGTCAGGCGATCGACGGCAACGACCCGTACAGTCCCATGGACGTCCACGGCCTAACTGTCCCTGTGTCCTGGAGCGATCCGCGCCTAGAATGGGAGCTCTTTGTCTTGAGCTGCGAGGGTTGCATGCACATATCGTCCGGTCGCTGGGTCTACGGCCTGTTCCTCGCCCTGCTGACCGCCCTGCTGTGGGGCATCCTGCCGATCAAGCTCAAGCAAGTGCTGCAGGTGATGGATCCGGTCACCGTGACCTGGTTTCGCTTGCTGGTGTCCGGTGGCTTGCTGTTCATCTACCTGACGGCCACTCGCCGTTTGCCCAGTCGCAAGGTGTTGGGCCCCCGGGGTGGCTGGCTGGTGGCAATGGCGGTGTTGGGGCTGGTTGGCAACTACGTGCTGTACCTGATGGGCCTCAATCGCCTGAGCCCCGGCACCGCGCAACTGGTGGTGCAGATGGGGCCGATCATGTTGCTGGTCGCCAGTCTGTTTGTGTTCAAGGAGCGTTTCAGCGTGGGGCAGGGCATCGGCCTGCTGGTGTTGTTGATCGGTTTCACGCTGTTTTTCAACCAGCGCCTCGGCGAGCTGCTGACTTCCCTGAGCGACTACACCGCCGGGGTCTTGATGGTGTTGCTGGCGTCGACGGTCTGGACTTTTTATGCCCTGGGCCAGAAGCAACTGTTGACGGTGTGGAATTCGTTGCAGGTGATGATGGTGATCTACCTGTTCTGCGCGCTGTTGCTCACACCCTGGGTGCATCCGCTGGAGGCGCTGCAACTGAGCCCGTTGCAAGGCTGGCTACTGCTTGCTTGCTGCCTCAATACTCTGATTGCCTACGGCGCCTTTGCCGAGGCCCTGGCTCACTGGGAAGCGTCGCGGGTCAGCGCAACCCTGGCGATCACGCCGTTGGTGACCTTCGCCGCAGTGGCGTTGGCAGCCTGGTGGTGGCCTGACTACGTGCATGCCGAGCAGATCAATCTGTTGGGGTATGGCGGGGCGGTGCTGGTGGTGCTGGGCTCGGCATTGGTTGCCCTGGGGCCGTCGCTGATGGCCGGACTCAGGGCCCGGCGTGAGCGACTGGCTGTCGGGCGATAGACCGCGACCCGACCGGCCTCATCGCGAGCAGGCTCGCTCCCACATTTCCGATCTGTGTTGGATGCAAATACTGCGGCCAACACAGATCCCCCTGTGGGAGCGAGCCTGCTCGCGATGGCGGACTATCCCCCAATACACATCTCAGCCCTGACTACCGGCCTCCAGCATATTTTCCGGCCGCACCCAGGCATCGAACTCTTCATCGGTCAGATACCCCAGTTGCAAGGCCGCTTCGCGCAGGGTCAGCCCTTCGCCGTAGGCTTTCTTGGCGATTTCGGCGGATTTGTCATAGCCGATGTGTGTGTTCAGGGCGGTGACCAGCATCAAGCCACGTTCCAGATGCGCCGCCATCTGCTCGGCATCCGGTTCGAGCCCGGCGATGCAGTGCTGCTGGAAATTGCTGCAGCCATCGGCCAGCAGGCGGATCGACTGCAACAGGTTGTGAATGATCACTGGCTTGAACACGTTCAATTGCAAATGACCCTGGCTGGCGGCGAAACCGATGGTCACGTCGTTGCCCATGACCTGGCAGGCCAGCATCGACAAAGCCTCGCACTGGGTCGGGTTGACCTTGCCGGGCATGATGGAACTGCCCGGTTCATTGGCTGGCAACTTCACTTCGGCGAACCCGGCCCGTGGCCCGGAACCAAGCAGGCGCAGGTCATTGGCAATCTTCATCAGGGTCACGGCCAGGGTTTTCAGCGCGCCGGACAACGTGGTCAGGGGCTCATGGCCGGCCAACGCCGCGAACTTGTTTGGCGCCGTGACGAAGGGCAGGCCGGACAGCGCCGCCAGTTCAGCGGCGATTGCCTCGCCGAAGCCGTGGGGCGAATTGAGCCCGGTGCCCACTGCCGTGCCGCCTTGGGCAAGTTCGCAAACCGCCGGCAGCGCCGCACGGATCGCCCGTTCGGCGTAATCGAGTTGAGCGATGAAGGCTGACAATTCCTGGCCGAAGGTGATCGGCGTGGCATCCATCATGTGGGTGCGGCCGGTCTTGACCAGTTTCATGTGGCGCGCCGCCAATTCCGCCAGTGCGCCGGACAACTCGGCGATCGCCGGCAGCAATTGCTGATGGACCGCCTGGATGGCGGCGATGTGCATGGCGGTGGGGAAGCAATCGTTGGAGCTTTGGGAGCGATTGACGTGGTCGTTCGGGTGCACCGGGCTCTTGCCGCCGCGGGGATTGCCCGCCAGCTCGTTGGCGCGCCCGGCGATCACTTCGTTGACGTTCATGTTGCTCTGGGTTCCGCTGCCGGTCTGCCAGACCACCAGCGGGAATTGGTCGTCATGCTGGCCGGCCAGGACTTCGTCGGCGGCCTGTTCGATCAGGCGCGCGATGTCGGCGGGCAAGTCGCCATTGCGGTCATTGACCCGCGCCGCGGCTTTCTTGATCAGTGCCAAGGCGTGCAGCACCGACAGCGGCATGCGTTCGTTGCCAATGGCAAAGTTGATCAGCGAGCGCTGCGTCTGGGCGCCCCAGTAGGCTTCATCCGGGACTTCAACCTGGCCAAGGCTGTCGGTTTCGATACGGCTCATCGGGTCAAACTCCTGTAGGTCTGAATGCGCAGTTTAGGCCCTGAAGGGCGACACGGGTTCCCTCAATCATTTTTCGATCGTTTCGGCCCGTCAATCGGACGCGTAGAGCAATGGGGTTGAGGCTCGGCGTTTTTTAGGCGCAGAATGATCGCCCTTGGGGTTTTACCTCGCCTGTAGAAAAGGAAACTTGATGACCCGTCTTCGTGCCATCTGTACCGCAGTTGCTCTGGTGTGTGCCAGCAGTCCTGTTTTTGCCGATACCGCCAGCCACAACGCCAGTGCCGAAGAGTTCCTGACCCTGGCGCATGCTGACAAGCTGGGTACCCCGGTGTACATGCAAGTGCAGCAAATGTTCGCCCAGCGCTTTGAACAGACCAAGGCGCCCGAGTCGAAAAAAGCCACCCTCGAAACCTACCAGGCCAAGGCCAACGCTGCACTGGACCAGGCCATCGGCTGGAAGAAGCTCAAGCCGGACATGGTCAAGCTCTACACCTCCAACTTCAGCGAGCCGGAACTCAAGGAACTGGTGTCCTTCTACCGCTCGCCCCTGGGCAAGAAAGTCCTGGAAAAAATGCCCCAGCTGACCCAGCAATCGGCCCAGTTGACCCAGGCCAAGCTGGAAAGCGCAGTGCCGGTGGTCAACAAGCTGCTGGCGGACATGACCGCCGAGCTTGAGCCAAAAGCCGCCCCTGCCAAGAAAAAGCCGTAAGCGGAGCCCGGTATGAGCATGCAACAACGCATCGAATCGACGCTCGGGCTGTTGCAGCCCGAGCACCTGCAAGTGCTGGATGAAAGCCACATGCACAGCCGTGGGTTACAGACCCACTTCAAGGCCGTGGTGGTCAGCCATCAGTTCGAGGGGCTCAATCGCGTCAAGCGTCATCAGAAGGTCTACGGCACGCTGGGCGAGCTGATGGGTGAGTTTCATGCGTTGGCGCTGCACACCTATACCCCCGAGGAATGGGCACAGATCGATACAGCCCCGGCTTCGCCGACCTGTGCCGGGGGCAGCAAGCACTGATCTGCCGCGGCTGATGGCTGATGGCTGTAGGAACTGTAGGAGCTTGTAGGAGCTGACGAGTGCAACGAGGCTGC
>NZ_JABWQV010000133.1 GCF_014268615.1 Pseudomonas tehranensis | reverse complement strand
GAATTATAGACGTCCAGAATTTGCCGTCAAGCGTTAATTACGCTTTTGTTGCAGAAGGTGCCTTGCGCCCCACTAAGCGCGGAATCCGACGCATAACCGGCGGAACTCTCAACATCAGCAGCACGGCCCCTATAGAAGCGTAAATCGACCACTCCTTAAGATCCGCCCGCACAATCCACAACATATGCAGCAATCCAAGGCCCAAGATCGGATAAACCAGGCGATGCAGTTTTTTCCAGCGCCCGCCCAGTCGCCGCTGACTGTAGCGATTGGAAGTAATCGCCAGCGCCAAGAGCCCCAGAAACCCAAGCGCCCCAACGATAATATAAGGACGCTTGCTCAGTTCGACGCCCAGTTGCGACCAATCGAACCCCAGGATGAACGCCGTATACCCACTCAGATGCAATACCACGTAAGTAAAACACCACAATCCCAGCTGACGCCTGACCGCGATCCACCCTGCCCACCCCGTGAGTTTCTGCAACGGCGTCATGCTCAAAGTGATCAACAACAAAATAAGCGTGCCCAACCCGAGCCGATCCACCAGCACCTTGCCCGGGTCAGGTCCCAACTTATTCATCAACGCTTCGTAGAGCCAGAGCAACGGCCAAACCGCCGCCGCAACAAAGACACCGATTCGCCAGACTGGAAAACGCATCAGTAGTCCTTCCTCAAGTCCATCCCTGCATATAAAGAAGCGACTTCATCCTGATAGCCGTTGAACATCAACGTATCGCGCACGTTAGGACTGAACAGCCCGCTCGGCAGACGGCGCTCCCGTGCCTGGGTCCAACGCGGGTGATCGACCGTCGGGTTGACGTTGGCGTAAAAGCCGTACTCGTCGGACGCAATGCTCTGCCAGGTCGTCTTGGGCTGCTCGCTGACCAGACTGATGCGCACAATGGATTTCACACTTTTGAAACCGTACTTCCATGGCACCACCAAACGCAACGGTGCGCCGTTCTGATTCGGCAACTCTCGCCCATACATCCCAACCGCCATGATTGCCAGCGGATTCATCGCTTCATCCAGTCGCAAGCCTTCAACATAGGGCCAGTCAATCAAAGCAAACCCCGAGCGTTGCCCAGGCATGGTCTTGGGATCCTGCAGGGTTTCGAAACGAATGTACTTGGCCTTGGAGGTCGGCTCGACCTGCTTGAGCAATGCGGAAATAGGAAAGCCGATCCACGGAATAACCATGGACCAAGCCTCCACGCACCGCAGGCGATAGATTCGCTCTTCCAACTGATATGGTTTCATGAAGTCTTCCAAAGCATAGCGCCCCGGCTTGCCCACTTCCCCGTCGATCACCACGCTCCAGGGCTCGGTTTTCAAGGATCCGGCATTGGCCGCAGGATCCCCTTTGCCGGTTCCGAACTCATAGAAATTGTTGTAATGGGTGGCGTCTTTAAAAGGCGTGATGGACTCATCCTTGACCGTAACCGCGCCCCATTGGGTGGACGGCAGCTTCTCGGCAAACCAGGACGGCGCCTTGCCGGGCTCGACATCCGCATAACGCGCAACATCGGCAGCACTGGCCCAACGCGGAAGACCGCTGACGGCAAGCCCCGCCATGGTGGCTCCCAGCATTTGGCGACGGGATAGGTAGAGGGATTCTGGCGTGACGTCCGACTCAAGGCAGTCGGACGACTTGGGGATCTTGATCAGCATGACAACTCCGCAGCATTGGAGGGCAGATGCACCAATAGACTGCGGAGTATGAGGGAAATTACATCACTCGGCTTTTTTGTGGCGGCGCAGGCGCAACAGGTATTGAACCGGACCGGAGGCGGCATAGGCGAGGAACACCAGCAACAAGATACGTGGCGGATCACTGAAGACCACCGCGAACACCAGCACCACTGCCAGAATCGCCACGAACGGCACCCGCCCTTTGAGATCCAGCTCCTTGAAGCTGTTGTACTTGATGTTGCTGACCATCAGCATACCGGCCGCAGCAACCAGCAGCGCCACAAGGAACGACATCTTCGATCCCTGGATACCGTAGTCGCTGAAAGCCCAGACCACACCGGCTACGACACCCGCCGCAGCAGGACTCGCCAAGCCGATGAAGTAGCGCTTGTCAGCCGTACCGACCTGGGTGTTGAAACGCGCCAGACGCAACGCAGCACCGGCAACATAGATGAAGGCGACCATCCAGCCGACCTTGCCCATGTCCCCCAGCGCCCAACCGAACGCCAGCAAGGCCGGGGCCACGCCGAAAGCGACCATGTCCGACAGCGAATCGTACTCGGCACCGAACGCGCTCTGGGTATTGGTCATGCGGGCCACGCGCCCGTCCAGGCCATCGAGCACCATGGCGACAAAGATCGCGATGGCAGCGAAGGCAAAGTACCGACTCGCCCCGGCGCTGTCGCCGGCGCTCAAGGCCGCTTGGGCGCTCATGGAGCTGATGATGGAATAGAAACCGGCGAACAGGTTCGCGGTTGTGAACAGATTCGGCAGCAGATAGATGCCACGGTGCCGGACCTTACGGCCTTCAGCGTCATGTCCTTCTTCGACGTGCTCATCGATGGGCAGCAGGCTTTCGGCGTCAGGAGCCTGGTTGGGCTCGTCGGGGCGTTCGCTCATGGACAGTACCTTGCAACGGTGTGAAAAATTCGACAGGTGTCTGGGACGAGGGTTCGGCCGCAAACGATGCAGCTTTATACCAGAAGCCACCGCCCAAACGAAAAAACGCGGCCAGGGCCGCGTTTTCCGATCAAGCTCGCGACTTAGTTCTTGGCTTTGTCGACGATCTTGTTGGCACCGATCCACGGCATCATCGAGCGCAGCTGCTCGCCAATGATTTCGATACCGTGGGCGGCGTTGTTGCGACGCTTGGCGGTCATCGAAGGATAGCCGGTAGCGCCTTCGCTGATGAACATCTTGGCGTATTCGCCGTCCTGAATACGTTTCAGGGCGTTACGCATGGCCTGGCGGGACTCGGCGTTGATCACTTCCGGACCCGTCACGTACTCACCGTATTCAGCGTTGTTGGAGATCGAGTAGTTCATGTTGGCGATACCGCCTTCGTACATGAGGTCAACGATCAGCTTCAGTTCGTGCAGGCATTCGAAGTAGGCCATTTCCGGCGCGTAGCCAGCTTCAACCAGGGTTTCGAAACCGGCCTTGACCAGCTCGACAGTACCGCCGCACAGAACGGCTTGTTCGCCGAACAGGTCGGTTTCGGTTTCGTCCTTGAAGGTAGTTTCGATGATGCCGGTACGCCCGCCGCCAACACCGGCAGCGTAGGACAGAGCGACGTTCTTGGCGTTGCCGGAAGCGTCCTGGTAGATCGCGATCAGGTCAGGGATACCACCGCCCTTCACGAATTCGG
The DNA here is from genome assembly GCF_014268615.1 of Pseudomonas tehranensis. Classification (GTDB taxonomy): domain Bacteria; phylum Pseudomonadota; class Gammaproteobacteria; order Pseudomonadales; family Pseudomonadaceae; genus Aquipseudomonas; species Aquipseudomonas tehranensis. The sequence goes on along the minus strand of NZ_JABWQV010000133.1, from coordinate 9,702 downwards.
AACGAACGGTGTGGCCCGGGGCCTTCGGCGCGATCATGATCACGTCGAGATCGGCGCGTGGCACGACCTGGTTGTAGTGAATCGCGAAACCGTGGGAGAAGGCCAGGGTGGCGCCTTTCTTGATGTTCGGTTCGATTTCATTCTTGTACAGCGAAGACTGGAACTCGTCCGGGGTCAGGATCATGACCAGGTCGGCAGCCGCAACAGCGGAAGCAACGTCGGTCACTTTCAGGCCGTGAGCTTCGGCTTTGGCAACAGTCGCCGAACCTTTACGCAGACCAACAGTAACGTCAACGCCGGAGTCTTTCAGGTTGCACGCTTGAGCGTGGCCCTGGGAGCCGTAACCGATGATGGCGACTTTCTTGCCCTGGATGATCGACAGGTCGCAGTCTTTATCGTAGAAAACTTTCATGAATTACCCCTATATCCGGCCATTCAGGCCATTCGCTAATTTGGTTTAGATGCTCAGCACTTTGTCGCCACGGGCAATCCCGGTGACGCCACTGCGTACGGTTTCCAGAATCGAGGCAGTGCCGATCGATTGAATGAAGCTGTCGAGCTTGTCGCTGGTACCGGTCAACTGAACGGTATAGACGCTGGCGCTGACATCGACGATCTGCCCACGATAAATATCGGTAGTGCGTTTGATCTCGGCGCGCTGGGCACCGGTGGCCTTGACCTTGACCAGCATCAGCTCGCGCTCGATGTGAGCGCTTTCCGACAGGTCCACCAGCTTGACCACCTCGATCAGCTTGTTCAGGTTCTTGGTGATCTGCTCGATGATTTCATCGTGCCCCACAGTGGTCAGCGTCAGACGCGACAGGGTCGGGTCTTCGGTTGGCGCCACGGTCAGGCTTTCGATGTTGTAGTTGCGCTGCGAAAACAGGCCCACTACGCGAGACAGAGCACCCGGTTCGTTTTCCAGAAGCAGGGAAATAATATGTCGCATGATTAGGTACGCTCCGTCTTGCTCAGCCACATATCGCGCATGGAGCCGTCTTTGATCTGCATCGGGTAGACGTGCTCGCTGGTATCGACCTTGATATCGAGGAACACCAGGCGATCCTTCATGGCGAAAGCTTCTTCGAGCCCGGACTTCAAATCCTTCAGGTCAGTGATGCGGATGCCCACGTGACCATAGGCTTCGACCAGCTTGACGAAGTCCGGCAGCGACTCCATGTAGGAATGCGAGTGACGGCTGCCGTAGCTCATGTCCTGCCACTGGCGAACCATGCCCAGTACGCCGTTGTTCAGGTTGACGATTTTCACCGGCAAACCGTACTGCAGACAGGTCGACAGCTCCTGGATGTTCATCTGGATACTGCCCTCGCCCGTGACACAGGCGACGTCGCTATCCGGAAAGCTCAACTTGACGCCCATGGCCGCCGGGAAACCGAAGCCCATGGTGCCCAGGCCACCAGAGTTGATCCAGCGGTTGGGCTTGTTGAACTTGTAGTACTGCGCGGCGAACATCTGGTGCTGGCCCACGTCGGAAGTCACAAAGGCATCGCCCTTGGTCACTTCGCACAGGGTTTCGATCACGGTCTGCGGCTTGATCACGCTGCCGTCGCCCTTGTCGTAAGGGAACAGGCCACGATCACCGCGCCACTCATCAACCTGCTTCCACCAACTGGCCACGGACTCCTTGTTCGGAGCCTCGCCGATTTCCTTGAGGATGGCGACCATTTCGCTCAGCACGCTCTCCACAGGACCGACAATCGGCACGTCTGCCTTGATGGTCTTGGAGATGGACGCCGGGTCGATGTCGATATGGATGATCTTGGCATTCGGGCAGAATTTCGCCGGGCCGTTGATAACACGGTCGTCGAAACGCGCGCCGACCGCCAGAATCACATCGGCATGGTGCATCGCCAGGTTGGCGGTGTAGCTGCCGTGCATGCCGAGCATGCCGATGAACTGACGATCAGTGCCCGGGTAGGCGCCCAAACCCATCAGCGTATTGGTGACCGGCAGGTTGAGCATTTTCGCCAGTTCGGTCAGCGGCGCGGAGCCACCACCGAGGATAACGCCACCACCTGAGTACAGCACCGGACGCTTGGCCGCCAGCAGCATTTCGGCTGCCTTGCGGATTTGCCCGGAGTGACCGCGCACAGCCGGGCTGTAGGAGCGCAGCTTGGCTTTCTTGGGGAAAATGTATTCGAACTTCTCGGCCGGGTTGGTCATGTCTTTCGGGACATCGACCACAACCGGGCCCGGACGACCGGATTCAGCCAGGTAGAAAGCCTTCTTCATGACCTCCGGGATCTCCGAAGCGTGCTTGATCATGAAGCTGTGCTTCACGATCGGCCGGGAAATACCGATCATGTCGGTTTCCTGGAACGCGTCGGTGCCGACCATGGTGCTGGGCACCTGACCGGAGATGATCACCATCGGGATGGAGTCCATGTACGCCGTGGCGATACCGGTGATGGCGTTCGTGGCGCCAGGGCCGGAAGTCACCAGGACCACGCCGGCTTTACCGGTGGCACGGGCATAACCGTCAGCCATATGGGTCGCCGCTTGCTCATGACGAACCAGGATGTGGGTCACTTCCGGTTCTTTGAACAGGGCATCATAGACATGAAGAAGAGCACCACCGGGGTACCCGTAGATATATTTGACGCCTTCGTCACGCAAAAAGCGGACGAGCATCTCACCGCCAGATAAAAGCTCCACGTTGTTCACCTCTAAAACGCCAGAATACCGGCCCACACAAAGGGACGGGTCTTAATAGGTTTACTTCTCGGCAGAGCATGAGCGACGGTGGTCGCCGACTACGTCAGCACTGACTGAGCAAGTATTGGGATCGTCCCAAGTGTTGCGGGCCTTTCCCACCCAGCGCGAGGTAACGCGTTGCGGGTGTAACAGGTCGGCGCGGATGTGCGCCTCATGATCTGCCGAGTGGGCCTGCTTCTGGCAGTCCCTCTACAGCGGACTTTGGATTCTTCTGTTTCGCCCTCTGCAAGTCAAGCCGTCAATGTGCTTTATTCGAAGTAAGCGCATGAGAACGCAAGAAAAAACCTTTAAACAGCAACTGTGTTAGCTTCAATTGCGCAACCCATGACAAGGAAACAGCATGCGAATGTTCTTCTTGACGGCCAGCCTGCTGGTTGGCCTGAGCCCGATGTGCATGGCCGGTCAGGTCTATAAGTGGGTGGATGCCCAAGGGGTTACCCACTTTGGCTCTCAGCCACCGCCGGGAGGACAGGCCACGACGGTGATCAAGCCCTCCCCTTCCGCCGCCAAGCCAGCAGCCCCCCCGCCTGCCGGGGTCATCGGCGACCAGAAGTCGATTGACCAACAGGTCAAGCAGCAGATTGCCGAGCAGCAAGCCCAGCTCAAGGCCTTCTGCGAACAGACTCGGACTAATCTGGCGCAACTGCAGAACAACCCGAGGGTACGCGAGGATGTGGAAGGGGAAATGCGCCGCCTCACAGAAGAGGAGCGGCGCCAGCGCATCGACGAAACCCGTAAGCAGATCGAGGAGCACTGCCAATAAATGGCGGTCAGTTAACGTCGCTGATCAATTGGTCGAACTGCGCCAACAGTCGCTGCAACTCGATACCCTGCCCCGGCCGCTGGGCATAGACCATTTCAGCCATCGCCAGGATGCCGGAGGCGTTGGGCAGCGGCAGGTCATTTTCCAGGATGGCTTTCATGCGTGGCAGGAAAATCCATTGCAGCCATTGCTCGAAGTCCAGCGTGTCAACCGCGAACGGCTCGACACTGGCCAACGCCTCGGCCGACGGCGAAACGCTGCTCCACCAGCCCTGGACCCGCAACTCCCGCTCAATCAGCAGCAACTGATTGGCGATCTTGGGAAAACGCGTATCCATCAGAGCGAAACCTTGGCCTTCTGACGGGCCAATGCCGCGCCGGCGGAGTCGCCTTGTTTCTCACGGGCCTGAGCGATCAATTCCCACAGGCTGGCCTGAAGCGCAGGACGACCGTTGGCGAACGTCAGGCCACGGCGGGCCAGCTGCTCGGCTTGCGGCGCATCGCCCTGGGCCATGCGTACCTGGGCCAGGCGATAGAGAACCTGGGGCTCGCGCGGCGCAACACGCTGGGCTCGCTCCAGGCTGGAGGACGCACCATTGAGATCACCACCGGCCTGTTGCTGTTGAGCCGTGGTGAGCAATGCCAGTACTGGACCGTCCAATTGTTCATCTGCGGACAGACCTCCCGAGCTGGTCGAGGGAATGCTGCTTGGCGCAGAAGGCATGCTGTAGCTGCCCTGGTCGATCGGTGAGGTATCGATAGGTCCTGGCGTAATCGGCCCCGGCGTGATCGGTGTGCTGCTGATCGGCGCCGACGTCGTGGCGCCGCCACCGGGCACCATCACCACGACACCAGTATCGCCCTGGGGGATCGCCTGGACCTGTCCCTGCACCGGCCGCTGCACCGTCGTTTGACGGAAACCGCCATTGGCCGAGACCCGCTCGCTATTGGAAACGGCAGTGCCGGAATCGACAACCGGAATCGACCCGCGCTGTACGGTAGAGCAACCGCTGAGCAATGCCACGGCCGTTACCGCTGGAATCAACCACTTGTTCACTTGAAACCCTCTTTGCTTAATTCATCCAGTCCTTGACCCAATCCATGACCGATTCGGCGGGATTTGGAATGCCACAGGCTGCACCGGGTGGTGGTTCGCTGCCGCGAATATACGGCATCTGCACCGCGCCCGGGCAACTGGCGTCGGAGCCTTGGCCGGTGCGCGAATCCACCCAGGCCTGAACGATATTGTCTGGTTGCGGCATGTCCAGCGGCAACGGATCGGCCTTGCGCATGAAACTGGTCCAGACCTGCAATGCACCGGTGGCGCCAGTGAACGGGGTCTTGCCATTGTCGTCACGGCCGAGCCAGACCACCGCCAGCAGATCCTGGCTGAAACCGGCAAACCAGCTGTCGCGCGAGTCGTTGCTGGTACCGGTCTTGCCCGCCAGGGTCAGGTTACGCGGTAGTACGTTATAAACCGAACTGCCAGTGCCTTCACGCATGACCCGTTGCATGGCGCTCTGGATCAGATAAATGGACGCTGGATCAAAACGCTGCTGGATCTGGAACGGATAGCGCTTGAGCGGCTCGCCGTCGGCGGTCAGCACGCTGCGAATGCCGCGCATCGGCGTATTGAAACCACCGTTGGCCAGCGTCTGATACATGGCTGCCACTTCAATCGGCGTGAGGCCACCGGCCCCCAGCAGCATCGATGGGAATGCCGGGAATTCGCGACTGACACCCAGGCGGGCCAGGGTCTTGAGGACGTTCGGCACGCCGATTTCAAGCCCGAGGCGAGCCGTCGACAGGTTGTAGGAATGCGCAAGGCCCTGGTACAGGAACACCGTACCGTGGGACCGGCGATCATAATTCTGCGGTTTCCACACCTGGCCATCCGCGCCCTTGACCGAGAACGCCTCGTCGGACAACCAACTGGTCAGGGTGTACTGGCTCGGCTTTTCCAGGGCGGTGAGGTAGACCGCCGGCTTGATCAGGGAGCCGATCGGGCGGACCGCATCGAGCGCCCGGTTGAAACCGGCAAAACTGGCCTGCCGACTGCCGATCATGGCCTGGACTTCCCCGGTTTCCGGGTTGGTCACCACCATCGCGGCTTCCACTTCATCAGAGCCCTTGCGCCCGGCCAGTCGCTTGAAGGTGTCATTGACCGATGCTTCGGCCTTCATCTGCAGGATCGGGTCGAAACTGGTGAAGATCCGCAGGCCTTCTTCGGTCAAGTCTTCATCGCGGTAGTCTTCACGCAGTTGACGCTTGACCAGGTCCATGAAACCAGGAAACGAGCTGTCTGCCAGACTGCCGCGCTTGGTCACGCCCAAAGGCATCTTCTTCGCCGCTTCGACTTGCTCGGCCGTCGCCACGCCTTGCTGTTGCAGCAAGTCGAGTACCAGATTGCGCCGCTCGAGGGCGCGCTCCGGATTACGCCGCGGGTTGTAGGAGGACGGCCCTTTCACCATCCCCACCAACAATGCCACCTGATGCAGCTTGAGCTCGGACAGCGGCTGGCTGAAGAAGAACTGGCTGGCCAGGCCGAAACCGTGAACCGCTCGCTGGCCGTCCTGGCCGACGAAGACTTCGTTGAGATACGCCTCGAGAATCTCCCGCTTGTCGTAGTGCAGCTCCAACAACAGCGCCATCATGGCTTCGGTAAGCTTGCGGCTGAGGCTGCGCTCGTTGGTCAAATAGAAGTTCTTGACCAATTGCTGGGTCAGGGTACTGCCGCCCTGGCGCATACGGCCCGAGGATGTGTTGACCCAAATGGCTCGGGCAATCGACTTGGGCGAAACGCCGAAGTGATGATAGAAGTCGCGGTCCTCGACAGCGATCAGCGTATCGAGCAGGAACGGCGGCACCTGGTCGATCTTGATCAGGATCCGGTCTTCAAGGTTCTTGGGGTACAGGCCACCGATCAGCAGCGGTTCAAGGCGCACCACTGACAGCTTCGCATTGTTGGCACCGGTCAGCGCAGCGACGTAGTCGCCGGAGAAACGCACTCGCACCGCCTGCGCCTGCTCCATGCCTTCATAAAATTGGAAACCGCGGGTATTGAGGTCGACGGTATTGCCATTGACGGACGCAGCCCCCGGGCCATTGGCCACGCTTTCACGGCGATAGCCCAGGGCATCGAGCTCGGTCAGGAAATCGTCCCGACTCAGCTTTTGTCCGACGAACAGCTCCAGGGGCCTGGCGTAGACCTTGGCCGGGATGGTCCAGCGCTTGCCGGAGAACTTCTCCTGGACCACGGCATCGAGATAGACCGCAAAGCCAGCGAGCACGACGAGGCCCACCAGGCTGAGTTTAAGGGCCCAGCCCAGCCAGGGCCGCAGGCGACTGGCGGGTGGTTTCTTGGGGGTACGGGGGGATCGGGTACGAGTCATGGCGGCGGATTATACGCACTTTGCCGCGGTTCAACATGACCACACAACGGGCCCTTCTGTTTGCGTTAACGCGGCTTGCCGCCATAATGACGGCCTTGAATTTTCCCAGTCTCTGAAGGATCGCCCGTGAGCCAGTCCCTGATCGCTGCCCTGCAAAACCCGGCCCTCTATCCGCATCCCGTCGAAGGGTTCCAGGTCATCGAGACCCACATTTCCTGGGTATTGCTCACTGGGCCATATGCCTACAAATTCAAAAAACCGGTCAATTTCGGCTTCCTTGATTTCACCAGCCTCGAGGCACGCAAGCATTTCTGCGGGGAAGAACTGCGCTTGAACCAGCGCCTGACCCAGGATCTGTACCTGGAAGTCATGCCGATTACCGGCACCGAGCAAGCGCCACAATTGGGTGGCGAAGGCCCGGCCATCGAATACGCCCTGAAGATGCGTCAGTTTCCCCAGAGCCAACTGCTCAGCACACTACAGGCCAATGGTGAACTGACCACTGCGCATGTCGACGAAATGGCCGCGCAGATCGCCCGTTTCCATCTCTCCACGCCCACAGTGCCTGCCGAAAACGAAGCCGGCACCCCCGACAGCGTCATGGCGCCAGTGCGACAGAACTTCGAACAGATTCGTCCGTTCCTCAGTGACAAGGCTGACCTGTTGCAGCTCGAAGCCCTGCAAGCCTGGGCCGAAAGCAGCTTCGAACGCCTCAAACCGCTGTTCAGTCAACGCAAAACCGAAGGTTTCATCCGCGAATGCCACGGTGACATCCACCTGGGCAACGCCACGGTGATCGATGGCAAGGTTGTGATTTTCGACTGCATCGAGTTCAACGAGCCCTTCCGCTTCACCGATGTCTATGCCGACACCGCTTTCCTGGCCATGGATCTGGAAGACCGGGGTCTCAAGTCCTTGGCGCGACGTTTCGTCAGCCAATACCTGGAGCTGACCGGCGACTATCAGGGGCTGGAGCTGCTGAACTTCTACAAAGCCTACCGCGCTCTGGTCCGCGCCAAGGTCGCGCTGTTCAGCATGCCGGCCGAAGCCGACCCGGTGCAGCGCGCCACAACCCTGCGTCAATACCGCAACTACGCGAACCTGGCCGAAAGCTACAGCACCATTCCCTCGCGCTTTCTGGCTATCACCCACGGCGTTTCGGCCGTTGGCAAAAGCCATGTCGCGATGCGCCTGGTGGAAGCCCTTGGCGCCATTCGCTTGCGCTCGGACGTTGAGCGCAAGCGTCTGTTTGGTGAGCAGCAAGTGCCCAATGATCCACAAGCCGGCATCTATAGCAGCGATGCCAGCGATGCCACTTATGCCCGTTTGCATGAAGTCGCTGGTGTCATCCTGCATGCCGGATTCCCAGCAGTGATCGACGCCACGTACCTCAAACACGATCAGCGCGATGCGGCAGCGAAAGTTGCTGAGGCCACCGGCGCTCCGTTCCTGATCCTCGATTGCAACGCACCACAAGCGGTTATCGAAAGCAGACTTGCGCAACGTCAGGCCGATCAAACAGATCCCTCCGACGCAAATCTGGCCGTTATCGCCGCCCAACAGGCCACCCGCGAAGCACTCACCCCGGCGGAAATCCTCTGCAGTAAGCGGGTCCAAACCAATGAAAGCGGCACGCTCGACATCGTGGTCGCGCAGATTCGTCAACGCTTGCCAGGCTTGTAAAAAACTATTTCGGCCGTGGAGTCTGCGCACCCTTCACGGCCGCCAAACAGTGGCACTATACTGGCGTCATAAAACCAACAGGTGATATGAAATGAGCCACCCCAAGCCTCTTAGTACCCCGCTTTATGCTTTGCTTCGCAAGGACGACATTGCCGGTTTCAACAGCGAACGCCCTCAAGGGCCGGTCGATTTGAGTGGCGGCGATTTTCGCGGCCTGGACCTGCGAGAGCTCAATGCCGACGACGTGGATTTCACCGACGCTTACTTCCGCTCCGCGGATTTGCGCGGCATCGATTTTCGCAAGTCGTCCCTGGAAGGTGCCAGCCTGGCCCATGCGCAAATATCGGGCGCCTATTTCCCGGCAGAACTGTCTGCCGACGAAATTCTGATGTCGATGAACTTCGGCACCCGGCTACGCTACCGCACCCGCTGAATAGGGCCGAATCTGCTGCAACCCAATTGATCTCCAGCGCCCCCGCCTGCGCTGGACGCTGCATCCTGCCGCGCGCCCCCACCTATCGTGCGTAATGCATTAGAAGCTTTTGCTTCAAATCCCACCAAAGAATCACGTTTTTCCTACTGACCGCTACACTCCTGAGAAGCTTGCCCACTGCACCAGTCGGCCGTCGCAAGGAGGCTCGATGAATGATGAATTGCAACACCTGAAGAACCTGGGCAAGACATCGGCCCAGTGGCTGCATGCCGTGGGCATCCACAGCGCCTCGGATCTGCGCCGCCTCGGAGCGGTTGATGCCTACCGCGCGGTACGCACTCGCGGGTTCCGGGCTTCGAAGGTGTTGCTCTATGCCATTGAGGGCGCATTGATGGATGTGCACTGGAATGACATCCCCGCCGAACGCAAGGAAGCCTTGAACAAACAATTGGATGCCGTTTCGACGCGTCACAAAGCCTGACCATTCTCCTTGATTGTCGCCACACGGCCTTCGCTTGAAAGTTATTTAGGCAAATTCCTAAAACAACGTTTGACATGGTAATGAGAATCGCTATGATTACCACATCCGGTCGCGAGACTGGTCGATATTTGAAAAGCCCTTGGTTCGGACTCTCAGATATCTCCTCATCAGGCTAATCACGGTTATTTGACCCGGCTTTTTGCCGGGTCTTTTTT
>NZ_JABWQV010000132.1 GCF_014268615.1 Pseudomonas tehranensis | reverse complement strand
CCGCTTGAGCGCAAAGCGCTCACAAAAATGCCACAGCCCCCCACCGATGCTCCGCCTTGCGACGCCCAGTTGATCCACCGCCCCTCCTCACCCGCTGACAAAGGACTTCACCCCATGGAATTGCTACTGGAAACGGTCGCTCTTTACTCGCTGAAGCTGGCTTATGAGACGGAGGGGCATAGTCCGATTTTGCGGGATGATCCGTTGATGGGCGGGTGTGATCGGGAGGTTTTTGGGTTGTTGGTTCGCAGAGAAGACATCCAAACTATCCAGGCGAAAGTACAGCACTGCCTGGACTTGGCACTGGAGGCAATTGGGGGAAGTAACACAGCTTTGGGGCGGGAACTCGGGCGGTTAGCGACTGACTTCGGCGCTTCCCGAACGGTAGAGGAGCTTCGGGATCCGCTTCTAACCCTTAGGTATTACCTGAAAGATATCCAGTAAACCTGCGGGACCTGGTGCAACCGAACATCTTGGAGAAATACGTTTTGCTGAAATGGATCTCTGCATTTTTTCTTAGAAGTCGCGAAAACGACACGCTGGGCGAGTTAGTGATGGAGAACCGGCGCTTGCGCATGTTCGCCAAGGTCGGCTTCACGGTACTGATCTTCATGCCCATCCTCACCTACTGCTCATGGATAGCCCCAAGGTTTGAGGACCCGGGACTTACCAATCCCGCAGTGCTTGAGGTGATCAGTAGCGAAGAGTATCGACAGGCAACCCGGGAGGCCGTTGCTCTGCTCGACCTCTATAACCGAGGGGAGATTGGCCTGGATTCGCTGCATGGTATACAGGGGGTTCACCGAATTGGCGGGGTGACGGTCACTTTCAACCTGCAACTGGTACCACGAGACGAGCCCAGACAAGGAGGAGGCAACAAATACAAGCTTGATGGCCAGTACAAAGTGACAGTCGTCATAGGCTATCTGGTTATGTTTCTGACCATTGAATTGCTTCTGATTGGGATAGCAACCTGCGTCATTTTCCAAAGACCACCAAAAGCGCAGCGCAGGTTTGAGGAACAGATACTACAAGAGCATTTCTCCTTTGATATGCCCGTGCTCCCCGCCCCCCAAGAGCGAGCCGACCAGATCATCGAGCGCATGCTGCTGCGTTTTCACCGTTTTGCGAAAGACCTGGAACACCGCCCGCGCGGCCGAAAGGGAGTTCAGCTCGACGATGAATACGACGTCCAGTTTCTGGTCAACGCGTTGCTAAGATTGCAGTTCGATAACGTAAAGCCTGAAGAGCCGTCCCCGAGCATGGCAGCAGGCGGCACCCGCGCAGACTTCCTCTTGCCTGAACATGGGCTCTTTATTGAACTCAAGATGACGCGCGACGGTATGACTGCAAGATCGCTAGCCGACGAGCTGATCCTGGATATCGCACGCTATCGTGCCCACCCCGAATGCCATGCAATCATCTTTTTCGTCTATGACCCTCGCGGCCTTGTTAAGAACACCGTGGCCTTGCAAACGGAGTTATCGGAAATTGCGGGTGAGTTACCTGTGAGCCTGATCATTTCGCCTAGCCATTGAGGAAAGGGCGGCTCATGAAGATCGCCCTAAATGCTCAAATACACAGGTACGGCGTCACCGCCAGCTCAAGCATGTCCACCAACTCAGGATCCATGAAGCGATAGTCATCGGGAATATCCAGAACATGCAGCCGCTTGTGCTCAAGCAGCCGAGCGTACTCTGCCCGTAGACGATGCTCGTGCTTGCGCTCCATCACAAAAATGACATCGGCCCAACGGATATCCGCTGGGCCGATAGGCTTGCGTGCGTTCGGGCTAGTGCCCGCCGAACGAGTGCTGAAACCAGGGCGTCGCCGCCAGATTGCCTCCCCGGTAGGGCTGCGCCATTGGTTACGACTGCAAACGAACAGGAGATTGGTCACTCTTGATCCAACAGTTGGCGGGTGGTGCGGATGGGATAGCTCATACCGAGCTGACGCGCCCGGTGCAGCTTGTCGGCGCGGGTGTAGATCAGCTTCCAGTTCTTTTCTGGCTTGGAGTTCTGCGGGCTAATCGCTTCGCGCCCATTCTTGCAGGACTGTGCGCGTCCCCAGCTACGGGTTCTTTCCATGGTTGTTTCCTCGTGAGTACCGGGTTCAGCAGCCGCGGGAATACGAGGTGGTGGGATGGTAGGCGTGAATTGGGGTTGTGGCTAGTGTGGGTGGGGTTGGACAGCTGTGGCTAGAGGGTCCGTAACAGATGTCGCTTCAGGATAAAAATAAGGGGGAAGGTGTCGATCCATTGCCAGCAAAAGAAAAAAATCCGTCCTCTTTTTGCAGCCCCCTTTTTGCATATCCAAAACACTTAAAGCGAGAAAAGCCCACTTGATCGCCCTACTCAAGATTGTGGATACCAAAGGCGGAAAAAGCAGAGCGATGCAGAAGCTCAGCATCACTGCGATCAAGGCAGAGATGGAGCTAATCGAGCATAAGCTGAAACATCGGTGAGGAGGATAAGCGGAAGCTCGCGAAAGCTTCCCTTGCATTCAAACTCGGGAGGCAGTTTCCGGCTGGCTCTGTTGAAAAAAATCGACCATGGTTTCCGCAGCAGCAAAGTATGCCTCCGAGATTGAAATCTTAACTTTCGACAGTGGCTTCTGGACTCAGACCTCACGTAGCAGCGTGCAGAAAAATCGTTTAAACCAGTCAATGACTAGGCCGTTTGGGCGAACCGAATTTCCAACAGCATCGGCCATAAGTAGACGTTCGGGCAGGGTCTCTTGATCCCGTACAGCGAAAAACCGGATTAGTTTCTTCCAACCAAATAAAATTAGAAAACTGAAAACGGATAGAGAGATCGCGCGCACTAGCCTATCAAAAAACCAAGAGCAGCTGCCGCACAATATGAAACCAATCAATACAGCGAATGCTTAACCACTTTAAAATAGCAGGCCTCATTACCAATGGCAAAGCAGAGTTCGAAACGAGCATCGCAGCATGTCAATGAAATTAGCCACACGGATCGAAATGGAAGCTTATTTACCCGAAACCAAAACGATAATCAAATTACATTTCCATCGAAACACTTAAAGAAAGCACTATTCTAAAACTGACGAACACAGAGAAAACATCAACTCCACCACTGCTTCTTCAGCAGATCCGAAACCGGCTCGATACAATTAAACCAATAAACATTATTGTTTGTCGCGTCAACAACAACAAGATAGTCATTTGCATCAGTAAACTGTTTTAAGTAATTTCCAGCTGCTGCAGCGTCAAGATTGGAGTTAACATACCAAAATGATTGCTGCAGCTTCGCCCACGGACCAAGGGTTTTAATACCTTCGATTAATTTTTCGTAGTTTTGACCCGGGGTCTTCAGATCATAAGATACAAATAGATTATTCGCCAACGCTATCGCTCCTTTTTATAATCAACTTCATTATTAATAGGTTCAACTTTCAGTATAAATTCGTCACCAAAACCCTATAACACATCCATATCATTTATAGACAAATGCCGAACACACTCAATAGGTAAATGCTCGGCCATCGTGAACTGTCGCACAACAGACATCACTAGTCAACCCACTTCATTCCTTCGCCCCATTATTGTGCCCGCTTAAAGCATCACGCACCCTTCGTTAGGAAAGAAATCCAGCAGATAGAGCCAAAAACATGAAAAACCTAAGGTTTTAGCATTTCACAGCAACCGCTAAAGCGCGAGCGCCGGTTTACAGACTATTTTCACAAATAATTTCTATAAATTTTATGGAATACACTTTAATAATTTGATAAAAATCATCATCAACGTTCAAAATTATGGAAAGGGACATTTCAATGAGATTGATTTTAGAATCAATTCGTTTTCAAGGGTTTCAAGCGTCGAGCGCAGAAGCTCACGTCGTATTTTCAGGTTCGCAAACGTCAATTATTTACGGTACCAATGGCAGTGGAAAAACCACTTTTCTGAGACTAATGCATGCAATATTCTCCAAAGATGAAGCTAGTTTGGTGAAAGAAAAAGTCGAAAGCATTGAAATCGTCTTCGTTGATGAAATGGATGAGAAGCATACCATTCATATAGCCCCACCAAACGACCTGCTTGGCGGCCAAGGCGTAGGTACAACCATACTTGGCGGGCAGGAAATAGGCGGATTACAAACCTTCGACTGGCAAGCGTTTGATAATTGCGCATTATCGAAAATTAGATCGTTATCACTGGGCGTAGATCGAGGAAATACAGTCCAAACAGCAGTTGTCGAAAGTACAGATATTTATAAGTTTTTGGCAGGGCGAAGCGAGTTCAATCTTTCTCGCGTTTCTGCTCTAGAAATTTCTGAGCAATTTGCTACCTTTCTCACGCTACAAAATACTGTTAGGTCGCGCCGGATGCGACGAGTTAAAACGAATGAGCTTCAGCTTGAGCGGGACAATGCATTCCTAAAAAGCATCGACATCTCAAATATTGAGTCTTTACTTTTAGATCGATATAGAGTTGCACGAGCGTATGCTTCTGAGCAGATTCAGAATGCATTATTTGACACTTTGGCGATCGCCATTGATTCGAGCTCTAACTCTGAAACCTCCGCAAATGTGACGATCCCGGATAACTTAGGAGAGTTAATCGCGGCAGGCAAAGAGCGCATTATTGAAGCGCTCAATGATGGGCCGGAAAACAATTTCAAGTATAGAATCATAGATATTCTTCAAGGGATGGGGGAGACGGAAGAAGAACTCACGCCCCCGACTAATCCGATATTAGGACAACTGATTTGGAACATGCTGAAAGAGCTGAAGCTGGAAAAACAACTTCTCAACTCGATAAATGTTTTTGTCGAAACATTTTCGAGTTTTCTAGGGGATGGCAAGGAATTAGAAATAAACAATGAAGGAGTAAGATTAGTCGTACGCGGCGACCGTTTAGGCATCGAAGCTTTATCAAGCGGTGAAAGACACTTGTTTACCTTCCTAGCCTTGGTTGTGATTGATGCAAGAGACCGGGACTTCCTAATTATTGATGAGCCGGAGATCTCGCTTAATGCTAACTGGCAAAGGAGATTGGTTGGATTGCTTGAAAAATTGGCTCCAGATACACAAATCATCCTGGCGTCTCATAGTCCTATTCTCGCAAAGGGAAAACCGTCTTCTTTAGTTGAGCTTAAACCGACGGAGCGCTGCCGTCATGTGTGACAATATTCCAGCGATGACCTTTGCAGCAGACGAGCTTCTAAATCTAGCTATTATGACAAAGGTACCAGTGCTTATTGTTGAGGGAATAGATGATATTCCAATTTACGAGCGACTCTCCATGGCAATAAGCGTTGAATGTGACGTATACGCAGCGGCCACCCTTTCTAAGGGCAGAGAGGGATGCCGGGGAGTTCTGGACAATATCTCTGAAATTAGAAGCGCTGCAGAAGGCATCCCGGTAGAGAGTTTTGTACTAGGAGTCATTGATCGTGATGCTCGTTTTTATCGCGGCGAGTTGGACTTGGATCCTGCCATTTTCGCGTTAAATTATTATTCGATAGAAAGCCACTATATTAGCGCATGCTCAGTGGAGTTTCTAATACCAAGATTCACGAGCGCAACAAGAAAGCTTATCAATCCCGAAATGGCAAAAATCATTTTCGACTCGATATTTAGTGAGATCGCATATTTATATTACGTGTCTCTTGAAGCTCTCAAAAAGGCTTGCGATCGAACATATGATTCAGAATTTGGCTACTCAGACACTATAAAATCGATAATTAATCGGGGACTCCATGTAAAAATAATGGATAAAAAACCTGAGCTCGATGCATTTGCCGAAAGCTTGAACCTGAGTCTCTCAACAGAAAACCTACTTAAAATCTGTAAAGGAAAATGGGTCGGAGAAATATATTCTGATCACTTGTACAACACAATGATCGATCTCCCAGGAAACTGCCAAGAAGAGAAAGTCCCTCAATGTCAAGCATGTCGTACTGGAGAACCGGAAAAATGTCTGTATCGCAAGACTTCGTTCTTCAGTTCGGACATCTTAATGCATCAAGCCTTTCACAATACCGATGCTCAATACTTAGGATATATAAAATCAAAGATAAAAGCCCTTTCTGCAGCTTGTGAAACTGGAGTGAGAAACTAAAACTTTATGAGCTTCGCCAAATTCGGCCTATTAAGGAGAACGCCTACACTTGGCCGCTAGCTATACTAGAGTTGATATCCATTTCTGGCAGGGAGTTGTCCGCTGGACAAATGCCTATGGCCCGACACTTTCTTAGAAATATAACATCAGTGCTAACGCAGTTCTCTAAATAGGTGCTCACTATAAAACTTCGAATTAACGCATTTCACTGCTGCTCTGCTTTTCTTTGAGACGCTCCTTGGCTGAAACTAAACTTTCAAGACAAGCTTTAGTCAGTGCATCATGCTCCTCTATCATTACATCCAGCGACTTTCCAATAATTTGGAATTTTTCAGACGCCTCTTCATTCCCAGCCCTGTCAGCAATATGAGATGCAGCAACGCAAAAAAAAAAATATAATAAAGGGGACCGATTTATTTAAGGAAAGGCCGCCGCATTCACGGCGGAATCGCTAATAGCTGCAATCTGTTAATCAATCCACTAGCACTCTTTCATCTCTTAAGAGTTTGGTGGCGGCTGAATGTAGATAACTTGTTTATCCCGGCCGACCATCAAACCGATGATGAGACAGATCACACCCAAGAAGAAGCCAACGAATCCCAAAAAGCCACTCACCAAGGTGCCGCCAATCGCGGCTCCGGCGGTTTCCGCCCCTGAATGAGCGCCACTAATATTGGTGGCTATATGGCTACCGGTAAAAACAATACCAGCCAAGGGGAGCATGAATGCAGCGATGCCTGAGGTGACCAAAAGTCGACGCCAAGCCTTGCCAGCATTGGGGGCGGAGATAGCTATTGCTAGTGCAAGAACCCATGTTACGAAGAAAACAATCGTGCCAGCCCCTCCACCAGCTCTCGGTGATGCCGCCCCAGCAATGGCCACAACTGTCGAAACAAGAATGGCTAATATCAATCCCGCGACCAACCCTGCAAGAATCTTCATCCTGAACTCCTGTTTGCATCACGCCGATTTTGTGCAACTCAGGTATAGCAGCAAAACGCCACTGCTGCCCTGCGAAAATTTGTCACACGTCAGCTTGCAGGAGAACGCTCGCATGCATGGAGAATTCAGACCTCTTGGGGCCTCGGGTTTACTGGGGCGCTAAGCCTCTCTAGGACACAAAAAAAAGGCCTTGCGGGGGCAAGACCTTTTTTCCAATCCACGCAGCACGTAATACTGCTGCGCTACCTCACCTCAACAATATCCAAAGCCCGATTCGCCAACAACTCACTCACCTCAATAACCTGCAAAATCCCCAACGCAACATGCCGCCGCGACCCATCCAGATCAAACGCCAAATCACTGATCATGGCATTCGCCGAAGCCAGGTTCTCACTCAGATTCGCAAGCAAACACTCAGAATCCACACCCGGATCAATCCGTAAAATGGAGTCAGACTTGTCAGACGTTTCGTTCTTAGGTTTGGGCTTCAGATAAAAATCCAACGCTCGCGTGGCAGCGTCGTCGATTTTCTTGTTGCGGGCGGACTGGGCGCGGGAGGTGGGTTCGTCTGCCGCTGGGGGATTTGGTGTAACTTTTACCATCGTCTTGCTTCCTGTAGTTGGAGCCATCACCCACTCGCTGCTAAACGATGGGAGGCAGCTGTACGCAGGTTAGCAGACCGGGGAAACAAGAAGCCGGCGCGTCCGGGGACGCCCTGCGCACAGCCACCATCAAGTGCAGGATGGGGAATCCTGACTGGATGACGCCTTGCACAACCTGTTTCACCACGAGCTGCTAAACCCGATCACTGATGAGCAGTGACAGGACTCAAACTACCGACGCAACCCACGGCGAACAAGCCGGCGGATTCTGGCGTAGTTGTAGGCAAAGGCGCAAGGCGAGGTCGGCTGGCGAGTTGCGGGCGCCCAATATCTGACAGCCCGATCTGACGCTTCAGTTTGTTCCGAGCCTCAAATAGCCAGCCCTACCGGTATTGAGGAAACCAGAGCAACGACTTCAAGAAACCTCCTACATCGCGTCCCTCCCTTCCCGCGTTAGCGTCTGTCCTGCATTTTTCCGGACGAGACTCACTACGTGGCGACACGCAAAAAGGACATCCCCCAGGTCCGCAACCCGCCCAGCGGTGACGGGCATCACGTCACTTATCGGGACATGACCGCCAGCGAACTGGCCGAGCGCGAAACCCGGCAGCAGGCGTACGAAGGCATGCTTGCCCGGCAGGCGGCCTATGAGCAAGAACGCTGGGCCGCGGTGGATAACAAACCTTTGCCCACCGTGCCCGGATGCGTGTTTGCCAAGAGCTGCAAGCTCCCCAACGGCATCATCGATTACAGCAACGCCAACGGCTACGTGCCGGCAGATCTGGTCAAGCAGTACGGCGATCTCATGTGGCTGGGCGGCCGGAGCGCCGACCCATCCGGCACAATTCCCCTCAAGCAGATCGGCGCTGGCGCGGTTCCGGGTACCTTGGGCCGGCTCGCGCTGGGCGGTTCGGCAACTTCCACGGCTGCCGCTGCGGGCGGCACCGTCGGCGCAGCCTTGCTGACAGGCGTCGTCGCCCTGCTCTGGCCGTCCAATTTGGGTGACAGCGCGCTCTACAGCGAAGACCAGTTACGCAACCTCAAACAGGCCCGCAGCCGCATGCGCTTAAGCATCGAGCAGCAGGCCGACGGCAGTCTCAAGGGCTACGGCTTCTACACCGGCCAGAACCGCGACTGGGAAATGGTCGACGTTGTTCAGTTCCCCCCGCGAGCCGATCAGTTCATCGCCGACCTGGGGGATGGCATTGAACTGATCTGGACGCCGGCCACCAACCCGTCCGACACCCTCGGCATCCCCGCCCTGGAAGCGGCGCCTCAGGCACCACCTATTTGGATCTACCCCCCGACGCCGATGGCCGACAGCATCATTGTCGACCCGATCTATCCGCCGGAGTACAGGGATTTCATTCTGGTGTTTCCGGCGGACTCGGGGGTTGGGCCGGTTTATGTGGTTCTGAGTGTTCCGGGGGATCATAAGTACTACCCTGCTCCATCGTCACTTCCGGCGTTTCCAGACGCAACGTCTGCCCCATTAAAAACTGCTGTACGTGGAGGAGGTAAAAAACGCCGACGATGGAAAGATCGCTCAGGAAAAATTTATGAATGGGACTCACAGCATGGCACCGTAGAGCTGTACACAAAACAAGGTAAACACCTCGGTGAGTTCGACTCAGAAACGGGTGAACAAACAAAACCCGCAAACCCATCAAGGAGGGTAGAAAAATGAAGCACGTTATTGAAATTTTCGACACGACGTCCGAAGAGTTATTGCAGAGCGTGGAGATTCCACAGTCGTATTCAGCACAACTCGCTGAGCTGATGGGCTGGACACAACCTGAGGACCCATATGATGGCTATGATCTTTCACCCGAGCAGATAGAAACATTAGAGAAATGGACCCATACCACATTGAATGGCGACAACCGCATCATTCAAATCGTCTGTCTTGAATAAGGCTAAGGCGTATTCCCGCGACTTCGCCCAGTACGTCTAGTCTCACTCAAGATCGGCCTGCCGCGTACAGAACCATCCGTGCATCAACCCCGCCTGAAAGAACTGCACAGGGGCGTCAAACCCGGCTGCTTCAATAAGCCCCGCGACCTGCCGCGCAGGCAGGATCGCAACATTCCTGGCGTAGGCAGTACGCGCTCGCTCCAGTACTTCTGGCTGAAGACCATCGGAGGACATCAATGTCAGCCAACTGCGTAACAGCACCTCATAGGCCGGCGATTCGGTATCAGAGGCGAGGTCGGCGTTCGCCAATATTCCGTGTGGTTTAAGGCGGCGGGCAATCTCGCGAAAGAACGAGGTGCGGGCGCCTTCTTCTAACAAGAATTGGGATACCAGCAAGCAGGTAGCCGCGTCGTAGCGGGCCTCGG
Organism: Pseudomonas tehranensis; assembly: GCF_014268615.1. Lineage (GTDB taxonomy): Bacteria > Pseudomonadota > Gammaproteobacteria > Pseudomonadales > Pseudomonadaceae > Aquipseudomonas > Aquipseudomonas tehranensis. The sequence continues at coordinate 3,098 of NZ_JABWQV010000132.1, read as the reverse complement.
CGACGAGCGTGTCAAGGTAGCCTTCGTGAAAATGGCAGCGCGCGAGAAAGCCATTCTGAACGGCTCTCTGACGACAGACGTCAAGCATCGCGCCCGAGGGGTCGACAGCAGTGAAATGCCAGCCGGGAAAGCGCTCCGCCAGATGGGCAAGTTCTGCCCCCGTGCCAACGCCGACGCAGAGTATCCGGGCATTTTCCGGCAGACCGCTGAACTGAGATTCGAGCAGCAAATAGAGGGCAGCGCGAATCGGCGCCATCCTTTCCCATTGCTTGTCGTAGCTGACAGCTTGCTGGTCGAACACTGTCTTGAGTTCTTCATTGCGCATAGGGCACCTTGAGTCGTGATAGACGCATCGCGTTAGCGCGGTACTGCTTTCAGTATCCCAGACCTGTCAAGCCCCACGCATTTGCGGCCGCGATGCTGTGGATCAGCACTTCCTAGGACCCCAGTTGAGCATTGATATTAGGATTATCTCAGCAGGTTGCGAGGGGGGACTCAACCCGATCACTGACCTCGGCCTATTCTGACGCTGTCCCCTCTCCCACAGGCATGCCCCTATGATCCACTGCAAACGAGCCTACGAAGCAGCGAGCACAGAGGATGGCGTGCGGGTTCTGGTGGACCGTTTATGGCCGCGCAATTGTCGCAAGGACGAACTCCCGATTGCTGAGTGGCTGCCGGAGGTTGCGCCTTCCCATGAGCTGCGCAAGGCGTTCAAGGCTGGGGCGGTTTCGTTTGAGCAGTTCAAGGTGGCCTATCGCAAGGAGTTGGCTGCGCGGCCGCAGTGTTGGTGGCGGTTGGTGGATGTGGCGTTGGGCGGCAATCTCACCCTGGTGTATGCCGCCAAGTCCACGGTCGAGAACAATGCCGTGGTGTTGGCTGAATGGTTGGAGGATGAGGTGGAGAAGCGGGCGCAAGGGAGTTCGCCGGTTTGCTATCTATCCGAATTCCCCGACCACTGATGTGGGCTGCTGCTGGGCGGCATTTTCCGGGGGCATTGTGCTGGAGGGTTTGGGGCTGCTGCGCAGCCCAGCGGGAGCAAGCTCCCTCGCCACGGGTTCAGCGGCGTATTTAGGTCAGCGGGGCTGGGTGGAGGATGGCCGGTTGTTCAAGGGGGATCGCAATGTCGCCGCTGTCATCCATACAAACCATCAAACACAAAGCAACCCCCGAAACCCTCGCGCCGCGTAATACGACTGCACGCCGTTGTGATAGACGAACACCCGCTCATAACGGTAATCACCGAACAGCGCCCCGCCGAGTGCGCGAAGCTCGGGAGGTGTGGCCAGCCAACTGGACGTTTTGGCATCAAACTCACCGAGCTTTTGCAGGGCGCGGTACTGGTCTTCCGTCAGCAGGGCGATGCCCATTTCTTCGGCCATTTCCAGGGTACTGCCTTTGGGTTTGTTCTCTTTGCGTGCGTCCAGGGCGGCGCGGTCGTAGCAGAGGCTTCGGCGGCCGGTCGGGCTTTCTTTGGCGCAATCGCAGAAGGTGATCAGACCGGTCTCTTTGTTCTGGTCGATGACGTCGGGTTCGCCGCCGGTGGCTTCCATGGCCTGCAGGGATTGCAGGGCGTTGGGGTTGGCTTCGAGCCTGGTCTGAACGTCGGCCCAGGGGATGTTTGGGTGGCGCTGGGGGTTTTGGTCGAAGCGGGTTTTCAGGGTTTTGAGGAGGTTTTCCTGATCTTGTTTTTTCATGACGCTGACGTCCGCTAATGATCGGTTGCTCAATGATAGTTACTTCAAAGCCTAATTAAGGTGCACAAACTCGCGGACCTGCCTGAAGATGGTCGTATTCGGCTCAAGTAAGGCGGAGAGTCTTAGCAAATGGTTATAGAAAATGCGCCAGGCGCTCGGCTGAATTTTCGTCCGGTCAACCTCAATCAAGACAGCAATGTTTGCGTGGGTTTCTTTGAAGACATGCTGCTCTGTGCGTTCGGTTCCGCACAACAGATTCAAGACCCAGGTGGCAAGCAGCGTTACCTGCAGTCATTACGAGAAAAGGAAGCCGAGGTTCCTGGCAGCATTGTCCATGTCTGGGATGAAACACAGATCGTGGGCCAGATAGAAATGTCGCTGCTCAAGGTAGAACCTGCAGTGGGCTACATCCATTTTTTCTACCTCACCCCTGAGTGGCGATCACGCGGTGCCGGGAAGTTGCTGCTGGCCTATGCCACTGACTTTTTTGCAGAGCTAGGTTGCGAACGGATGAAATTATCTGTGAGCGAAACGAACCAGAGGGCGGCGCGGTTTTATGGTCACCATGGTTGGATTGATATCGGGCCCAGACAAGATAGGCCAGAACTGCGCTTGATGGAAAAGCCCATTGGCTCGGCGCAGACAGCAGGAGGAAGCCTTCAGTCATAGTTGAATCATATTGTCCGCACGCTATCAGCGCCGTTGATAGCGTGCAAAAAACCTGTTCGCAGCGACTCACAGTCCCCGCGTGACCTTTTGGCCGACACCCAGAAAGACCGCTTTGTTTTTTTCGCGGCGATCAGAAAAGTAAGGTCATGGCTGTGCCCGCCGAATTCAGCAACTGCCAGACATTCGTGGGGCGACATTCAAGCGTTATCCGCTATGGTGAAGTAACCCCTTGGCCCTGCCACTACTGAACACAGGAGGCCTGTATGAGGAACTTCACGATCCAACACATCGACCACATCGTCCTACGCGTAAAAGACCTCGAGCGCAGCCTCGCTTTCTATACGTCGGTGCTTGGCTGCGAGCTCAAGAAGCGTCGGGACGACCTTGGGATGCTCCACCTCAGCACCGGTGTTTCGATGATTGATCTGGTTGCGGTTGACGGGCCCCTCGGCCGCCAGGGCGGGCCGGCTGCCGGTAAGCAAGGGCACAACGTCGATCACCTCTGCCTGCGTATCGAGCCGTTTGATGAACCAGCCCTCATCGCTCATTTGGCCTCGGCCGGCCAGACCGTTGAGAAGGCGCAGATGCGCTATGGCGCGCAGGGGAAAGGTTGGTCGATCTATTGCTTCGATCCGGATGGCAATCAGATCGAGCTGAAGGGGCCGGCGCTGGAGCCTTGAGCTTCACAGTCTGCCTGGGTCAGTGATGTTGGATGGGCCGTCGTCTTCGCGA
>NZ_JABWQV010000131.1 GCF_014268615.1 Pseudomonas tehranensis | reverse complement strand
CTGCATCGCGAGCAAGCTTTGCTCCCACAAAAGCCCATGCCGCAGGAGCCTATGAAGCTGCGTGCCTGAATGTAGTCTGCGAATAAATATCGATCTTCAAAGTAAGAAGTGTCCGAACGTTACCGACGTTTCGAAATGTGTAACCAAAGGCGCCATTACAGGGCGATGTGCAACGCAAAGCCCCGTTTCAGGGCTTTTTCTCGGTCCTCAAAAAACAAGACGACACGCTGTGCTTGCCGGATTAGAAGGGTTTGCGAATAATGGGCCCGCTATTTGCAGCATAGATCGGTTGCCTTTCTTTTGCTCTTGCATGAATTTGCGGGGCTGTCAATGCGCTCGGTTCGCGTTTTCGGTGCTTCTGTAATTTGTTGTCGCATTGAAGAAATATCGGCTTCGGACCTGTCGTTAGAATGCCGATCACTCGCTCGTCGTGAGCTGCGTTGAATTGACGCACGCTTTCTTAGGACGCAGCACTAAAGTTCGTTTCACCCATTCGCATATTGGGCTGTTGCTCACTCTGCCGTTTTTGCCCTTTCCCGATGGAGTTCCAAGATGAAGAAACTTGTGCTGCTTGGCGCCCTGGCACTGTCCGTGCTGTCCCTGTCGACATTCGCCGCAGAAAAGCCCCTGAAAATCGGTATTGAAGCGGCTTACCCTCCGTTCGCCTCGAAAGCCCCGGACGGCAGTATCGTCGGTTTCGACTACGACATCGGCAATGCGCTGTGCGAAGAGATGAAGGTCAAGTGCGTGTGGGTTGAGCAGGAGTTCGACGGCCTGATCCCGGCGCTCAAGGTGCGCAAGATCGACGCGATCCTGTCTTCCATGTCCATCACCGAAGATCGCAAGAAGTCTGTTGATTTCACCAACAAGTACTACAACACCCCAGCCCGTCTGGTGATGAAGGCCGGTACCCAGGTCAGCGACGGCCTGACCGAGCTCAAAGGCAAGAATGTCGGCGTGCAGCGCGGTTCGATCCACGAGCGTTTTGCCCGTGAAGTCCTGGCCCCGCTGGGTGCCGAGATCAAACCGTACGGTTCGCAGAATGAAATCTACCTGGACCTGTCCGCCGGCCGCCTCGACGGCACCGTGGCAGACGCTACCCTGTTGGATGACGGTTTCCTCAAGACTGACGCCGGCAAGGGCTTTGCGTTCGTGGGCCCGGCCTTCACCGATGTCAAATACTTCGGTGACGGCGTAGGCATCGCAGTGCGCAAGGGTGATGCTCTCAAGGACAAGATCAACGGCGCGATTGCCGCCATTCGCGAGAACGGCAAATACAAGCAAATCCAGGACAAGTACTTCGCCTTCGATATCTACGGCCAGTAACAACGTCCCGCCACTCGTGCGAAATGGCGCAAGCAACAGGATCTCTGCGGTTTGCGCCATTTTTTCATCCCACTCTCGAGGACCTGAATCATGTTGAAAGGCTACGGGGCTGTCATCCTCGATGGCGCATGGTTGACGCTTCAGCTCGCCTTGTCGTCCATGGCCCTGGCCATTGTCCTGGGGCTGATCGGCGTCGCGTTGCGCCTCTCGCCGGTGCGCTGGCTGGCGTGGTTGGGCGACCTGTATTCCACGGTCATTCGCGGCATTCCCGACCTTGTGCTGATCCTGCTGATTTTCTATGGCGGCCAGGACCTGCTCAATCGCGTGGCGCCGATGCTCGGCTATGACGATTACATCGACCTGAACCCGTTGGCGGCCGGTATCGGCACCCTGGGCTTCATCTTCGGTGCGTACCTGTCGGAAACCTTTCGCGGCGCGTTCATGGCCATCCCCAAGGGGCAGGCCGAGGCGGGCGTGGCGTATGGCATGAGTGGGTTCCAGGTGTTTTTCCGGGTGATGGTGCCGCAGATGATTCGTCTGGCGATTCCGGGGTTCACCAACAACTGGCTGGTGTTGACCAAGGCCACGGCGCTGATTTCGGTGGTGGGCCTGCAAGACATGATGTTCAAGGCCAAGCAGGCGGCCGATGCCACCCGCGAGCCTTTCACCTTCTTCCTGGCAGTGGCGGCGATGTACCTGGTGATTACCAGTGTCTCGTTGCTGGCATTGCGTCAACTTGAGAAGCGCTACTCGGTAGGCGTAAGGGCGGCTGATCTATGATCTTCGACTACAACGTCATCTATGAAGCGTTGCCGCTGTACTTCAGTGGCCTGCTGACCACCTTGAAGCTGTTGGCCCTGTCGCTGTTCTTTGGCTTGCTGGCGGCATTGCCCCTGGGTCTGATGCGGGTGTCCAAACAGCCGATCGTCAACATGACCGCCTGGCTCTACACCTATGTGATTCGCGGCACACCGATGCTGGTTCAGCTGTTTTTGATCTACTACGGGTTGGCGCAGTTTGAAGCCGTACGCGAGAGCTTCCTCTGGCCATGGCTGTCCAGCGCGACCTTCTGTGCGTGCCTGGCGTTTGCCATCAATACCAGCGCCTACACCGCCGAAATCATCGCCGGCAGCCTGCGGGCCACGCCTAACGGTGAGATCGAGGCGGCCAAGGCCATGGGCATGTCGCGCTACAAGCTGTATCGCCGGATCCTGCTGCCATCGGCGCTGCGCCGGGCGCTGCCGCAATACAGCAATGAAGTGATCATGATGTTGCAGACCACCAGCCTGGCCTCCATCGTGACCCTGATCGACATCACCGGTGCCGCGCGCACGGTGAATGCGCAGTACTACTTGCCGTTCGAGGCTTACATCACGGCCGGCGTTTTCTACCTGTGCCTGACTTTTATCCTGGTGCGCCTGTTCAAGCTGGCCGAGCGCCGCTGGCTGGGTTACCTGGCCCCGCGCAAGCACTGATAACGCATCGATCCGATCGACTGCTCAACGACTGACGTTTTGTGAGAACCGACCGCATGTACAAGCTCGAAGTCCAAGACCTGCATAAACGCTATGGCAGTCACGAGGTACTCAAGGGTGTATCCCTCAAGGCCGCCGCCGGCGATGTGATCAGCATCATCGGTTCCAGTGGCTCGGGCAAAAGTACCTTCCTGCGTTGCATCAATCTGCTTGAGCAACCCCATGCCGGCAAGATTCTGCTCAACAACGAAGAGCTGAAACTGGTGTCCGGCAAGGACGGCGCATTGAAAGCCGCCGACCCCAAGCAACTGCAACGCATGCGTTCGCGACTGTCGATGGTGTTCCAGCATTTCAACCTGTGGTCCCACATGACCGCGCTGGAAAACATCATGGAAGCGCCGGTGCATGTGCTGGGCGTGGCCAAGGCCGAGGCGCGCGAAAAGGCCGAGCACTACCTGAACAAGGTCGGCGTGGCGCATCGCAAGGACGCTTACCCTGGCCACATGTCCGGCGGCGAACAGCAGCGCGTGGCGATTGCCCGGGCGTTGGCAATGGAGCCGGAAGTCATGCTGTTCGATGAGCCGACTTCGGCCCTGGATCCGGAGCTGGTGGGCGATGTGCTCAAAGTGATGCAGGCCCTGGCGCTGGAAGGCCGGACTATGGTGGTGGTGACCCACGAAATGGGCTTTGCCCGTGAGGTGTCGAACCAACTGATCTTCCTGCATAAAGGCATCGTCGAAGAGAGCGGCAACCCGCGCGAAGTGCTGGTCAATCCGCAATCGGAGCGGCTGCAACAATTTCTTTCGGGCAGCCTCAAGTAATCGCTCCCGTTACGCACCTGATTCAGGTCATGCTGCGCACCGTGCGCCAGATGGTCTAATTTGGTTGCAGCCGCTTTTGGCTTTAACACTGTTTTCGCTTCGGATTGCCCACCATGACTGCCCATCGAATTGGTTTCCTGATTTGGCCCAGCACTAAAGCCTTGACGCTGGCGCTGGCCGAGGAGGCCTTGCGTGTTGCTCAGCGGGTGCATCCGGATGTCGTCTACGAATTGTCGTTCCTGCAGGCCGAGCCACAGGCCGAAGGCGCCTGGCAGCTACCGGGCGAACCTTGGGCTGGCAAACTCGAAGGCTTGCATAAGCTGTTCCTGCTGGCCGACGAGCCACCGACGGCTCTTGCGCCGCCCCTGAGCAGCGCGCTCAAACAACTGGTGCGTGCCGGTTGTGTGATTGGTGGTTTGTCCGCCGGTGTCTACCCATTGGCCCAGTTGGGCTTGCTCGACGGTTTCCGCGCCGCCGTGCATTGGCGCTGGCAGGATGACTTTTCCGAGCGTTTCCCCAAGGTCATTGCCACCAGCCATCTGTTTGACTGGGACCGCGATCGCCTGACCGCGTGCGGTGGCATGTCGGTGCTCGATCTGCTGCTGGCGGTGCTGGCCCGAGATCACGGTGCGGAACTGGCCGGCGCGGTTTCGGAAGAGCTGGTGGTCGAGCGCATCCGCGAGGGCGGCGAGCGCCAGCGCATCCCCTTGCAGAACCGTCTGGGCTCCAGTCATCCGAAGCTCACCCAGGCCGTGCTGTTGATGGAAGCCAACATCGAAGAGCCGCTGACCACCGACGAAATTGCCCAGCATGTGTGCGTGTCTCGTCGCCAGTTGGAGCGGATTTTCAAGCAATACCTCAACCGTGTGCCGAGCCAGTACTACCTGGAATTGCGCCTGAACAAGGCCCGGCAGATGCTGATGCAGACCAGCAAATCGATCATTCAGATCGGCCTGTCCTGCGGCTTTTCCTCGGGGCCGCATTTTTCCAGCGCCTATCGCAACTTCTTCGGCGCCACGCCTCGGGAAGACCGCAACCAGCGGCGCAGTAGCAGCCCCTTCGAACTGTCGTCGGTGCCGTCCGAGCGCGGCTAGGGCCTATAAGGCGCAACTTACCTGTGGCGAGGGAGCTGCTTGCTCCCGCTGGGCTCTGTAGGAGCTGGCGAAGCCTGCGATCTTTTGATCTTTCGCTTGAGGCTCAAGTGTCTGGGAAAAGATCGCAGCCTCGCTCCGCTCGACAGCTCCTACCGCGCGCCCAGCAGGAGCAAGCCCTCTCGCCACAGACAACGCCTCTCAAACTACCGTTGTGGCTGGCCAGGGAAATGTAGAAGCCAGCGCCTAAAATCCCGCGACAACGTTTAAACTGCGCCTTTGCGACGCTATTTGTCGCATTGCCATAAACCCGCTAAAAACGGGGGTTGGCGCTATAAGAAGTTGTCGCTTGGCGACAAGGCCGGGCTGAAAACTGTCCTTACAATCCCCTCATCGCTCGCCAGTTCCAGGCGGGTGTTCCTCTTCAGGAGACTCCGATGTCCGTTGAGCAAGCCGCCGTACAACGCGCCGATTTCGATCAGGTTATGGTCCCCAACTACGCGCCTGCTGCTTTCATCCCTGTGCGTGGCGCCGGTTCCCACGTGTGGGACCAGTCCGGTCGCGAACTGATCGACTTCGCCGGCGGTATCGCGGTCAACGTATTGGGACACGCCCATCCGAAACTGGTCGCTGCCCTGACCGAACAAGCCAACAAGCTGTGGCATGTGTCCAACGTCTTTACCAATGAGCCGGCCCTGCGCCTGGCCCATAAACTGGTCAATGCAACCTTTGCCGAGCGGGCGTTCTTCTGTAACTCCGGCGCCGAAGCCAACGAGGCCGCCTTCAAGCTGGCCCGTCGCGTCGCGTTCGATCGTTTCGGTAGCGAAAAATACGAAATCATTGCCGCACTTAACAGCTTCCACGGCCGTACGCTGTTCACCGTGAACGTGGGCGGGCAATCGAAGTACTCCGACGGTTTCGGGCCTAAAATCACCGGTATTACCCACGTTCCCTACAACGACCTGGTGGCTTTGAAAGCGGCCATTTCGGACAAGACCTGCGCCGTGGTGCTGGAGCCGATCCAGGGCGAGGGCGGCGTATTGCCGGCCGAGCTGGGTTACCTGCAAGGGGCCCGTGATTTGTGCGATGCCCACGACGCGCTGCTGGTGTTCGATGAAGTGCAGACCGGCATGGGCCGTAGCGGCCACCTGTTCGCCTACATGCATTACGGCGTGGTCCCGGACATCCTCACCAGCGCCAAGAGCCTGGGCGGTGGTTTCCCGATCGCGGCAATGCTCACCACCGAAGCGTTGGCCAAGCATCTGGTGGTCGGCACCCACGGCACCACTTACGGCGGCAACCCGCTGGCGTGCGCGGTGGCCGAAGCGGTGATCGATGTGGTCAATACGCCTGAGGTGCTCGCCGGCGTCAAAGCCAAGCATGACAAGTTCAAGGCCCGCCTGGAGCAGATCGGCGAGAAATACGGCCTGTTCACCCAGGTGCGTGGTTTGGGGCTGCTGATCGGCTGTGTGCTGAACGACGCCTGGAAAGGCAAGGCCAAGGACATTTTCAATGCCGCCGAGCAGGAAGGCCTGATGATCCTCCAGGCCGGTCCGGACGTGATTCGTTTCGCCCCGAGCCTGGTGGTCGAAGATGCCGACATTGATGCCGGCCTGGACCGCTTCGAGCGGGCCGCGGCGAAGCTGACGCAAGCCTGATTTCTCAAGCTGAGTCGGATCAATGTGGGAGCGGGCTTGCTCGCGAAGAGGCCATCACTTTCAACGCAAATGTTGACGGTTAAATCTCCTTCGCGAGCAAGCCCGCTCCCACACTGACTATTTTTTCTCTGTGTATCGACCTGCTGGTCGAACCATTTATTTCAAGTAAAGGAGTGACACCATGCTGGTGATGCGCCCCGCACAAATGGCGGATCTGGGCGAGGTACAGCGTCTGGCTGCGGACAGTCCGATCGGTGTCACTTCCTTGCCGGATGACGTGGAACGCCTGAGCGACAAGATCGCCGCGAGCGAAGCCTCGTTTGCCGCCGAAGTCAGCTTCAACGGCGAAGAAAGCTATTTCTTCGTCCTTGAAGACACCGCGACCGGCAAGCTGGCGGGCTGTTCGGCCATCGTGGCCTCGGCCGGTTATTCCGAGCCGTTCTACAGTTTTCGCAACGAGACGTTCGTTCACGCTTCCCGTGAGCTGAAGATCCACAACAAGATCCACGTGCTCTCTCAGTGCCACGACCTGACCGGTAACAGCCTGCTGACCAGCTTCTATGTGGTGCCGGAATTGGTCGGCTCGCCGTGGTCGGAGCTCAATTCGCGTGGGCGCCTGCTGTTTGTCGCCAGCCATCCGGAGCGCTTTGCCGATTCGGTGGTGACCGAGATCGTCGGCTACAGCGACGAAAATGGCGACTCGCCGTTCTGGGACGCCATCGGTCGCAACTTCTTCGACCTCAACTACGCTGCCGCCGAGCGCCTGTGCGGGCTGAAGAGCCGCACCTTCCTCGCCGAGCTGATGCCTCACTATCCGATCTACGTGCCGCTGTTGCCGGACGCCGCCCAGGAAGCCATGGGGCAGGTCCATCCGCGTGCGCAGATCACCTTCGATATCCTGATGCGCGAAGGTTTCGAGACCGATCATTACATCGACATCTTTGACGGTGGCCCGACACTGCATGCGCGCGTTTCGGGGATCCGCTCGATTGCCCAGAGCCGCGTGGTGCCGGTCAAGCTCGGTGAGCCCGTCAAGGGCGCCGGCCGGCAATACCTGGTGGCCAACGCCCAGTTGCAGGATTACCGCGCCGTTTTGTTGGAACTCGACTACGCGCCCGGCAAACCGGTGACCCTGGATATGGAAGCGGCCGAAGCCTTGGGCGTCGGCGAGGGTGCCAGCGTGCGCCTGGTGGCGGTTTAACGCTTTACAGCTGAGTTTCGCGGGTGGCGCAAGCGGCCCGTATGAGGAGATAGCATGATCGTTCGTCCCGTACGCAGCAGCGATTTACCCGCTCTGATTGCCCTGGCCCGCAGCACCGGCACCGGCCTGACCACCTTGCCGGCCAACGAGGAGCGCCTGGCTCATCGGGTCGGCTGGGCCGAGAAGACTTTTCGCGGCGAAGCCGGACGTGGCGATGCGGACTACCTGTTCGTGCTCGAAGACGACGACGGTCGCGTGGTGGGCATTTCCGCCATCGCCGGGGCCGTTGGGCTGCGCGAGCCCTGGTACAACTTCCGGGTCGGCCTGACGGTCAGCGCCTCCCAGGAGCTGAACATCTATCGGGAAATCCCGACGCTGTTTTTGGCCAACGACCTGACCGGCAATTCCGAGCTGTGTTCGCTGTTCCTGCACGCTGACTACCGCACTGGCCTCAATGGCCGCATGTTGGCCAAGGCGCGGCTGCTGTTCATCGCCGAGTTCCCGAACCTGTTTGGCAACAAGATCATCGCCGAGATGCGTGGCATGTCCGATGACAGAGGTCGCTCGCCGTTCTGGGAAAGCCTGGGACGGCACTTTTTCAAGATGGAATTCAGTCAGGCCGATTACCTGACCGGCGTGGGCAACAAGGCGTTCATCGCTGAACTGATGCCCAAGTTTCCGCTGTACACCTGTTTCCTGTCGGAGGATGCCCGGGCGGTGATCGGCCAGGTTCATCCCGACACGGAGCCTGCGCTGTCGATGCTCAAGAGCGAAGGGTTCAGTTACCAGGGTTACGTCGACATCTTCGACGCCGGCCCGGCCGTTGAATGCGAAACCGGCAAGATCCGCGCGATTCGCGACAGCCAGGCACTGGTATTGGCCATCGGCACGCCGGGCGACGACGCGACGCCGTTCATCATGCATAACCGCAAACGCGAAGACTGCCGCATCACTGCTGCGCCGGCACGCTTGGCCGCAGGCACCCTGGTGGTGGATCCGCTGACGGCCAAACGTCTTCAACTCAACGCCGGCGATCAGGTGCGTGCCGTTGCGTTGTCCGCTGCTCGGGAGTCGAAATAATGAAGTCGCTGTACATCGCTGGAAGCTGGCTGGAAGGTCAGGGTGACCTCTTTGAGTCGTTGAACCCGGTGACTCAGCAAGTGCTGTGGTCGGGCAATGGCGCCACGGCCGCGCAGGTGGAGTCGGCGGTGCAGGCCGCACGTCAGGCCTTTCCGGACTGGGCCCGCCGTTCGCTGGATGAGCGTATCCAGGTGCTGGAAGCGTTTGCCGCGGCCTTGAAGAGCCACGCGGATGAACTGGCTCACTGCATCGGTGAAGAAACCGGCAAGCCGTTGTGGGAAGCGACGACCGAAGTCACCAGCATGGTCAACAAGGTCGCCATTTCCGTGCAGAGCTACCGCGAACGCACCGGCGAGAAGAGCGGCCCCCTGGGCGACGCCACCGCCGTGCTGCGCCACAAACCCCATGGTGTGGTGGCGGTGTTCGGCCCTTACAACTTCCCCGGCCATTTGCCCAATGGGCACATCGTCCCGGCCTTGTTGGCCGGCAACACGGTGTTGTTCAAGCCCAGCGAGCTGACCCCGAAAGTCGCTGAGCTGACGGTCAAGTGCTGGGTCGAGGCCGGTCTGCCGGCGGGCGTGCTGAACCTGCTGCAAGGCGCGCGGGAAACCGGCATCGCCCTGGCGGCGAATCCGGGCATCGACGGGTTGTTTTTCACCGGTTCCAGCCGCACCGGCAACCTCTTGCATCAACAATTCTCCGGGCGCCCGGACAAGATCCTGGCGCTGGAAATGGGCGGTAATAATCCGCTGGTGGTGGATGAAGTGGCGGACGTCGATGCGGCGGTCTACACCATCATTCAGTCGGCCTTCATTTCTGCCGGCCAGCGCTGCACCTGCGCACGGCGCCTGCTGGTGCCGCAAGGGGCGTGGGGCGATGCCTTGCTGGCGCGTCTGGTGGCGGTCAGCTCGACGCTGGAAGTCGGCGCCTTTGATCAGCAACCGGCGCCGTTCATGGGGTCGGTGATTTCCCTGGGCGCAGCGAAGGCGCTGATGGATGCGCAAAACCATTTGCTGGGCCTGGGTGCCGTGCCGCTGTTGGCCATGACCCAGCCGCTGGCCCAGGCTGCGTTGCTGACACCGGGCATCCTGGATGTGACAGCGGTGGCCGAGCGTCCTGATGAAGAACTGTTCGGGCCGTTGCTGCAGGTGATTCGTTACGCGGATTTCCCTGCGGCAATCACCGAGGCCAACAATACCCAATATGGCCTGGCTGCGGGTCTGCTGTCGGATTCCCAGGCGCGTTACCAGCAGTTTTGGCTGCAGAGCCGTGCCGGCATCGTCAACTGGAACAAACAACTGACCGGCGCCGCCAGCAGCGCGCCGTTCGGCGGTGTCGGGGCCTCGGGCAACCACCGCGCCAGTGCCTATTATGCGGCTGATTATTGCGCGTACCCGGTGGCGTCACTGGAAACCCCAAGCCTTGTCATGCCGGCTGCCCTGACCCCCGGTGTGAGAATGGTGTAGCCCCCATCGCGAGCAGGCTCGCTCCCACAGATATGATGCAAAACCTGTGGGAGCAAGGCTTGCCCGCGATAGCCGCGCCGCGGTGTTCGATGAACCGTTACTTGATGCCTATAAAAAACAGATTCTCGTGGAGCCTCGCTGATGAAATCCTATGAAGTCAACTTTGACGGTCTAGTGGGGCCGACCCACAACTACGGCGGGCTCTCGTACGGCAACGTCGCGTCCCAGAGCAATAGCCAGCAGTCCTCCAACCCCAAGGAAGCGGCGTTGCAGGGCCTGGCGAAAATGAAAGCGTTGATGGACATGGGCTTCCAGCAAGGCGTGTTGGCGCCCCAGGAGCGTCCTGATGTGGCGGCCCTGCGTCGGTTGGGTTTTGCTGGCAGCGATGCCCAGGTCATACAGCAGGCTGCCAAAGAAGCGATGCCGCTGCTGGTCGCCAGTTGCTCGGCCTCCAGCATGTGGGTGGCCAATGCCGCTACGGTCAGCCCGAGCGCCGACACGGCTGATGGCCGCGTGCATTTCACCGCTGCCAACCTGAACTGCAAATATCACCGCAGCATTGAACACCCGACCACCAGTCGCGTGCTGGGGGCGATGTTTGCCGATCAGCAGCACTTCGCCCACCACGCCGCGCTGCCGGCGGTGGCGCAATTCGGCGACGAAGGCGCGGCCAACCACACGCGTTTCTGTCGGGCTTACGGCGAGGCGGGTGTTGAATTTTTCGTGTTCGGCCGCAGCGCCTTCGACACCCGTTATCCCGCACCGCAGAAATACCCGGCACGCCAGACCCTGGAAGCTTCTCAGGCGGTCGCTCGTCTGCATGGTCTGAGGGAGGAGGGCGTTGTGTACGCCCAACAGAACCCGTCAGTGATCGACCAGGGGGTGTTTCATAACGACGTGATCGCGGTGGGCAACGGCGAAGTGCTGTTCTATCACGAAGATGCGTTTCTCGAGACCGACCGGATGCTGGCCGAACTGAGCAGCAAACTCGCCAAGGTCGGTGGGAAATTTCAGTCGGTGTGCGTGCCGCGTTCGGCGGTTACCGTCGATGACGCGGTACGTTCCTACCTGTTCAATAGCCAGTTGCTGTCGCGTCCCGACGGCTCGATGCTGTTGATCGTGCCGGAAGAGTGTCGCGGCAACGAACGTGTCTGGCAGTACCTGCAAGGCCTGACGGGCTCTGGCGGGGTGATTGGCGAAGTGAAAGTCTTCGACCTCAAGCAAAGCATGCAGAACGGCGGTGGTCCGGCTTGCCTGAGGCTGCGCGTGGCCCTCAATGAAACCGAACTGGCCGCCGTCAACCCAGGGGTTATCATGACCGCGCCGTTGTACGATTCGCTGACCCAATGGGTCGAGCGTCACTACCGCGATCGCATGACCGAAAACGACCTGGCGGACCCGCAGCTACTGCTCGAATGCCGGGCGGCACTGGATGAGCTGACACAAATCCTTAAACTTGGCGCGGTTTATCCTTTCCAGATCAATTGAAAGCGCGCGCGACCTGACTACAGTCAAAGCAGGGCGCGTTGCCTTTTCCCCCGACGAGAACGTAAAAACATGAGCGATACCTTGCAACTGATCCTTGAAGACACCGACGGCACCCAACTGGAAACCTCCTGCACCCGCGTTGCGGTCATGTGGCAGGGCAAAGAGGTGTGGATCCAGCAGGACGGCCGCGGTCAGTTGCTGATCGGCGTCGACGTCGAGGAGGGGGATGAGGAATACGCCAACCTGTTGCTGCGCCCATTGGCCACCAACCTGGTGAGCCTGCAACTGGAAATGGAACCGGCCGACATGGGCGACGATGATCATGTCCATGGTCCGGATTGCGGCCACGACCATTAAGGAGCCGCGCTATGCTCGCCCTCGGCAAATTGCTTGAACTGACCCTCGCCGGCCGCGAACCGGCGGAGAAGACTCAACTGACTGTCGAAGGCGTACGGATGCGCTGGCTGAGCGAGGGCGCGCTGGAGGTCAAGCCGCCCCAGGCCCGGGACAATGGCCAGGACCTGTTGCTGTCTGCCGGTATCCACGGCAACGAAACCGCACCGATCGAATTGCTTGATCGGTTGCTGCACGACATCGCCCGTGGGGATCTCAAGCCACGGGCACGCATTCTGTTTCTGTTCGGCAATCCGGAGGCCATCCGCCGCGGAGAGCGTTTTGTCGAGCAGGACGTCAACCGGTTGTTCAACGGTCGTCATGAGCTGAGCGGCGGCGCCGAGGCGTTGCGGGCTTGCGAATTGGAGCGGTTGGCCGCCAGTTTCTTTAGCGTGCCGGACCGCAGTCGCTTGCATTACGACCTGCACACCGCTATCCGGGGTTCGAAGATCGAGCAATTCGCCCTGTATCCGTGGAAGGAAGGTCGCCAGCATTCACGCCGTGAACTGGCGCGGCTGCGCGCCGCCGGCATGGAAGCGGTGCTGCTGCAGAACAAACCGTCCATTGTGTTCAGCGCCTACACCTATGACCAGTTGGGTGCCGAGTCTTTCACCCTGGAACTGGGCAAAGCCCGGCCATTCGGGGAAAACGACGGCGTCAACGTCAGTCTGCTGGAAACCCGTCTGCAACAGATCATCGAAGGCACCGAGCCCGAATCGGACGAAAGTCTGGACGGCCTGCAACTGTTCAGCGTCGCGCGGGAAATCATCAAGCACAGCGACAGTTTTCGCCTGAACCTGCCAGCGGACATCGAGAACTTCTCGGAGTTGGGCAAAGGCTATGTCCTGGCTGAAGACATCGCCCAGACCCGTTGGGTCATCGAAGAAGAAGGTGCGCGGATCATCTTCCCGAACCCCAAGGTCAAGAATGGCTTGCGGGCGGGGATCCTGATCGTGCCGGCCACGGATGAAAACCTGGCCTGACCCGAATGTAGACTCAATACATGCCCCCTGTGGGAGCGAGCCTGCTCGCGATAGCGGTATATCGGCCGACATTGTTGGCGACTGACACTCTGTCATCGCGAGCAGGCTCGCTCCCACAAGG
>NZ_JABWQV010000130.1 GCF_014268615.1 Pseudomonas tehranensis | reverse complement strand
AACGACAAAGGCCACCCGAAGGTGGCCTTTGTTGCTGGAGCAAAAAGTCAGCCGAAGCTTACTTCTTCATTTCCCAGCCAGTCAGCTCGGCCAGGGCCTTGCCGATGTCTGCCAGCGAACGCACGGTTTTCACGCCTGCGTCTTGCAGAGCGGCGAATTTCTCGTCCGCAGTGCCTTTGCCGCCAGAGATGATTGCGCCAGCATGGCCCATGCGCTTGCCCGGAGGAGCAGTCACACCTGCGATGTAGGAAACAACCGGCTTGGTCACGTTAGCCTTGATGTAGGCAGCCGCTTCTTCTTCAGCCGAACCGCCGATCTCACCGATCATGACGATCGCTTCGGTCTTCGGGTCTTCCTGGAACAGCTTCAGGATGTCGATGAAGTTGGAGCCTGGGATCGGGTCACCGCCGATGCCGACGCAAGTCGACTGACCGAAACCGGCGTCAGTGGTCTGCTTGACGGCTTCGTAAGTCAGGGTGCCGGAACGGGAAACGATACCGACCTTGCCTGGCAAGTGAATGTGACCTGGCATGATGCCGATCTTGCATTCGCCTGGAGTGATCACGCCTGGGCAGTTAGGGCCGATCAGGGTGATACCCAGCTCGTCGCACTTGACCTTGGCTTCCAGCATGTCGATGGTCGGGATGCCTTCGGTGATGCAGACGATCAGCTTGATGCCGCCGAACGCTGCTTCAAGGATGGAATCCTTGCAGAAAGGAGCTGGAACGTAGATCACGCTGGCGGTAGCGCCAGTGGCAGCAACAGCGTCTTTGACAGTGTTGAAGACAGGCAGGCCCAGGTGCTCGGTGCCGCCTTTGCCCGGAGTTACGCCGCCAACCATCTTGGTGCCGTATTCCAGAGCTTGCTGGGTGTGGAAACTACCTTGCGAACCGGTAATACCCTGGCAGATAACCTTGGTGTCTTTATTGATCAGGACGCTCATTATTTGCCCTCCGCAGCTTTAACGACTTGTTGAGCAGCGTCGGTCAGGCTGGTAGCAGCGATGATGTTCAAACCGCTTTCTGCCAGTACTTTAGCGCCCAGCTCAGCGTTGTTGCCTTCGAGGCGAACAACAACCGGGATTTTCACGCCGACTTCTTTCACGGCGCCGATGATGCCTTCGGCAATCATGTCGCAACGAACGATGCCGCCGAAGATGTTGACCAGTACTGCAGCGACGTTAGTGTCGGACAGGATGATCTTGAACGCTTCGGTTACGCGTTCCTTGGTAGCACCACCGCCCACGTCGAGGAAGTTGGCTGGCTTGCCGCCATGCAGGTTGACGATGTCCATGGTACCCATGGCCAGGCCAGCACCGTTGACCATGCAACCGATGTTGCCTTCCAGGGCCACGTAGTTCAGTTCGAACTTGGCAGCGTGCGCTTCGCGCGGATCGTCTTGCGACGGATCGTGGAAAGTCTTCAGCTTAGGCTGACGGTACATGGCGTTGGCGTCGATGTTGATCTTGGCATCGAGGCAGTGCAGATCGCCGTCGGCCTTGATCACCAGCGGGTTCACTTCCAGCAGCGCCAGGTCGTGGTCCTGGAACAGCTTGGCCAGGCCTACGAAGATCTTGGCGAACTGAGTGACCTGCTTGCCTTCCAGGCCCAGCTGGAATGCCAGCTCGCGACCCTGGAATGGCTGGGCGCCAACCAGTGGATCGATAGTGGCCTTGAGGATTTTCTCAGGGGTATCGTGAGCGATTTTCTCGATGTCCACGCCACCTTCGGTGGAAGCCATGAACACGATACGGCGGCTCGAACGGTCAACGACAGCGCCCAGGTACAGCTCTTTAGCGATATCAGTGCACGATTCAACCAGGATCTTGGTGACTGGCTGACCGTTGGCGTCAGTCTGGTAGGTCACCAGACGCTTGCCCAGCCACTGCTGTGCGAAGGCTTTGGCGTCTTCTTTGCTGCGAACCAGCTTGACGCCGCCCGCTTTACCGCGACCACCGGCGTGAACCTGGGCTTTGACGACCCATTCGCTGCCGCCGATTTTGTCGCAAGCTTCTGCTGCCGCTTCCGGGGTGTCTACCGCGTAGCCGGTGGATACTGGCAGGCCGTACTCAGCGAACAGCTGCTTACCCTGATACTCGTGAAGATTCATGCTTATTACCGTCTTCGTTAGGTACTGCGCATTCGGTGCTGCACCGTTATGGTGCCGCACCACCTGTGACTGCTGCTTGCGTAGCGTTCCAGATAACCGGTGCCGCTACGCAAGGCTGCGTCCAGCGGATATTCCGCGGTGAGTCTTGCTCGCAAGGCTCACGACGGGCCATACCGCCGTGGTTTCTTATTGTCTATTAACGCTTTTTGCGGTTGGCCACGTGGATGGCGCCGCCATTTACGGCCAGAGCCGCTTCGTGCAAGGCTTCGGACAGGGTCGGATGGGAGAAGACCATCATGCCCAGATCTTCAGCGCTGGTGCCGAATTCCATACCGATCGCGCCTTGCTGTACCAGCTCGGCAGCGCTTGGGCCAATCACGTGAACGCCCAATACGCGATCCGTCTTGGCATCGGCGATAACTTTCACGAAACCACCGGTATCGTTGGCTGCCATGGCACGGCCGGAGGCTGCGAACGGGAAGGTGCCGACGTTAACTTCAACACCTTCGTTTTTCAAGGTTTGCTCGGTCTTGCCGACCCATGCGATTTCCGGGTGGGTGTAGATAACCGACGGGATCAGGTCGTAGTTGATCTGGGCTTTGTGGCCCTTGATGCGCTCGACCACCATGATGCCTTCTTCGGACGCTTTATGCGCCAGCATCATGCCGCGTACCACGTCACCGATGGCGAAGACGCCCGGTACGTCGGTTGCGCACTGATCATCGACCGCGATGAAGCCGCGCTCGTCGAGAGTCACACCGCAATCGGCGGACAGCAGGTCAGTGGTCACTGGGCGACGGCCAACCGCAACGATCAGTTTGTCGAAGGTGATGGTCTGTTCGCCGTTGGCGTCGGTGTAGTTCACCACCACTTCTTCGCCATTGACCTTGGAACCGGTCACGCGAGCGCCCAGCTTGATGTCCAGGCCTTGCTTGGTCAGGGTTTTCAGCGCTTCCTTGGAAACCGCGGTGTCGGCGGCCATCAGGAAGGTGTCCAGTGCTTCGAGGACGGTTACTTGCGCGCCCAGGCGCGACCATACCGAACCCAGCTCCAGGCCGATAACACCAGCGCCGATCACGCCCAGGCGTTTTGGTACGGACTGGAATTCCAGAGCGCCGGTGGAATCGACGATCACGTTCTGGTCGACCGGAGCCGGCGGAATGTCGATCGGACGCGAGCCGGGTGCCAGGATGACGTTCTCGGCTTCGATCACTTCAACCGAGCCGTCTGGCTTGGTCACTTCGACCTTCTTGCCCATCAGCAGCTTGCCGTGACCCTGGATCGAGGTCACGCCGTTGGCCTTGAACAGGGTGGCAACGCCAGAGGTCAGGCCTTTGACGATGTTGGCCTTGCGGCCAACCATGGCAGGCACGTCAATGGTGACGCTTTCGCGGTTGACGCCGCCAATGCCATGAATGGCCAAGCCATCTTGCGCTTCGTGGAACTTCCAGGAGCTGTCCAGCAGCGCCTTGGATGGAATGCAACCGACGTTCAGGCAAGTACCGCCGAGGGCCAGTTTGCCCTCCTTGTCGGTGTATTTCTCGATGCAGGCAGTGGTGAGGCCCAGTTGCGCAGCCTTGATGGCCGCTACGTAGCCGCCAGGGCCCGCACCAATCACTACCACGTCGAATTTCTGAGTCATGAGTCATTCCTTCTCGAATCAAACCGGACGGTCACTTGTGGAGACCGTCGTGGGACGAAACCGGTTATTTCAGCAAGAGGCCGGTCAACCGACCGGCCCTCGCGGCGAATCAGATATCCAGCAGCAGACGAGCCGGATCTTCAAGCAGGTTCTTGATGGTTACCAGGAAAGTCACGGCTTCTTTACCGTCGATCAAACGGTGATCGTAGGACAGTGCCAGGTACATCATCGGACGAATCACGACCTGACCATTGATCGCCATCGGGCGTTGCAGGATGTTGTGCATGCCCAGGATCGCCGCTTGTGGCGGGTTGACGATCGGGGTCGACATCATCGAACCGAATGTACCACCGTTGGTGATGGTGAACGTACCGCCGGTCATCTCTTCGATGGACAGCTTGCCGTCACGGGCCTTCTTGCCGAAGGTGGCGATGCCGCCTTCGATTTCAGCCAGGCTCATCAGTTCGGCGTTACGCAGGACCGGAACCACCAGGCCACGGTCGCTGGAGACCGCAACACCGATGTCGGCGTAACCGTGGTAAACGATGTCGGAGCCATCGATCGACGCGTTGACGGCCGGGAAGCGCTTGAGTGCTTCAGTGGCAGCCTTGACGAAGAACGACATGAAGCCCAGGCGTACGCCGTTGTGGCTCTTCTCGAACAGGTCCTTGTACTTCGAACGCAGGGCCATGACTTCGGTCATGTCGACTTCGTTGAAAGTGGTCAGCATTGCCATGTTCGACTGGGCTTCAACCAGACGTTCGGCAACCTTGGCGCGCAGGCGGGTCATCGGAACGCGTTTTTCAACGCGATCACCGGCAGCGAACACCGGAGCGGCAGCGGCAGGCGCGGCAGCCTTTGCTGGGGCAGCGGCTGGAGCGGCTTTCTTGGCGGCAACGGCTGCAACCACGTCTTCCTTGGTCACACGACCACCCTTGCCGGTGCCGGCAACGGAAGCGATGTTGATGCCATTCTCTTCGGCGATCTTGCGAGCGGCCGGGGCAGCGACTGGATCGTCCTCGCCATCGGCGGCTGGAGCAGCAGCCTGGGCAGCGGTAGGCGCAGCAGCAGCGGCCGGAGCAGCGGCAGCAGCGCCGCCCTCTTCGATCGAGCCCAGTACCTGGTTGGACAGGACGGTAGCGCCCTCTTCGGCAACGATTGCGCCGAGCACGCCGTCAGCTTCGGCCAACACTTCCAGAACGACTTTGTCGGTCTCGATGTCGACGATCAGGTCGTCACGCTTTACAGCGTCGCCTGGTTTCTTGTGCCAGGTGGCAACGGTGCCATCGGCAACCGATTCCGGGAATGACGGGGCTTTGATTTCGATAGCCATTATCTGTGGGTCCTTAAAATTCGGTTTCAGTCAGCACGAAGGCTTAAACAGTGAAAGCATCTTGCAGCAGTTTTTCCTGCTGCTCGGCGTGCATCGACGCATAACCACACGCCGGTGCCGCGGAAGCATCACGGCCGGCATATTCCAGGCCCAGGGCCTTGTTATGGTTGCCAATGCTGCGACGCAGGTGATGCTGGCTGCTGTACCACGCACCCTGGTTCATCGGTTCTTCCTGACACCACACCACGTGGGTGAGGTTGGTGTAAGGCGCGATGGCCTCCATCAGGTCTTCTTCCGGGAACGGGTACAGCTGCTCGATACGCACGATGGCGATGTCTTCGCGGCCTTCGGCACGACGTTTTTCCAGCAGGTCGTAGTAAACCTTGCCACTGCACAGGACCAGGCGAGTCACCTTGGCCGCTTCCAGCGTATCGATTTCCGAAATAACGGTCTGGAAGGAGCCTTCGGCCAGATCTTCGAGCGTGGAGATCGCCAGTTTGTGACGCAGCAACGACTTGGGTGTCAGCACGATCAGCGGCTTGCGCAGCGGACGGATGACCTGGCGACGCAGCAGGTGGTAGATCTGTGCCGGAGTCGTCGGTACGCAAACCTGGACGTTGTGCTCGGCACACAGTTGCAGGTAACGCTCCAGACGTGCAGAGGAGTGCTCCGGCCCCTGCCCTTCATAACCGTGTGGCAACAGCATGGTCAGACCGCAGAGACGGCCCCACTTGTGCTCGCCGCTGGTGATGAACTGGTCGACAACCACCTGGGCACCGTTGGCGAAGTCGCCGAACTGGGCTTCCCAGATCACCAGCGCATTTGGCTCGGTGGTGGAGTAGCCATATTCGAACGCCAGGACGGCTTCCTCGGACAGCAGCGAGTCGTACAGGTCGAAACGTGGCTGGCCTTTGTACAGGTGTTGCAGCGGGATGTAGGTGCTGGCGTCTTTCTGGTTGTGCAGCGCCGCGTGGCGGTGCGAGAAAGTGCCGCGGCCTACGTCCTGGCCGGTGATGCGGATCGGGTGACCTTCGAACGCCAGGGTCGCGTACGCCATGGTTTCGGCGTAACCCCAGTTGATCGGCAGGCCGCCGGCTTGCATCTTCTGCCGGTCTTCGTAGATTTTCGCGACCTGGCGCTGAACCACGAAGCCTTCCGGGATTTC
This sequence comes from Pseudomonas tehranensis, assembly GCF_014268615.1. Lineage (GTDB taxonomy): Bacteria > Pseudomonadota > Gammaproteobacteria > Pseudomonadales > Pseudomonadaceae > Aquipseudomonas > Aquipseudomonas tehranensis. Next base: position 6,918 of record NZ_JABWQV010000130.1, on the reverse strand, counting down.
CAGCAGCTTGGCGGACAGTTCCTGCAAGGTCTTGAGGTCGAAGCGGGTGTCGTGACGAGCGGTCCAGGCATGACCCAGGTACGGGCGCCAGTCCACGAACAGCTCTTTGTTCGGCTCTTTGACCAGGCTTTTTACAACGTGCAGGCCATTGTCCAGGGCATTGCGATATTCATCGACTTTTTCCTGGACGCGCGCTGCATCCAATACACCGCTCTGGGTCAGGCGCTCGGCATACTGCTCACGGGTGGTGCGCTGCTTGGCGATCTGCTGGTACATCAGAGGCTGGGTGCCGCTTGGCTCGTCGGCCTCGTTGTGGCCGCGACGACGGTAGCAGACCAGGTCGATCACCACATCACGCTTGTACTGCATGCGGTAGTCGATGGCCAACTGGGTCACGAACAGCACGGCTTCCGGATCATCGCCATTCACATGGAGAATCGGCGCCTGGATCATTTTCGCGACGTCGGTGGCGTACTCGGTAGAGCGCGAGTCTTCCGGGTTGCTGATGGTGAAACCGACCTGGTTGTTGATCACGATGTGCACGGTGCCGCCGGTCTTGAAACCGCGGGTCTGCGACATCTGGAAGGTTTCCATGACCACGCCTTGACCGGCGAATGCCGCGTCACCGTGGATGGAGATCGGCAGCACCTTCTCGCCGGTCGGGTCGTTGCGGCGATCCTGACGGGCACGGACCGAACCCTCGACCACCGGGGAAACGATTTCCAGGTGGGACGGGTTGAAAGCCATCGCCAGGTGGACTTCGCCACCAGTGGTCATCACGTTGGACGAGAAACCCTGGTGGTATTTCACGTCACCGGAGCCCAGCTCGACCTTCTTCTTGCCTTCGAACTCGTCGAACAGCTCCCGCGGGTTTTTACCGAAGGTGTTGACCAGTACGTTCAGACGACCACGGTGGGCCATGCCGATGACGACTTCCTTGGTGCCGTAGGAACCCGAACGCTGGATCAGCTCGTCGAGCATCGGAATCAGGCTTTCGCCGCCTTCCAGGCCAAAACGCTTGGTACCCGGGTACTTGGTGCCCAGGTATTTCTCCAGGCCTTCACCGGCGGTGACGCGCTCGAGCAAGTGGCTCTTGATGTCGGCGGAGTACGTCGGACGGCCACGAACGCTTTCCAGACGCTGCTGGAACCACTGGCGCTGCTCGGAATCGGTGATGTGCGTAAATTCAGCGCCGATGGTGCGGCAATATGTCTGCTGCAACGCTTCGTGAATTTCGCGTAGGCTCGCTTCCTCTTTGCCGATGAACAGGTCGCCGGCACGGAAGGTCGTATCAAGATCGGCATTGGTCAAGCCGTAGTGAGTGATCGACAGGTCTGCAGGTGCAGGACGCTGCCACAGCCCCAGCGGGTCCAGCTGGGCTGCCTGGTGGCCGCGCATCCGGTAGGCCTGGATCAGTCGCAGCACTTCAACTTGCTTCTTCTCGTGCTCACTGCTCACGCTGCCGGCAGACACCGGTTGAGCGCGGCGCTGGTTCTTTGCCAGCAGCACGAAATGATCGCGAATTGTCGAGTGCGAAACATCAGTGGCAGAGTTACCGTCAGCCGGCAACTTCTGAAAGTAGGTGCGCCACTCTTCTGGCACAGCGTTAGGGTCGTGCAGGTAGAGCTCGTAGAGCTCTTCCACATAGGCAGCGTTACCACCGGAGAGGTGGGCACTGTTCCACATGCGCTGCATCACGCTTTCTTGCATGCTTGGTCACCCTCGATTTGGGGAACACCATCGGCGAAAACACCGAGCAAACTTGCAGAAGTCCGAGTGCAGCGACTAAAACAAGCCACTTAGGATCACGCTGATAGTCCGGGTACCAGCCCGGATGCCCCTGCTTGTCTCATTTCTTCAAAATAAGAACTGCCGCTTTGTGAGCGGCGGTTCTGGTTATAGCCAGGACGCGGGTTGAAGCCCGCGCCATAGCCTCTGCGGGTACAGCGGTTCTACGGGTACAGCAGCTGAATCACACGCCGCTTTGCAGCAGCATGTTACGTACGTGACCGATGGCCTTAGTCGGGTTCAGGCCTTTCGGGCAGACGTTGACGCAGTTCATGATCCCGCGGCAGCGGAATACGCTGAACGGGTCATCCAGTGCAGCCAGACGCTCGGACGTCTTGGTGTCGCGGCTGTCTGCCAGGAAGCGATACGCTTGCAGCAGAGCGGCCGGGCCCAGGAATTTGTCCGGGTTCCACCAGAAGGATGGGCACGAGGTCGAGCAGCAGGCGCACAGGATGCACTCGTACAGACCGTCGAGCTTTTCACGCTCTTCCGGGGACTGCAGACGTTCGATGGCCGGAGCCGGCGAATCGTTCTGCAGGAATGGCTTCACCTTCTCGTATTGCTTGTAGAAGATGCTCATATCGACGACCAGGTCACGAATAACCGGCAAACCTGGCAGCGGACGAACGATCAGCTTGTTGCCCTTGACCACGGCGGACAGCGGCGTGATGCAGGCCAGGCCGTTCTTGCCGTTGATGTTCATGCCGTCGGAGCCGCAAACGCCCTCGCGGCAAGAGCGACGATAGGAGAAACCTTCGTCCTGCTCTTTGATCAGGGCCAGCACGTCCAGCACCATCAGGTCTTTGCCGTCGGTTTCAACCTGGAAATCCTGCATGAACGGCGCAGCGTCCTGATCAGGGTTGTAGCGATAAACACTGACTTGCAACATGGCGGCCACCCTTAATAAGTCCGAATCTTAGGTTCAAAAGTCGGAACAGTCTTCGGCGAGAAGTTCACCGCACGCTTGGCGACGCGCTTGTCACCCGGGAAATACAGGGTGTGGCACAGCCAGTTTTCGTCGTCACGGTCTTCGTAGTCTTCGCGGGCGTGGGCACCACGGGACTCTTTGCGCACTTCGGCCGCGATGGCGGTGGCTTCGGCCACTTCCAGCAGGTTCTGCAGTTCCAGCGCTTCGATACGTGCAGTGTTAAACGCCTGCGACTTATCGTTGATCTTCACGTTGGCGATTCGTTCACGCAACTGAGCCAGCTGAGCGATACCCTTCTGCATGTACTCGCCGGTACGGAACACACCGAAGTAGTTCTGCATGCAGTTTTGCAGCTCGCGACGCAGGGTCGCCACGTCTTCGCCTTCGGTACGCGCATTCAGAGCGGACAGACGCGCGAGTGCGGCTTCGATGTTGGCGTCGGTGGCATCGTCATACTCGATACCGTCGGTCAGCGCTTTTTCCAGGTGCAGGCCGGCAGCGCGGCCGAATACCACCAGGTCGAGCAGCGAGTTGCCGCCCAGACGGTTGGCACCGTGAACCGATACGCACGCCACTTCACCCACTGCGAACAGGCCAGGGATGATTTCGTCCACGCCTTCGGCGTTCTGGGTGATCGCCTGGCCGTGAATGTTGGTGGCAACGCCGCCCATCATATAGTGGCAGGTTGGAACTACCGGAACCGGCGCGACGACAGGGTCGACGTGAGCGAAGGTCTTGGACAGCTCGCAAATGCCTGGCAGACGGCTGTGCAGCACTTCCTCGCCCAGGTGGTCGAGCTTGAGCATCACGTGGTCGCCATTGGGACCGCAACCGTTGCCGGCGATGATTTCTTTCACCATCGAACGGGCAACCACGTCACGACCGGCAAGGTCTTTGGCGTTCGGAGCATAACGCTCCATGAAACGCTCGCCGTGCTTGTTGATCAGGTAACCGCCTTCACCGCGGCAACCTTCGGTGACCAGTACACCGGCACCGGCGATGCCGGTCGGGTGGAACTGCCACATTTCGATGTCTTGTACCGGCACGCCAGCACGCAGCGCCATGCCGACACCGTCACCGGTGTTGATCAGGGCGTTGGTGGTGGAAGCGTAGATACGACCAGCACCGCCGGTGGCCAACACGGTAGCCTTGGCGCGGATGTAGGTGGTTTCGCCGGTTTCGATGCAGATCGCGATCACACCGACGAAAGCGCCATCCTGGTTTTTCACCAGGTCAACGGCGTAGTACTCGTTCAGGAACGTGGTACCGGCCTTCAGGTTGCCCTGATAAAGGGTGTGCAGCAGTGCGTGACCGGTACGGTCGGACGCCGCGCAAGTACGCGCAGCCTGGCCGCCCTTGCCGTAATCCTTGGACTGACCGCCGAACGGACGCTGGTAGATACGGCCGGTTTCGGTCCGCGAGAACGGCAGGCCCATGTGGTCCAGTTCGAACACTGCGGCCGGACCTTCCTGACACATGTATTCGATAGCGTCCTGGTCACCGATGTAGTCGGAACCCTTGACGGTATCGTACATGTGCCAGCGCCAGTCATCGTTCGGGTCAGCCGAAGCGATGGCACAGGTGATGCCGCCCTGGGCGGAAACAGTGTGCGAACGGGTCGGGAAAACCTTGGTGATCACGGCAGTCTTGTGACCGCCCTGTGCCAGTTGCAGCGCAGCGCGCATGCCGGCACCGCCGCCACCAATAATGATGGCGTCGAAAGAAATCGTAGGAATGTTAGCCATGAATCAGATACCCCAAAGAATCTGCACACCCCAGACGAAGTACGCAAACATCGCGACGCCGCATACAGCCTGGAAGAGGAAACGTACGGCAGTCGCCGACTTGCCGAGCGCCATCGGCGTCAGGTAGTCGGTCGCGATGGTCCACATGCCGACCCAGGCGTGAGCGCCCAGTGCGACAAGCGCCAGCAGACTGAAGATACGCATCCAGTTGTTTGCGAACAGCTCGTGCCATTGGACGTAGCCAATACCTGGGTTCGCAACGAGGTATCCAATGAGGAAGATGAAATAAGCCGCGAGAACGACCGCAGACACACGTTGTGCCATCCAGTCATAAAGGCCTGAACGCGACAGGTTCGTAACGCTGGTTACCATATCCAAACTCCCGCCAGAACGATCAGCACCGCAGATACGGCGATAATGATTTTCGAGCCCAGCTTGCCGCCTTCCAGCGTCTCACCGATGCCCATGTCCATGATCAAGTGGCGCACACCGGCAACCAGGTGATACAGCAGAGCGGATAGGAGACCCCATGCTACGAACTTGGCCAGAGGGCTGGTCAAGGCCGCCTTCACGTCGGCAAAACCTTCCTCGGAACCCAGAGATTGACCCAATGCATACAGCATGAAGCCAAGGCCCAGGAAGAGAATGATGCCGGAAACACGGTGAAGAAACGACGTAACGCCGGTGATGGGGAGTTTGATGGTCCTTAGGTCTAGGTTTACAGGTCGTTGGCTTTTCACGGCTTTTTTTCACACTGAAGAGCCCCTAACAATCAGGGCTAAGTTGTTGGGGCGCGCACTGGTCAGGTACTCACCACCCAGGGAGTGACGACCCCCAAGAAAGCAGGCCCAAAAGCCCCTGGCGGTCGGTGGCCGAGTATAGACAGTTAGGCTACTAATGACAACGCGTTCACCTTCCCCTAATAGCGCATTGCACATATGAAGCAAAAGGCGTAAACGGCAGTCAATTTCGCGGAAAAAGTCCGGTTAAAGCCTTCTGGAGCAAGACTTTAGGCAAATTGACATTCGAATTTATCTCACTATAGTGGTGCGGGCCCTGCGTGGGGGGTCTGTCTGATGATTCCAAGCATTAATAGGAGGCCACATGGCTGACAAAAAAGCGCAGTTGATCATCGAGGGCGCAGCCCCCGTCGAGCTGCCCATTTTAACCGGCACCGTTGGTCCCGATGTAATCGACGTACGGGGCCTCACGGCCACGGGCCGTTTCACCTTTGACCCAGGTTTCATGTCGACCGCTTCGTGCGAGTCGAAGATCACCTATATCGACGGCGACAACGGCATCCTGCTGCACCGCGGCTACCCGATCGAACAACTGGCCGAAAAGTCGGACTACCTGGAAACCTGCTACCTGCTGCTCAACGGCGAGCTGCCAACCGCAGAGCAAAAGGCCCAGTTTGTCAGCACCGTGAAGAACCACACCATGGTTCACGAACAGTTGAAGACCTTCTTCAACGGCTTCCGTCGCGATGCCCACCCGATGGCCGTCATGTGCGGTGTTGTCGGCGCCCTCTCGGCCTTCTACCACGACTCCCTGGACATCAATAACCCCCAGCATCGCGAAATCTCCGCGATCCGCCTGGTGGCGAAGATGCCAACCCTGGCAGCCATGGTTTACAAGTACTCCATGGGCCAGCCCATGATGTACCCGCGCAACGACCTGACTTATGCAGAGAACTTCCTGCATATGATGTTCAACACCCCGTGCGAGATCAAACCGATCAGCCCGGTGCTCGCCAAGGCCATGGACCGGATCTTCATCCTCCACGCCGACCACGAGCAGAACGCCTCCACGTCCACCGTGCGCTTGGCAGGCTCCTCGGGTGCCAACCCGTTCGCCTGTATCGCCGCCGGTATCGCCGCGCTCTGGGGCCCAGCCCACGGCGGCGCCAACGAAGCGGTACTGACCATGCTCGATGAAATCGGCGATGTCTCGAACATCGACAAGTTCATCGCCAAGGCCAAGGACAAGAACGATCCGTTCAAGCTGATGGGCTTCGGTCACCGGGTCTACAAGAACCGCGACCCGCGCGCCACCGTCATGAAGCAGACCTGCGACGAAGTGCTCAAGGAACTGGGGATCAAGAACGATCCGCAACTCGAACTGGCCATGCGCCTGGAAGAGATCGCCCTGACCGACCCGTACTTCATCGAGCGCTCGCTGTACCCGAACGTCGACTTCTACTCGGGGATCATCCTCAAGGCGATCGGCATTCCAACCAGCATGTTCACCGTGATCTTCGCCCTGGCGCGGACCGTGGGTTGGATCTCCCACTGGAAGGAAATGCTCTCCAGCCCGTACAAGATCGGCCGCCCGCGCCAGTTGTACACCGGCTACGAGTCGCGTGACATCACCCGACTGGAAGACCGCAAGTAAGACCTGCCTTGCGCTAGGTCCCAAGCTGCACCGAAACGGCCCCCGCTTCTTATATAAGAGCGG
>NZ_JABWQV010000013.1 GCF_014268615.1 Pseudomonas tehranensis | reverse complement strand
TGTGGGAGCGAGCCTGCTCGCGATGCTTTTAAGGCTGACGCCGCGCGTGGTACAGGCTCACATGCCGAAACTCCTCGGGCTCGGCCAGATCCGGCAGGGTCATGGCTTCGAGCATTTCGATGCGCCGGTACAGCGGATGCTGGAAGTCCCGCACCCGGGAGTCGGCCACCAGAGCCTCGCGGCCACGGCTGAGGAACTGGTCGAGTAACGGCAGGTTGGCGCGGTCGTAAAGCACATCCGCGACCAGGATCAGGTCGAAGCGATCATCCTCAGCGAAAAAATCCTCCGAATACCCAAGCTTTACGTCATTGAGCCACGCGTTGGCCTGGCACGCAGCAAGCGCCAGCGGATCCAGATCACAGGCCACCACTTCCAGCGCCCCGGCCTTGAGCGCCGCGATACCCGCGACGCCGGAGCCGGCGCCGAAGTCCAGCACCCGCTTGCCTTCGACCCAATGCGGCTGTTCGACCAGATAGCGTGCCATGGCCAGACCGCTGGCCCAGCAGAAGCTCCAGTAAGGGGGCTCGTGGAGAATGCGCCGGGTTTCTTCCGGGCTGAACGCGCGGTCCATGTTATCGCCGTCGATCAGCCACAGTTTCAGGTCAGTGCCAGGCAGCGGGCAAGCCACCAGGTGCGCGTCTCCAAGCAACTGCCCCAATGCGTGTTGCAGGTCTTGCGGTGAATTCATGGCGCTTTGACAAATTGCAGCGAGCCCAGCGCCTGAGTGGTCGGCTGGCTGATGCGTTGCTCCGGCAGATGCAGGATCAACTGGCCGGACTGGCTGGCGCGGCCGCGCAGTTCCACGCGGGCGCCAACCGGGAAGGCTTCGGGGTTGAAGCGCAGGCGAAAGGGCAGGGCCTGGTTATTGCCGATCAGGCTGGAGCTGGCGAGCAATTGTTGCGGCCGGTCCTTGTCATCGATCACCAGCAGTGCCAGTTCGACCTCGGCCCCGGCCGGTATCCCTTGCAGGGTGCCGCTCAACTCCCGCTGATGCGCCGGCAGCGGTCCCAGTTCGGCGGCCTGGCGGGCTTTTTCCTGGGCCTGTTTCGGCGCAGGGGTCTTGGCCGGGGCGGGGGCATCGGGTTTGGGGGCGTCGCTGCTGCACGCCATCAGCAGGCTGAATAGACTGAGCAAAACGAGCGATCGTAGCGGCATGTGTGGCTCCAGCAAGGTAAATTCCAGGGGGCTGACGGTAACCCCGTCTGTATACCGTAAACCCTATGGCTTGTCTTGCCAGTGGGATGCGCTACCATGGCCCTCCCTTTTTTTGTTGCCTGCCACCATGCACTGTCCCTTCTGCGGTGCCAACGACACCAAAGTCATCGACTCGCGACTGGTCGCCGAGGGCGAACAAGTCCGCCGCCGCCGCGAATGCCTGGCCTGCGGCGAACGTTTCACGACGTTCGAGACCGCTGAACTGGTGTTGCCGCGCCTGATCAAAACCGACGGCAGTCGCCAGCCGTTCGATGAAGAAAAACTGCGCGCGGGCATGCAGCGCGCCCTGGAAAAACGCCCGGTGAGTGTCGAGCGCCTGGAAGCGGCGCTGGTGCACATCAAGCACAAGCTACGGGCCACTGGCGAACGCGAGGTTAAATCCCTGGTGGTCGGAGAACTGGTGATGGCCGAGCTGCAGAAGCTCGATGAAGTCGCCTACATCCGTTTCGCCTCGGTGTACCGGCGCTTCCAGGACCTGAACGAGTTTCGCGAAGAAATCGACCGCCTGGCCCGCGAACCGGTGAAAGAATGACCAGCCCGGCGCAACAGGCCATCCTCGACGCCCAATACATGGCACGCGCCCTGGAACTGGCGCGACGGGGTCACTACTCCACGCACCCCAATCCCCGGGTAGGTTGTGTGATCGTGCGTGACGGGCAGGTGGTCGGTGAGGGCTGGCACATTCGCGCCGGCGAACCCCATGCCGAAGTCCATGCCCTGCGCGCCGCCGGTGAGCAGGCCCGGGGCGCCACGGCGTACGTAACCCTCGAACCCTGCAGTCATCACGGGCGCACACCGCCCTGTGCCGATGCGTTGGTCAATGCCGGCGTGGCGCGGGTGGTGGCGGCGATGCAGGACCCGAACCCGGATGTTGCCGGTCGCGGTCTGCAACGCTTGGCCCAGGCTGGTATCGCTACTGAAAGCGGCGTGCTGGAGGGCGAAGCGCGCCTGCTCAACCAGGGTTTCCTCAAACGCATGGAGCACGGCTTGCCGTTCGTGCGGGTCAAGCTCGCCATGAGCCTCGATGGCCGCACCGCCATGGAGAGTGGCGAAAGCCAGTGGATCACCGGCCCCGCCGCACGTTCGGCGGTGCAGCGCTTGCGGGCCCAGGCCAGTGTGGTGCTGACCGGCGCCGATACGGTGCTGGCCGACAACGCCCGGCTGACCGTGCGCGCCGATGAACTCGGGCTGGATGCCGAGCAGACCGCGCTGGTCATGAGTCGTCCGCCGCTGCGGGTGCTGGTAGACGGTCGCCTGCGGGTGCCGCTGGATGCGCCGTTCTTCAAGGCTGGCCCGGCGCTGGTCGCTACTTGCATGGCGGTGGAAGAACAGTACGCCAACGGTCCTGAATGCATGATCGTGGCGGGCGATGACGGTCAGGTCGATCTGCGTCGGTTGCTGGTGGCGTTGGCGGCCCGGGATGTCAATGAAGTGCTGGTGGAGGCCGGTCCGCGCTTGGCAGGGGCTTTCGCCCGGCAAGGCCTGGTGGACGAATTCCAGATTTTCATCGCCGGCAAGTTCCTTGGTTCTTCGGCGCGACCGCTGCTGGACTGGCCGCTGGCGCAGATGAAAGACGCTCCAGAACTGAAAATCACCGAAATCCGTGCCGTGGGCGATGACTGGCGAGTCACCGCCGTTCCCGTCGCGCAGGCGAGCGTATAATTCCTGGCTTTCGCTCAAGCGGCGGCCCGTTCTCGAGGAGGACTCCATGTTCACCGGCATCATCGAATCCATCGGCAGCATCCGTGCACTGACCCCCAAGGGTGGCGACGTGCGGGTCCATGTCGAAACCGGCAAGCTCGATCTGAGTGACGTCAAACTGGGCGACAGCATCGCGGTCAACGGCGTGTGCCTGACCGCCGTCGAACTGCCGGGCAATGGTTTCCTGGCGGACGTCAGCCGCGAAACCCTCGACCGCACCGCCATGAACGATCTCAAGAGCGGCAGCCCGGTCAACCTGGAAAAAGCCCTGACCCCCACCACCCGGTTGGGCGGGCATCTGGTCAGCGGCCATGTCGACGGCGTGGGTGAAGTGGTGTCGCGCAGCGATAACGCCCGGGCCGTGGAGTTTCGCATCCGCGCCCCGAAAGAGCTGGCCAAGTACATTGCCCATAAAGGCTCGATCACCGTCGACGGCACCAGCCTGACGGTCAATGCGGTGGATGGCGCCGAATTCCTGCTGACCATCATTCCCCATACATTGAGCGAAACCATCATGGCTTCGTATCGGCCCGGTCGCCGGGTCAACCTGGAAGTTGACTTGCTGGCCCGTTACCTGGAGCGCCTGCTGTTGGGCGACAAGGCCGCAACACCGGCAGCCGGTAACATCACTGAAAGCTTTCTGGCCGCCAACGGCTACCTCAAATCCTGACCCAAGGGGGTGCCGCGTGGCGCTCAATAGCATCGAAGAACTGGTTGAAGACATCCGCCAAGGCAAGATGGTCATCCTCATGGATGACGAAGACCGCGAGAACGAAGGCGACCTGATCATGGCCGCCGAGTGCTGCAAGGCCGAGCACATCAACTTCATGGCCAAGCACGCCCGTGGCCTGATCTGCATGCCCATGACCCGCGAACGCTGCGAGCTCTTGAAGCTGCCATTGATGGCGCCGCGCAACGGTTCCGGCTTCGGTACCAAGTTCACCGTGTCCATCGAAGCCGCCGAGGGCGTGACCACCGGTATCTCCGCCGCTGACCGTGCCCGCACTGTGCAGGCTGCCGCCGCGAAAGACGCCAAGGCCGAAGACATTGTCAGCCCCGGGCACATCTTCCCGCTGATGGCCCAGGCCGGCGGCACCCTGGCCCGTGCCGGCCACACCGAAGCGGCGTGCGACCTGGCGCGCATGGCCGGTTTCGAGGCCAGCGGCGTGATCTGCGAAGTGATGAACGACGACGGCACCATGTCCCGTCGCGCGGAACTCGAAGCTTTTGCCGCCGAACACAACATCAAGATCGGCACCATCGCCGACCTGATCCACTACCGGATGATCCACGAACGTACCGTTCAGCGGATTGCCGAGCAGCCGCTGGACAGCGAACTGGGCCAGTTCAACCTGGTGACCTACCGTGACTCGGTGGAGGGCGACGTGCACATGGCGCTGACCCTGGGCACCGTGTGTGCCGAAGAACCGACCCTGGTGCGCGTGCATAACATGGACCCGCTGCGCGACCTGCTGATGGTCAAGCAGCCCGGCCGCTGGAGCCTGCGGGCCGCCATGGCCGCGGTGGCCGAGGCCGGCAGCGGCGTGGTCCTGCTGCTCGGGCACCCGCTCGATGGCGACGTGTTGCTGGCGCACATCCGTGAAACCGGCGATAACACCATCGTGAAAAAACCGACCACCTACAGCATCGTCGGCGCCGGTTCGCAGATCCTGCGGGACCTGGGTGTACGAAAAATGCGCCTGATGAGCGCACCGATGAAATTTAATGCGATATCCGGTTTCGACCTGGAAGTTGTAGAATACGTGCCCTCCGAATAATGGCCCGGAGATTTCAGCATTGTTGTTCACTTGAGGGATTCATTTGTGGCGAGGGGATTTATCCCCGCTGGACTGCGCAGCAGTCCCAGAATTGTCATGATCTAGCTCAGCGTGGTGCCCGACCTTATTTTGGGGGCCGCTTCGCGCCCCAGCGGGGATAAATCCCCTCGCCACAATGGTTAGTGTGTCATTTCGGGGCTGTGGCGCTTTGCCGCATAGCTGCCTCTGCCACCCGCGCCTTGGTTATACTCCGTGCGATCCGCCTGGAGCGCTCATCAGGAGAGCTCATGCTCGCCCCTTTGCAAATGACTTCTGCCTCTCGCCAGAACCTCTGGCGTCTGACGTTTATCCGAATTCTGGTCCTGGCCGCCCAGGCCGGGTCTGTGGGGCTCGCGTATTGGTTCGAGCTGCTGCCGCTGCCTTGGCTGCAATTGGCGATCACCCTGGCCTGTTCTTCGATACTGTGCGCGCTGACCGCCATTCGTCTGCGCACCTCGTGGCCGGTGACTGAGCTGGAATACGCCGTGCAACTGGCCTGCGACCTGTTTATCCACAGCGCATTGCTGTATTTCTCCGGCGGCTCCACCAACCCTTTCGTGTCTTATTACCTGGTGCCGCTGACCATCGCCGCAGTGACGTTGCCGTGGCGGTATTCGCTGATCCTGTCCGGCATCGCCCTGGCGCTGTACACCTTGTTGCTGGCGCGGTTCTATCCGCTGGAAACCTTCCCCATCGCTCGGGAAAACCTGCAGATCTACGGCATGTGGCTGAGTTTCGCCCTGGCGGCGGCGGTCATTACGTTTTTTGCCGCGCGCATGGCCGAAGAATTGCGTCGTCAAGAGGAGCTGCGGGCCATTCGCCGTGAAGAGGGCCTGCGGGACGAGCAATTGCTGGCCGTGGCGACCCAGGCTGCGGGTGCCGCCCATGAGTTGGGCACGCCGTTGGCCACCATGAGCGTGCTGCTCAAAGAGATGCGCCAGGATCACCACGACCCGGCGCTGCAGGAAGACCTCGGCGTGTTGCAGGATCAGGTCCAGCTTTGCAAGGAGACCCTGCAGTATCTGGTGCGTGCCGCCGAGGCCAACCGCCGCCTGGCCATCGACATGCAGGACGTCACCGATTGGCTCGACGAAGCCCTGAATCGCTGGCACCTGATGCGCCCGGAGGCCAGCTATCGCTTCCAGCGCCTGGGTCAGGGCCCGGTGCCGCGCATGGCGCCGCCGCCGGACCTGACTCAGGCGCTGCTCAACCTGTTGAACAACGCCGCCGACGCCTGCCCCGAAGGCCTGGAAGTGGCGCTGGACTGGAATGCCTACGAGCTGACCATCAGCATCCGCGACCACGGCGCCGGTGTACCGCTGGCGATTGCCGAGCAAATCGGCAAGCCGTTCTACACCACTAAGGGCAAAGGTTTCGGCCTGGGCCTGTTTTTGAGCAAGGCCAGCGTGACACGCGCCGGCGGCTCGGTGAAACTCTACCCCCATGAGGAAGGCGGCACGCTCACCGAGCTGCGCCTGCCCCATGCCGACCGAGGAGACGAACATGAGTGACGAGATCCAAGTCGACGGCGAAGAACTGCCGCATCTGTTGCTGGTAGACGACGACGCCACCTTCACCCGCGTCATGGCCCGGGCCATGTCCCGTCGGGGCTTTCGCGTGAGCACCGCCGGATCCGCCGAGGAGGGCTTGAGCATCGCCCAGGCCGACCTGCCGGACTACGCCGCGCTGGATTTGAAAATGGACGGCGACTCGGGCCTGGTGCTGTTGCCCAAGCTGCTGGAGCTGGACCCGGAAATGCGCGTGGTGATCCTCACCGGCTATTCGAGCATCGCCACCGCGGTCGAGGCCATCAAGCGCGGCGCCTGCAATTACCTGTGCAAACCGGCCGATGCCGATGACGTGCTGGCGGCCCTGTTGTCCGAACACGCTGACCTGGACACCCTGGTGCCGGAAAACCCCATGTCGGTGGACCGCCTGCAATGGGAGCACATCCAGCGGGTGCTGACCGAACACGAAGGCAACATCTCCGCCACTGCCCGCGCCTTGGGCATGCACCGGCGCACCTTGCAGCGCAAGTTGCAGAAGCGCCCCGTGCGTCGCTGAACCTGCGCTGAACGGATGGTGTCCACCCTCGCAGCAAATCGGGCCGTTGCTCTATGATCGGCCCGGGTTTTTTCTTTATTGAGCCTTAACCATGAATCAGAACGCTGAATATTCCGCGGTCAATGATGCGGTGCGCGGGCAGTTTTTCCGCCGTGTCTGGCAAATGACCACGCCGTACTGGCGCAGTGAGGAGAAGGGCAAGGCCTGGACGCTGTTAATCGCTGTTATCGTGCTGTCGCTGTTCAGCGTGGCGATTTCGGTATGGATCAACAGTTGGTACAAGGATTTCTATAACGCTTTGCAGGAGAAGGACAGCGTCGCGTTCTGGCGGTTGATCCTGTATTTCTGCGGCATCGCCGCCGTGGCGATCCTGGGCGCGGTGTATCGCTTGTACCTCACGCAGATGCTTACCATCCGCTGGCGGGCCTGGCTCACGGAGAAACACTTCGCCCGCTGGCTCAATGACAAGAATTACTACCGGCTGGAGCAGGGCGGCTACACCGACAACCCGGACCAGCGGATCTCCGAAGACCTCAACAGTTTTACCAGCAACACCCTGGGACTGGGGCTGGGACTGTTGCGCACCGTGGTCAGCCTGGTGTCGTTCTCGATCATTTTGTGGGGCGTGTCGGGCAGCATCCAGGTGTTTGGCTACACCATCCCTGGCTACATGTTCTGGTGTGCGCTGGTGTATGCGGCGGTGGGCAGTTGGCTGACGCACCTGATCGGTCGGCGCTTGATCGGCCTGAACAACAACCAGCAACGCTTTGAAGCCGACCTGCGTTTTTCCATGGTGCGGGTGCGCGAGAACGCCGAGAGCATTGCCTTGTACAACGGCGAACCCAACGAGAACCGGCGGCTCAGTGGCCGCTTCGGGCTGGTCTGGCACAACTTCTGGGACATCATGCGGGTGTCCAAGCGCCTGACCTTCTTCACCTCCGGCTACGGCCAGATCGCGATCATTTTCCCGTTCATCGTCGCCGCGCCGCGCTACTTCGCCGGCAAGATCCAGTTGGGCGAACTCATGCAGATCAACTCGGCGTTCGGCAACGTGCAGGAGAACTTCAGTTGGTTCATCAGCGCGTACACCGACCTCGCCGCGTGGCGCGCCACGTGTGATCGTCTGCTGAGCTTCCGCCAGGCCATGAGCGACAACGAAGACCGCGTGCCGGCCATCGACGTGCAGAACCAAGGCGACGCATTGGAGGTGCAGGATCTGGGGTTGGACCTGGGCGATGGCCGTCATCTGCTCAGCAATGCCCATATGACTGTCGAGCCGGGCGAGCGGGTGATGCTCAGCGGGCGTTCGGGCAGCGGTAAATCCACCCTGTTCCGGGCAATGGGGCATTTATGGCCCGAAGGGCACGGCGCAATCCGGCTGCCCGCGGCGCGTTATCTGTTCCTGCCGCAAAAACCCTATCTACCCATTGGCACGTTGCGCGAGGCGCTGAGTTATCCACAGCCGGGCGACACATACCCGCCAGAGCGTTATGCCCAAGTGCTGGAAACCTGTCGCCTGCCGCATCTGGTGGCGCGACTGGACGAAGCCAACCACTGGCAACGCATGCTCTCGCCCGGCGAGCAGCAACGCCTGGCGTTCGCCCGCGCATTGCTCTATGCACCACAATGGTTGTATATGGACGAAGCCACGTCGGCGATGGACGAAGAAGATGAAGCGACGCTGTACCAGGCGCTGATTGACCAGTTGCCGGGGCTGAGCATTGTCAGCGTTGGCCATCGCAGCAGCTTGAAACGGTTCCATCCACGACATGTGCGTATCGAAAATGGCCAACTGGTGGAGCGCACCGTAACCGCCTGAGCACTGCAAAACCTGTGGGAGCGGGCTTGCTCGCGAAGGCGCCGGCACATCCAGCATCACCACAAGCAGACCCACCGCTATCGCGAGCAGGCGCGCTCCCACAAGGGATTGCGGGGGGCATACAACATCCGAACTCGACACCAAACCCTGTGGCAGTTACTCAAGCATTGGCATGAGTCAACCCGGTCAAGGTGTCGGCGATGGCTTTCGTGCGTTGCGCGGTGCCTTCGGTGGTACGGCTCGAGTCTTCCAAGGCATCGAGCATCTCGCGCAGGGCGCTCACGGCGACGGACTGGTCTTCGATCTGTTGGGCGACGCCTTGGATCTCCGTCGAGAGCAGATCAATGTCCACGCCAATTTCCGCGGCATTTTTGCGAGTGATCTCCGCTAGCTTGCGGACCTCATCAGCCACCACCGCAAACCCTCTGCCCATTTCACCGGCGCGCGCTGCTTCGATGGCCGCATTGAGGGCCAACAGGTTGGTCTGTCCGGCGATTTGCTGGATGACCTGTACGATCGACTGGATACGCAAGCTGGAACTGGCGAGCGCACGGGCGCCGACAACTGCTTCACTTGCTTGGGTGGCAAGCTGTTCGACGGTCGTACCGGCCTGCTCGGCGACGCTGTTTTGCCGGTCGATCGTACCCGCCAGGTCATCCATCGACAGGTGAAGCTCACCCGAGTAGTGCTTGATTTGCGTTGCCATCTGCGCTTGCTGCTGGCTGGCCTGGGCCAATACCTGGCCCAGATCGGTCAGGCCGTCGAACACCGGCAAGATGGTGTTGTCCAGACCGCGAGTGTCCAAGGCGCTGCTGAAGTCATTCATTTTGAACGCCATGATCTGCTTGACCACGACATGGTTCAGGCCCGCCAGCTTTTTGATCTGCCGGCGCAGGAAAAAAGCTTTGAACTCGCCATAGTGGGCGATGAAGTTGTCGACGTACTCATCGACAAAACTGGCGCCCTTGGTGACTCTGAAGAAGAAAATCGCCGTAAGTGTCTGGTTAAGATTCAGGCCGAGGATTTCACCAAACGTCGAGAAGCCAGCCAGAGGCACATCCCCGAAAATACCGGCCATGCTGCCCAGGTCGCTGCTGTTGTTGAGCCGGCGCAGGATGCAGTCGTTGAGAATGGCGGCCACCGGACGGCCGCCTTTGCCCTTGAGGAATTTCTCGTAGTCGAGTCGGGTCGCCTCGCGCAGGGGCGTGCGCTTGACCATCACCAGCTCTTCGCCGGGTGCCACGTCGCAGAACAGCTGGATGATTTGCTGCTGATAATCGATGCGGGCAATGGAGCGTACGAACAGCTCATCCCCCACGCGGATGGCGAATGAATAATCGGCCAGCTTCTTTTCCAGCGCCTGGGCACTGCACTCGAATGCGTCGCACAGCGCCTGGACCATGCTCTTGATATTGCCGCGGCTGTCGATGACCTGGTCGATGGTGCGGTCTTCGACCGACGCGGTCAGCACGTTGAACGTCAGCCCGGCAGGTTGGAAGTTCTGGCTCTTGAACACCCCGAAGCGCACATCCGCTGCAGTTTTCAGGAAGACAATCTGCGCGTGGTTCTGATAACTGCGTTGGCCGTTACTGATCAGGGTCTTTTTGAAATCCGTCTTGCCACCGGCTGAGCCGCCGACGAACAGACAGGGGAAGCGCCCAGACTCATAGAGCGCTTCCATAAAGAACGACTCGGAAGCCGAAAGTCCATCGAACACCACGTAGGCCAAGGTATCGCGATGATCAATGGGCGTGTTCACTTGCGCCTGCTTGATGTTATTCACCAATCTGGCGATTCGCTCACGCATGGTCAAGCGCTTGCCGCCACCGCGGATGTCCTCGCACTCCAGCGGCACCATGACCACCTCGGCCGACATAATCACACTGGCGTCAAACAATTGCAGCACCACCCGGTCCCAGGTTTCGCCGGTCTGGCAGTACAGCGTGTTCGCACCGTTGCACAGCTCGCCCGACGTCGTGCACAGACTGATGGCGCTGTTGGCGAAGCGCTTCTTGACCTTGGCGGCGACCTGGTCGATGTCCAGGTGCGGGGAGACGAACCCGGTGATCAACACCGGGGTGACACGCACGCCGGCCAACGCCTGGTCGAGTTCGGCAAAGGTGCAGACCACGCTGACCGTACCTTGAGTATGGGCGCGGGCCTTGTTGAAGAGATTCAGTAGGTTCATGGCTGGACTCGGTTGAGTGCGACGTGACGCGTACGAGGTATGCGTGCAGAGTCCTTCCGCTGTATTGGTCACGGTTGGCTGTGCTGGGGAGGATTTACTACGCAGGAGGGTGTGGCGGCGTTCAGGTAGTACAGGAAAGCAGTCTAAGACCCTCTGCGTAGAACCCAGCTACAACGTAGCTATTTCCGGCCTGAGTCCACAGGGGCTTTTGGGTTGGGTTTTCTACGCCTGTTGGCCAGCGACTTTTGTATATGTCCGGGAGATCCGGTGCATGGCCTGGTGGGTGACGGGGGTTGGCTCGCGTAATCTCGAAGGTGTTGATCATCTCAACGGAAATAGGTCACTCCGACCACCTGTTTTGGATGTGCGAGTCGCCGCTGATCCCTGGCCGGAATCGCGGCGAATCGTTGAGCCTTTCCGCTACTTGTAATGTTGTTCAAACACCGCCAGTTGCTCAGGCCTGATCAACTGAAAGGGCACCCAGACGTCTTGTTCTACCGCTTCTCCCTTGATCATTTTGAGTGCTGCTTGTACCGCGCTGGTTGCCTGGGCCTTGGGGTCCTGGAATACCGAGGCGACCAGCATCCCGCGCTTGATGGCCGCCAGGCCGTCAGGCAAGCCGTCGATGCCGACAATCGCGATCTCGCCCTGGGCTTTGCCGGCCTGCTGCAACGCCATGGCCGCACCGATGGCCATTTCGTCGTTGTTGGCGACGATGGCATCAAAACTCGTGCCGGCCAGCAGCCAGTTGCTGGTCAGGTCCATGCCTTTGCTGCGCTGCCACTCGGCACTTTGCTGCTCGACAATCTTGATCCCGGGATAATCCTTGAGCACCTGCTTGACGCCTTCGGTGCGGTCGCGGGTAGCGTTTTGCGCCAGGTCCCCCATGATGATCGCGAGGTTGCCCTTGCCGCCGAGCTTTTCGGCCAGATAGCGCATCTGTAGTTGTCCGGCCTCAATGTCATTGGACGCCACGGTGACGACGCCTTTGGGCAGGGTACGTTCGTCCGGGTGACGGTTGACGTAGACCAGCGGTGTCTTCGCTTCGACCGCCGCGCGCGTGATGTTGGCGGTGGCGGAGGTGTCCACCGGCAGGACAATGACCGCATCCACTTTCTGGTTGATAAAACCCTGTACCTGGTTGAGTTGGCGCACTACATCGCCTTGAGCATCCTCGAATTGAATCTGCACGTTTTCCTTTTTCGCGGCCTCATCCAGGCCGTTACGCACGTAGGTCATGAAGTTGTCGTCGACCCTGGCGATGCTGACGCCGATGCGATAGTCGGCGACGGCCCATTGGCTCAAGAGCAATAGCAGTGTGGCGAAAAGCAGTGTGCAACGACGCATGATGGTTTTCCTTTTGTTGTTATGAGTTGAACGTCATCAAGAAATGAAAATTTGCCGCTGGTTCTAATGAATCCAGTGCCGGCCTCATCCATCAAGCGTGAAGGCCTGCCTGAAACGCTCAAGCGCGACTTCGCTGTCACCGCTGGCCCAGCCTTCGAGGCCGACGACACCGCTGTATCCCATACCGAACAGGGCCCTGGCGATGGCGGGGTAATGGATCTCACCGGTGCCGGGCTCCATGCGGCCCGGAACGTCGGCGACCTGAATTTCGCCGATGGCGCTGCCGGCGCGCTGGATCAGTTCGATCAGGTTTCCTTCGCCGATCTGTGCGTGATAGAGGTCCAGGTTCATCTTCAGGTGCGGGCTGCCCACGGCCTCGATCAGTGCCAGGGTATCGTCAGCGCGGGCGAACGGCGTGCCCGGGTGGTCGACTTCAGTGTTGAGGTTTTCCAGCAGGAATACCCGGCCCGCGTCTTCGCCCAGGCGCGCTATTTTTTCCAACGTCTTGCAGGCGCTCAACCACATGCGGCCGGTGGTATGGGCAACGGGTTTGACCGGCAAGCCCTGATCACCCAGGCCGGTGCCGTGCAGGTTCAGGCTCGGGCAACCCAATTGGGTTGCGACGGTTAAAGACTCCTGGGCGCTGTCGAGCAGTTGCCGGATATCCTCGGGGTCGGTCAGATTGCCCGAGATGTAGCCGGTCATGGAGGTGAAATCCGCGCCGGTCGCGACAAGGGCCTGGATGTCTTTGCTCGTCCAGTTCCATATCTCGACGCTGAAGCCCAGCGCGTGGATGCGTTTGACCCGCTCGGCAAAGGGCAGGTCGAGAAAGACCATCTCGGCGCTGATCGCCAGTTTGAACGGTATGAAACTCATGAATGAGCTCCTTGTACGCGCACCGGTTTGCCCAGTTGGAAGGACTCGATACAAGCGCGAGCAATGGCCAGTGCCGCCCGGGCGTCTTCACCGCTGGCCAGAGGTTTTTCGCCGCTGCGTACGCAACTGACAAAGTGGTTGAGCTCAGCCACATAGGCATCACGCAGCAAGTCGGTGTCCATGCGCTGGGTGTCGGCCTGGACCCCATTGGCCAGGTATCGCAGCAGGTCGGAGTCGTTGACGTTGCCCATGGTCAGCATGCCCGCGCTGCCGAACACTTCGCCCCGGACATCGTAGCCATACACGGCTTGGAAATTGGCCTCGGCCGTGGCGATGGCGCCGTTGTCGAAGCGGATCGTGACGACTGCTGTGTCGAGAAATCCTTTGTCCTTGTAGGCCGGTGCGATCAGGGCATCGGCCATCACAAAAACTTCAACGGCCTCGGCGCCCGGATTCAGGTAGCGCAGGGTGTCGAAGTCATGAATCAGGGTTTCGAGGAAAATCACCCATTGCGGCGAAGCCGCTGGATTATTCAGCGCCGGGTCGCGGGTCAGCGAGCGCAGCAGTTGTGGCGTACCGATCCGACCGGCAACCACGTCCAGATGAGCGGTGCGGAAACTTCTGGCAAAGCGGCGATTGAAGCCCACTTGCAGCGTCACCCGTGCATCGGCAGCGGCAGCGATGGCGCGGTCCGCTTCGTCCAGGGTGATCGCCATCGGTTTTTCACAGAACACACCTTTGCCGGCCCGGGCCGCATTGATCACCAGTTCGGCATGGCTGCGTGCCGGGGCGGCAATCAGCACCGCGTCGATGTCCGGGTCATCCAGCAATTGCTGTGGGTCGGTGTAGACCTTCTGCACGTCCAGTTCTGCCGCCAGTCGCGCGGCCTGGCCGGGCGTAGGGTCGGCGATGGCGGCGAGGCACGCGCCGGGGATGTGCCGGGCGGCGGTCAGGCCGTGAAAACTGCCCATGCGGCCAGCGCCGATGAGGCCAAGGCGGAGGGTCTTGGATGTGCTCATGAACATGACTCCCTTTATTGTTTTTACGACTTGGCGCTAAGAATGTCCTCGTCTGTTCAAGCAGGGAGCAAGTGCTGTGCCAATAATTAAGCCATTGATATTAGATGGTTTTTACTCATTTTGTTTTAAGGTGATGTTCATTTAAGTGACATGTCTATACTGACATGTCGAGAATATGAACATGTGGCCGAAGAATGAACCAGCAACCTGTAGCATTGAGCGCCGAAGATAGCGATTACCTCACCGCGCTTGGCCCCGCGTCGTTGAACGAAGGGCCAGGCACTGCGCTGGAGGAGGGCTGGCGAGCGTGCTTGGAGGGAGCTATCGAACGGCCTGCCGGGATCAGGCGGGTGATTTGGGCGTCCTGGTTGCGCAGCGTCAATGCCGGTCTTGATCCGCAAGACGGTGAGTACCGTTTTGTCGCTCCCGACGACCTCGCCGCGACACTGGCAGCCAACCGGGTGCTGATCGCCGCTGCGGCGCAAGTCATGCGCGGTTTGCTCGCCTACAACCCCAAGGGCCATATCAATCTGACCGACACCCAAGGTACGACTTTGTATTTTTGTGGCCTGGACCTCACCCCCATAGGCAGTCGACTGCTGGAATCGGTACAGGGCACCAATTGCACCGGGCTGGCGATCACCGAAGACCGTTTGGTGTATGTGCTGGCCGAGGAGAACTTCGGGCTTGGCCTGCGCCAGCGCCGCATGCATTGCGCCGCTGCGCCAATCAGGGATACCCAGGGGCGGACGCTGGGCATGTTGACCTTGACGGCAGAACCGGGCTGGTTTCATTTCCATACGTTGGGCACCGTCCAGGCTGCGGCCGAGGCGGTCTCGAGGCAGATGGCGCTGCAAGCCTTGCTGGAAGAACAACAAACAGTTCTCGAGGTGCTCAACGAAGGCTTGGTGGTCTTGGATGAGCAGGGCTGCATCAAGGCGCTCAACCATTACGCCCGGCAGTTGTTCCGCGTGGGCCGTGACCTGCTCGGCAGTCCGTTCAAGAGCCTGGGGCAGAGCGAATTGAGCGATGCAGTTTTGCTTGGGGGCGGGGAAGGAGTACGGGATCTGGATTGCACCTTTGAACTACACGACCGCAGCCATCTGGCCTGCCTGGTGTCGGTCTGCCCGCTGGAGCAAGGCGGGCGGATCGTTTCGTTGCGCGAAAACCGCCGCATCCGGGAAATCACCCGGCGGATCATTGGCACCCAGGCCAGCTACACCTTCGAGACCATCCTGGGCCGTTCACAGGCGATTGAGGATGCACTGCACCTGGCGCGGATTGCCAGTCGCAGTGATTCGACCACGCTGATCCTCGGTGAGAGCGGCACGGGCAAGGAACTGTTCGCCCAGGCGATCCATAATGCCAGCGACCGTTGTGGCGGTCCTTTTGTGGCGGTCAATTGCGGGGCCATTCCGCGTGACTTGGTGCAGAGCGAACTGTTCGGTCATGTCGAAGGCGCTTTCACCGGATCGGCGCGCGGTGGCTCGGCAGGCAAGTTCGAATTGGCCGATGGCGGGACGATCTTCCTCGACGAAATCGGTGACATGTCCTTTGACGCCCAGGTCAGCTTGCTGCGCGTCCTGCAGGAAGGCGAGGTCACGCGGGTGGGGGCAAAAAAATCGCTGCGGGTCAACGTACGTATCATCGCCGCCACTCACCGCAACCTGAGCCAGGCGGTGGCTGAGGGGGCCTTTCGTGAGGACCTTTATTACCGGCTCAACGTCCTGAACCTGACAGTGCCGCCGCTGCGGATGCGCCGCGACGATGTGCCGTTACTGGCACGGCACTTTCTCGCGCGTTGTGCCCGGTCGCTCCGCAAGTCGACGCGGGACCTTTCAGCCGGGGCGCTGGATATGCTTGGCGCCTACGATTGGCCGGGTAATGTTCGCGAGCTGGAAAATGTCATTGAGCGGGCGACCAACCTGGCGATGAGCGAACTGATCCAGCCAGGTGATCTTGCGCTGGAGATCAGGCAGCGAGGGCGACCATCGACGTGGGGAAGCGCCCCTGAGCCGCGGACGGCTCCGGACCTTGGCACCCATGAAATGAATGCAATCATCGCCGCCCTCACAGACACGCGCGGAAACATCCGCCTGGCTGCTCAACGGCTGAATGTGTCGCGTGGTGGGTTGTACAACAAGATGAGTCGGTATGGACTCAAGGTTGATGCGTTTCGTGCTTAGCCGGTGGCGCAACGCTGACGGTGAAACGGACGACCAATCGCCGCCCGATGCTGGTTTTATGCATCCTTATGCTGGCGAGACGAGAAACGCCCGGCCAAAAAGAGCCGGGCTTCTCTGTCACTTGCGATAGAGCACCATCCCACCGTGGTAGAGGACGCCGTCGCGAAACGTTCCATCGGCAGTGAAGCCCGTGTCGTCCCAGTAGCGGATGTAATCGCCTTCCACCTCGTAACGCCCCTGATAAGCACTTTCGCGATTTCCGCGAGCCTCGTCGTAGCGCCCATTTGGCAGCAACTCATGGCGAATATTCCCATCAGCGGTGATCCACATGCCGGTGTAGGGGTGACTGGCGGTAGTAGGTTGAATACGTTGCATGTTCCATTCTCCTTCTGCGGTTAGATCAGCCGAGACGACAACGGCGCTCAAAGCGGTACCGATCAACAATCGGCTGATGCTTTTCATGTTCTGCCCTCACATTTGAACAGCGAGTTCGGATGGCCCTGTCCGGGCCGTCCGGTGTCATCTGTTTCGTGAGTCCAGAGTAGGGAGTGGATCCGCTTGGCCGTTATGTCAAAAATGTCGCGGGTTTGCCTGATCCTGTATGGCGTAACCGACACCGAACCGGCTTATCGATCCAGACCAAAGTCAACAGACGCCGGCCGAGGGCATCCTTGCCCGGGGCGTGCAGCGACAACGCCGCATTAGCCCGCGGTGACGGTCATGCCGCCATCGGCCATAACCACCGAGCCGACCATGAAGCTCGCACGGTCCGAGGCGAGGAAGGCGACGATTTCGGCAATTTCCTCTGGCTGCGCAGCGCGGCCGATGGGGGCCGCTTCGCCGTGCTTGGCTAGAAAGCCAGGGCCGTCGTCGACCACGTCATTGAGGATGTTGGTCACCACATCGCCGACGCCGATGGCATTGACGCGGATGCCATGCCCGATCACTTCGAGCGCCAGCGTGCGGGTCAACTGGGCCAGCGCGCCCTTGGACGCGGTGTAGGCAGCGATGGTTGGAAAGGCGAAGTAGGATGCGTAGGAGGCGATGTTGACGATTGCCCCGGATCCGTTGGGCATCATCGCCTTTACCGCTTCGCGGCAATGCATGAAGGCCGCAGTGGCGTTGACTGCCTGAATGCGCTCCCAGTCTTCGCGGGTCATGTCGATGACAAGCTTGTTGATGATGATCCCGGCGTTGTTAACCAGGATGTCCAGCCGGCCGAATTGCTCGACGGCCAGGCCGACCGCGCGTTCGGCGGCGCCGTCTTCGCTGATGTCCGCCACCAACGGCACCAGCCCGGGACGGGCGAGCGCTTCGACGGCGGGGTTCAGGTCTTCCGCAACGACCTTGGCGCCACGCGCGTGCAGCAACAGTGCGATGGCTTTGCCGATGCCACTGGCCGCGCCGGTGACCAGCGCGACTTTGCCTGCGACTTCGTGGGCAATGTTGTAGGTGATATCAGTCATGATGCTCTCCTGCGTTGCGAGCCGAGGAGACATTCGCCGGCTCCGCGCCCGTAAGGCGCTGTCGTTATCGACGGCTTCACTGTCTCTCAACGTGCCTGTTCGGGCTTTCGCAGGTTTGCCTGGACTGTTGGGGTTTTGCTCCAGCATACGGGGGGCGGCGCATCGTATGGGGCTGGCCGAAGCTGCCACGACCTGTCCCGCGACCTTGCTCATGGTCGCCGTGGCGTTATCCTATTGACACCAGCCCTCGTCAGAGAGCGTTGTCGACGGAGCATCCTGTGCGCCAACCCGATCCGCAAACCCTCGCAGCCAGCGATGCTCAACGCATTACGGGCGAATCAATGCTGCACTATTTGCCGGGAACGCCGCAGACATTGCCGCCGCGTCCGCAGATGCAGGACGTGGTGATGTTGCGATTCAGCCATCAGAGCATCGTCGAGCCTATCCTGGTGCCCGCCGTGGTCGAGCCTCTTCTGGTGTGGGTGCTGGCGGGCGCGGCGCGGGTTGAGGAGCGCGCCCTGGGTGGGCAATGGGTAGCGTCCGAGGTCAAGACCGGCGACTTTTTTCTCACCAACACTGGCGAGCCCTACGAGATGCGCTGGCAGACGCACGGCTGCGACGCTTTCGAGGTGATGCATCTGTATCTTGGCCTGCCGTTGATTGATCAAGCTGCGCGCGAGGTACTGGGTGAGCATGCCGACCCGGTCACCTTCCTCGATGTTTCCGGTGCCCGGGATGAACGAATCAGTTTCCTGTTGGAGCAACTGCGCCAGGAGTTCATCGACGAGCGCCAGCCGAGCCCTTTGTTTGCCCACAGCCTGGCTCAGGCGCTGGCCGTGCATTTGGTGCGGCGCTACCTTGACCCAAACCGCAGTGCCCGGCGCAGCAACGCATTGCAGGCCTACAAATTGCGCCGTGTCATCGAGGCAATGACCGAGGGGCTTGCCGCCGATTTCAGCCTCGCCAATCTTGCGCGGGTTGCGCAACTGAGCGAGTACCACTTCAGCCGCATGTTCAAGCGCGCCACCGGGCTGTCACCCTCGCAGTATTTCATCCGCCTGCGCATGAGCCGCGCCCGGCATCTGCTGTTGGAGACGGACCGAAGTATCATCGATGTCGGATTGGAGGTCGGCTACTCGAGCCCCAGCCATTTTTCCCAGGTGTTTCGCCGCGAAGTGGGTGTCACGCCCAGCGCCTATCGCCGGGCGTGACGGCTGTTTGAGCGTTTCTGCGGTTTGCCATGTTCGTTCGGATCGCGCACACGACCGGTCGAAAAAAATAATTGCGTCAGGCTGTCGATTTCCACCATTGCCATTCGATTAGTCCGTAGAGCTACCACAAGGGCGGCTCAAGCCATCCACTCTCAGGAGATAAGCGCATGCGATTTATGGTGATCGTCAAAGCCAGTCCGGAATCGGAAGCCGGACAGATGCCCAGCGAAGAATTGCTGGCTGCCATGGGCGCCTACAATGAAGAACTGCTCAAGGCCGGGGTGATGCTTGCCGGCGAGGGCCTGCACCCGAGCGCCAGGGGCGTGCGCGTGCAGTTTTCCGGCAAGAACCGGACCGTCGTCGCAGGGCCGTTTGCGCAAACCAAGGAATTGATTGCCGGCTTCTGGATTTTCCAGGTCCAGTCACTGCAGGAAGCCATCGACTGGGTCAAGCGCTGCCCGAACCCGATGGTCAGCGACAGTGAAATCGAGATCCGCCAGATCTTCGAAGCCGAGGATTTTGGCGAAACCCTGACCCCCGAGTTGCGCGAGCAGGAAGAGCGCTTGCGGGCGCAGTTGTCCAATCAATCGTGATGCCGACTACAGGAGATCCGAGCATGAGAATCATCCCTTACCTGACCTTCAACGGCCGCTGCAAGGAAGCCTTTGCGTTGTACAAGGACGTACTGGGTGGCGAGCTGTTTTCCATGTCGTTTGCCGAGGCGCCCGAGGATGTCGGCATGCCCAAGGACGCTGATCTGATCATGCACGCCTGCCTGACGGTCGGCGGTTTCAGTCTGATGGCTTCCGACTGCCCGCCAGGCCAGCCGTTTCATAAGCCGCAAGGCGTATCGGTTTCCCTCAACGTCGATAGCGTGGAGGAGGCCGAGCGGCTGTTCAATGGCTTGAGTGCGGGGGGCAACGTGCAGATGCCCTTGGCGAAGACCTTTTGGGCGGAACGCTTTGCCATGTTCGAAGACCGTTTCGGGATCGCCTGGATGGTCAATTGTGAGGGAGGGAAATAAGCCGAATGGGTCTTGATCGTCGGCGCAGTAGGAGCAGGGTAGAAGGAGAATATCCGGATCAACCTATTTCTCGGCGCTTATCAGGTATGGGGTCAACACAGCTGGGTCGATGAACCCGGCTGCAGACTCTGGTCAGCCGGGCTGAAGCGGGCGTCCTTGCGGCGCGCCTGCGTGTATTTGACGGCATGCGTATCAGGTCAGAGGCGCTCTATGATGAGGACTACGCCTTGGCCTACACCCACGCACATGCTGCAAAGCCCGTAGCGACCTTGCCGGTGGTCCAGTTGATTCAGCGCGGTCTTGTTGTCACTCCTTCGCGCTATTGGCATCAAGTTTTATCAGGACCGCATCACCACGTTCCTGACCTTTGCCAGAAGCGTCGACGAAGCGGTCCAGAGCGGCATTCAGTTCGGTCAATCCCATCTGGCGGGCGATGAAGATCGGCCCACCCCGCCAGCGGGGAAATCCGTAACCGTGGACTAAGGCGATATCAATATCCTCCGGGCGCTGACAGACGCCTTCTCCGAGCAGCAGCAAGGCTTCGTTGATCAACGCCAGCACGGCGCGTTGCTGTATTTCTTCACGACTGAATGGTTTTGGCTCGATGCCTTTTTCAAGACGGTAATGGGCGATGATCTCGGCGACGGCGGCGTCGGTTCGCGGTTGGTTGTCATCGCTATACAGGTAGTAGCCCTTGGCAGTCTTGCGCCCCAGGCGACCGGCTTCGCAGATGAGGTCCGCAATACCAACGTAGCGACGCTGGTGACGCGTATCGGCGGTCTGCTGGCGCATCCTCCAGGCGATATCCAGCCCCGACATGTCGGCTACCTTGAACGGTCCCATGGCGAAGCCGTAACTCTCGAGGGCAGCGTCGATCTGTTCGGGGCTTGCGCCTTCTTCGAGCATGAACTCGCACTGGCGACGATAGGCGGCGTATAGCCGGTTACCGACAAAGCCCCAGGAGTTGTTGACGACGATTGCCTTTTTCTTCAGGCGGTCGGCAAACTTCAGCGCTGTACAAAGCGTTTCATCGCGGGTCGAGCTGCCGCGCACGACTTCCAGTAGCGACATGCGATGCGCAGGACTGAAGAAGTGCAGACCCAGCACGCGCTCCGGGTGGGAGATGCCCACAGCGATCTTGTCGATATCGAGATAGGAAGTGTTGGTCGCCAGCAGAGTATCTTCGCGCACCAGTGCGGCCAGCTTGTTGATCAGCGACTGTTTCGCCCCCAGCTCTTCGATGATGGCTTCGATCACCAGGTCGGCATTTGAAACGACTTGAATATCCTGAGTTGCCCTAAGGCGGGTAAGGGTGGCATCGCGGTTGTGGGCACTCAAACGCTGCCGGTCAACTTCTCGTTCCAGTTCGCTCTTGATGCGGCTTACACCGGCTTCGAGAGCGTCCGGGTTCAGGTCAATCAGGTCGACGGTGTATCCGGCATTCAACGCGCAAAGTGCGATGCCGCTGCCCATGGTGCCGGCACCCATGACTGCTATTCGCTCGAGCGTGCGTCCGGCCACTTGCTGCTCTGGAGTATATGGCTCGGTACGCTCTGCAAAGAACAGATAGCGCAGGGCCTTGGCCGATTCGCTGCCGCGTAGGGCAAGAAAGTGTGAGCGCTCCCTGACGATGGCATCTGCGAAGCTCAGCTCATCGGCTGCCAGGACCACCTCTGCCGCAACGGCTGCCGCAGGGAGGCCACGACAACTGGCTATCAGCTTGTGGGCCAGCGCTTTCAGTGCTGCCTTTTCCTCCCGGGGGACAGCGCGCGAGCTCAATGGCCTTTTGCCCCCTTTATAGCCGCATGCAAAGGACAGAACTTCAGCGTGCTGAGCTTGAGCATCGGTTTCCCTCAACAGATGATCTACCAGACCAAGCTCCAAGGCCTTGGCTGCGTTGACCGGTTTTCCGGTTACGATCATGTTGAGCGCTGTTGAAACACCGACCGCTCGAGGTAAGCGTTGCGTGCCACCGGCACCAGGGATGATACCCACCGTTACTTCCGGTAGGCCCACGGTGGCATTTGCCGTGGCCAGCCTTACATCACAGGCCAGGGCCAGCTCCAAACCACCGCCGAGCGCGTATCCCTTGACGACTGCAATCACCGGCAGAGGGCAGGCTTCCAGGGCCGATGTAACCTGGGGCAAGGTGGGTTCCGTGGGTTCGTCTTCAAGCTCGCGCAAATCGGCGCCGGCCATCAGATTGCGCCCGGCGCCGGTCAGAACGACCGCCCGCGTCTGCTCGACATCGATGTCCGCCAACGCGGACAGGATTCCTCTTCTTACTGCTTCAATGCTGCTGTTGACGGGAGGGTTATCGATGGTTATGACCGCGATGTCACCTTCATAGGCAAGGTGAACCCGGCTGCCATTTTTTGCTTCAGCCATAGCGCCTTTCTCCGGTGACTGCGTGGGCGCTTGCCTGATTCAGGACCAGTACGGCATCGGCCGCCACAACACCCTGGCCTTCGGGCAGGATGAAGAGTGGGTTGATTTCGGATGTCACCAGACGCTCGCCTAGTGCGGCGACCAGGGCTGAGAAGTTAACGATCGCCTGGGCAAGTGCTTCGATATCCCGACGCACGGAGCCGCGATAGCCATTGAGTAACGGCCAGGTGGTCAGTTTCTCCATCATCGCCCTCGCTTGCTCAAGCGTCAGCCCCCCATGGTCCGGCAACATGCACAGAGTGGTGTCCTTGAACAGTTCGGCTGTGACACCGCCGGCACCTAGCAGGATCGCCGTACCAAGGGCATCGCGGTTGGCACCGAGAATGAGTTCGTGGCCGCCCGCTACCATGGCTTCGATCAGGAACCGATCTGGGCGATAACCGACGTGACTGCCCACATCCGTGATCATCTGGTCGAAGCGCGCGCCGATGGTGTCGGCAGTCTGATGCAGGGCTACACCACCAATATCGCTCTTGTGCAGCAGGTTGGCGTCCAACACCTTGAGGACTACCGGTTGACCCAGTTCGCGAGCGGCATGGACGGCTTGTTCACGGCTGGTGACCACACGGCTTTCCGGCACGCTGATACCCACTTGGCTAAACAAGGCCTTGGCGGCCGCTTCATCGATAGAGCCCTCGGCCAGCGCGGTCATGTCGGGAAGCTGGGCAGTGGGTGCCGCATGTGTGGAGGGTAGAGGTTGAGCCCTGAAGTACAAGGCTTCGAGCACGGCACTGCAGCTTTCCGGGGAGCAGAATCCCGGAATCCCGGCGCTGTTGAGGCGCTTGAGCGTATCCGGTGCATAGGGGCTGACATACGCAAGCACTGGTTTATTGTTGGTGTCCAGGCAATCTTGGATGGCGCAGACGACCAGATCGGGCATGGCCAGACCTGATGATCCGATGATCACCACGAGCGCATCGTAGCTGTCGCTTTTCAACAGCGTGCGGATCGCTTGGCGCAGCAGGTCAGGTTGAAGTCCGGCCAGCGTCACGTCGATCGGGTTGCGGTCCAGAGCGGTGGGGGTATCACCCTGCAGTGCACGCAGCTTCTCGGCGGTGTCGGCATCCGGTTTGGGGGTGTCGAAATGGTTCATCCCCAGGCTGTCAGCGATCAGCGTTCCTGCGCCTCCGGTGGAGGTCAGAATGGCTACACGGCGACCAGCCAACGGGCGACCGGTCACCAGCACCGCCGGAATGTCGAGGAATTCGTCAAAGGTGTTGGCACGAATCACGCCCAGTTCCCGGAAGAACGCATCGTAGACTCGGTCCTCACCGGCCAGTGCGCCGGTATGTGAGCTGGCGGCGGTGGCACCGGCTTCGGAACGACCAATCTTGAACACTACCAGCGGTTTACCCGCTTCCCGGGCACGCAGCGCGACTTCTCGGAAGCGCTGAGGGTTGCGGATGCTCTCCAGATAGAGCGCGATTACCTTGGTATTCTCATCATCGACCAAGTAGTCAATGAAGTCGCTGACCTCAAGATCCACCTCGTTGCTGGTGGAGATGAGCGAAGAGAGGCCGATGCCGCGGCCTGCTGCGCGGGAGAGCAGGGCACCGAGAATCCCACCACTCTGGGAGACCACCGCCACATGACCTGCCGGCAGGTCGGTGATCTCAAGGGCGCCGCTGGCCGAGAGTGGGATGCGTGCGGACAGGTTGACCAGGCCGATGGTATTCGGACCCAGAAGGCGCATCGAGCCTGCGGCTGCTTTGAGCTCCTGCTGCAGATCATGTCCGTCTTCACCCGCCTCGGCAAAACCGCTGGCCAGGATGACGGCAGCTTTGCAGCCAAGCTTGGCTAGAGAGCGGACGGCCTCAATGCTGCGTTTTGCGCTGAGCAGCACTAGACCCACATCAGGGGCTTGCGGTAACGACTCGATATTGGGGTAGCAGGGTAAGCCCTGGATTTCGGTAGCTTTGGGATTGACCGGGTAAATATCGCCCCCAAAGCCGTGTTTCAGAAGGTAGGAAACCGGGCGTCCAGAGGTTTTATGGGTATCTGCCGAGGCGCCAATGACGGCGATGCTTTTCGGGTTAAGCAGTGCATGAAGTTGTTGTTTCATTTGCCCGCCTCCTTGGCGGCATTGAGGAAGGCCTGCACCGAAGCGCGGTGCTCCCTGGACGTATAACAAATACCTTGGGCTTTGCTGCCTTCGGCGAACACCTGGTGTTCGGACATCTCGTAGCTGTGGTTGATGATGGACTTGGTCAGTGCAATCGCAGTGCGCGAACCGCTGCTCATTTCATCGGCTATGGCGATAGCGGTACTCAGCAGGTTGTCTGCCTCACACATCCGGTCTGCGATACCCAGTTGGAGCGCTTCCTCGGCTTCAACACGACGGCCGCTAAAGATCAGAGCCTTGGCACGTGCAAGACCGACTCGCCGCGGTAGAAAGTACAGGCCGCCGCCATCAGGGATGAGGCCACGAGCGATATAAGCCCAGGTGAAGGTCGCTGGACGCGCGGCGACGACAAAATCGCAAGACAGTGCGAGGTCTGCGCCCAGACCTGCGGCAGCTCCATTGACGGCAGCGATAGTCGGGATGGGTAGGTTGAGCAGCAGGCTGGCGGCATAGTGAACGCCTTGCTGGCGCTCCCAGCCGTTGAACCCAACGACCGCTGGATCCGCTTCCATGCGTGCTTGCATTCCGGAGATATCTCCTCCAGCACAAAAGCCTTTACCGGCGCCTGTAATGATCAGAGCGCGAACTTTACGGTCGCCACGCAAGCCCTCCAACAGCTCTACCAACTCAGCGCGCATGGCATCACTCATTGCATTACGTTTTTCTGGCCGGTTCAGGGTCAGGATGGCAACCCCGTTCTCTTGGTGGTAGGTGATGAGATTGTTCTGACTCATTGTTTGGTCTCTTGTAATTTAATTAAACCGATTCGAGTTATGCCTGGCGGAATGGCAGGCTGACTGTGTGAGTGCCAACTTATCTGACGCTTGGGACAGTCAGTCCTTCAGTCATCCTATTGAGCATTCTTGAGTTAACGAGTCAGGTGTTCAAATGACTAAACATGCCGACTGGTCTAACAAAACGTTGGGATGTCGTTCGGGTTTTCCAGCAACGAGTGGACTGAGAGCGCCAAACTAAGGACGCCGATCTGTCAGGTGCACGGTTTTTGGGCGACTGAGCATCGGCCCCATTGAGGTTCTGTTGGCCGATGCCAAACAACCGGCTGCTCTAGACCAAATAAATTCTCAGTTCAGGGCTGCTGTGCGTTCAGTCATAGTGGGGGCGCGGTAAAAAAGCCGGGTTGAGTTCTGCTGGTTGTTAAATCTACAGCTGGCGCTGGGCGAACGTTTGCCTGGCGACATCAGGAAGTCGGCAGCCCATAAATATAAAAACAATCGCGCCACTGGCAGGCGTGGAAAATCCGAGACTTTTGTCGCGGTGAGAGGTTATGCAAATGAACACATCGAGTGCATCGACGACTCCGGATAGGCCGAAGGAATCGGTAAGAGATCAGTGCAGTACGGGTCGTGTAGTCAAAGCGCCCTGTGGCGTATTGGATGTTTTTGCAGGTGTTGCCCTTTTGTGCGTGTTTGGGGGGTATTGCTGGGATGCCCTGACGCTGCCTGGGCCGGTAAACCCGAATGGAATAGGCGTGGGTGAATTTCCTCTGATCATCGCCGTTTCAGCTCTTCTTGCTGTGGCTCTGATGCTCTGTCTCGGCGTGATCAAATGTTTTCGCGGGAGCAATCAAGAACAGGTCGCGATTTTTCGACCTGTGTCGGTGGTGCTCGCCGTTTTGGTGCTGCTCAGTATCGGTACCTACTTGGATAGCCTGGGGCCAATTATTGGCGTCGCAGGACTTTCTTCTCTCATCATGCTGGTGGTGGGTGAACGTCGACCCGTCCAGATCCTTGCTGTTTCATTGGGCTTGAGTTTTGGGTTGTATGCGATCTTCGTTCTGGCTCTTGGTGTCAGCTTTTCTTGAGGTATCACCATGTTTGATAATCTATTGATCGGGTTTTTGGCTTTTGCCGACCCGCTGGTGCTGGTCGGTTTAATTGTGGGGGCACTACTGGGTTATATGATTGGTGCGCTCCCGGGGCTGGGTCCGAGTCTCGGTGTTGCTTTGTTGATTCCATTTACGTATAGCCTTGATCCTCTTGTATCCATCGTAACCCTGGTTTCTCTCTACGCTGCTGCTGAATACGGTGGAGCTATTTCTGCGATACTGATCAACTCGCCGGGGACTGCGGCTGCAGTCGCCACCTCTTGGGATGGCTTTCCGCTAACCCAACAAGGCAAGGCTGGGGTTGCGCTGACGATATCAATAGTTTCATCGGGTATTGGCATATTCATCAGTGCGGTGCTGTTGTTCCTGACAGCCGTTCCACTCTCGGAATTCGCGCTGAACTTTGGGCCTACAGCCTATTTTGCGTTGGCCCTGGTGGGGTTGAGCCTTGTATCTACCCTGTCGAATGGTGCGCCTGTCAAAGGCGCTATTGCGATGGCCATTGGTCTGGCGCTTGCGACGGTTGGTCTTGATTCGCAGACGGGAACTCCCCGTTTCAGCCCAAACCCTGAGTTTTTCGAAGGCTTTCCACTGGTGCCGGTGTTGTTAGGTCTTTTTGCACTTTCAGAAGTTATCTTTATGGTAGAGGCAGGGCCTTCTGCCAAGACCAAGAGTCATCCGGTGAACAGCATCCTTGCAGTGCCTTTGAAAACGTTTGGGAAGCTGAAGTTTAACTTGCTGAGAAGCTCTATTATTGGTTATGTCATCGGCGTTGTGCCAGGCGCTGGAGCCTCTATTGCGTCATTCGTTTCGTACGCCGTAGCCAAGAAAGTATCAAAAACGCCCAATGAGTTCGGTAAAGGTAGTCTAGAAGGGATCGCCGCAGCGGAGTCTGCTAATAATTCCGCGGTATCGGGTGCGCTTGCGCCGCTCTTTGCGCTGGGAATTCCGGGCTCTCCGACAACCGCCATCATGATCGGTGCCCTGATGATTCACGGTATTCAGCCGGGTCCTTTGCTGTTCACGACTAATCCAGAGATTCCCTACACCGTTATAGCGGCGCTTTGGGTGAGTGTGCCGGTGATGATTTTCATCGGCTTGGCAGGGGCGAGGTATTGGGCGAAAGTGGCTGATATCCCTCGTCCGGCAATTGCGGCTGCGGTCTCGGTGATCTGCCTGATGGGAGCCTACGCTTCCGAAAACTCAATGTTCCCTGTTTACGTCACACTGGCCTTCGGTATCGTCGGCTATGTCCTGCGCAAGCTTGATATTCCGCTGGCTCCTATCATTCTAGCTCTGGTACTTGGGGAGATGCTCGAAACCAATTTCCGTCGAGCGCTGGTTATTTCCAATGGTGAGTATGATGTTTTCTATAGTAGCCCGCTGACCCTGGTCTTGCTGGCGGTTGCAGTGCTTTCTTTTGCGACGCCTGCCGTACGGTTCCTGCGTGATAAGTTCAGTCGCGGACGCCTTGTGTAATGGATGTTAAGTAAAAATAACAGCGTTGTCAGGTGATCGTGAAGTTTAAACTTTGATGGAAGTTTGGACAGAGTGAGGCTTTACGGCCCGATACCTCAAACCGATCAGGGTTTGCTGTGTCGGGCTGTTTTGCGCGTGAAGGCTGCTTTCGATTTCTACCGATGACGGGTGGCGGTTGCTGTATACATCACGATTATTTTTCTGGGGAGCTTTTGTACATGTTTTATTCTGGGTCGATGGGTGATGACGCGGGCTAAAGTTGAGGGTGTTGTGATGGGGGTTAATATTTTTGGTGTTTCCCGGTTGCTGTTGCTGTATGTTCTCTGCTTTGGTGTGGGGCGGGTGTTTCTTGAGGTTGGGATGCCTCTGCCGTTCATGATTGGCCCACTGATGCTAACGGCGTTTCTTTATATTAGCGGTTTGATGAAAACGGCTGTTCCGGCTAAAACCCGGCCCTGTGGCCAAATGATAATTGCTTCTACCGTGGGGTTGGCATTTACCAGTGAAGCGTTGGCCGTTATTTTTGAGATGGGGCTCGCTATTATTGGATTGGCTGTCCTTACAGGTCTGAGTGCTCTGCTTGTTTCACTATTGCTTAAACGCTTTACACGCCTTGATTATTCAACAGCATTGCTGTGCACGATTCCCACCAGTCCGGTAGAGGCTGCTGTGATCGCGGAAAGGTTCGGGTTGAATAAGGCAGTGGTGGTACTGTCGCAAACCATTAGAATAGCGAGCGTTGTGGTAATAGTCCCGATCGCTTTGTATGTGATGGATGGTTGGCCAGGAAATGCTGAGCGAAGTAGTGGAGGGGTGGGTCAGTTTGATCCGGGTGGCGTTCTGTTGTTAGCCATTTCTGCTTTGACCGGTGCTATGCTGTTTCGACTTCTCAGGTTACCAAACCCTTATTTTTTCGGCGCTTTACTGGTTTCTGCCGCCGTATCCAGTAGTGGTCTTCATGTCGCTCCTTACCCGTCGTTGATCATGGCTGCAGCTCAAGTTGTTCTTGGTACTTGGTTGGGCTCCGTGTTTACCAAAGATCTATTTCTGGAAGTCAGGCTGACACTCTCCATTGTCATTTCCATGCTGTTTTTCCTGTTATTGACAAGCTTGATGGCAGTTGCGTTTGCTGTTCTGTCGGGCTTTCCATGGGAGGTCATGTTGCTCAGTGCTGCGCCTGGAGGGGTTACTGAAATGGCATTGACTGCGCAGTTCCTTGGCTACAATGTTGCTGTAATTGTTTCATTTCAGATTGTGCGGATCTGCATATTCATGCCGGGCGTTCATTGGTTCATCGCAGTGGCTCGAAGGTTTGAGTTAGGGCGTTCGTCCTGACGAGTGGCGAAAACGCTGGAGAGAGGTGGCACGCTGTTGAGCTTCATACATCATTCTGGTCGCTCAACTGGCTCCTGATCGTCTCGGTCAACTCAAGTAGAGGCCCCGAATAGCGCGCGATCACCTTGTCGATACTTTCGTTGGTTGACAGGCTGATATTGAGTGCATGGGTGCGATAAGTGGGTAGATTAAGCGGGGCGGCTATTGATACCACTTGAGGCTGCCAGGAGGCTGCGCAATAGCCATGGCACATAACGCTTTGAATGGCATCGTCGATTTCTCTGCTCAACTCTGCCCAGCGGGAAGCGCATCGCCGTGCTCTGAAATGTTCCAGCAGCGCCCCGCGTCGAACCTCATCCTGGACTGATAGGTAAGCCCGTCCCAGTGCGGTGAGGTCTATGGGCAGACGCTGCCCTGTTCCCACGGTGCGCGGAGACTTACGCGCGCCTAACCTGATCGACTCTATATAAACCATTTCGTCGCCGTCGGCGGCTGCTAATCCGACGTTCACTTGCAGTTGCCTGGCGACTTGACGCATCAGCGGTTCCGCTACCCGCACCAGAGAGCTTCCGTGATACAGGGTGTGCGCCAGACTTAGCAAGGAAGATGCTAGCCGGTAGGCACCACTGACCGGGTCGTAGTCCAGGAAACCTGCACGAACCAGCGTTTGTGTCAGGCGGCTAACGGTCGACTTGGAGAGGCCAGTCCTTTCGCTTAGATCTCCGTTGGTCAGGTATTCACTACCCGGACGGAAAGCCCTTAACAAATCCAGGCCGCGCTCCAGGGACCGATTTGGCGTTGACTTGCCTTGACCGGGAATTCCCGCGAGCGTTGCTCCGTTGCTGGCCTCTGCCAATGCGTAAAGTTGTTTGGTGGTCATCGTCATGGCGCTCTTTGGGTTTCGGATGAGAGCGGTACTGCCGGTAGGCGCACGGCGGCAAATCATCGACACCGGCACGGCGCAACCTTGGGCTGGCTTATTGCGGCCGTGACTCGTTTCTACCCCCTTTTTTTGCAACGCCGCATCAACGCATGGTCGTTCAGTTGCGTCAAGGAGCAGCTCGCTTGAACAGCGCCTCCAAGTGGGAACGCGGGCACCGGCTGACTGGATCAAACCCTATGCTGCACCCAGGCGGGGTGGGGCCTGAATCCCCAAATGAGCTGATGCCCGCACAGCCTTGCTGTTCCAAGGAGTGGAACAGCTTGGTTGACCATTCGAATTTCGATTGCATAATCGATGAACGTTCATTTCAGACTCATAACAACAAATAGGTCTCTATGAAAGTTCCCTATCTTAAGGCGCCGTTGCGGCGCTCCTCGGCAATTACATATTGCTTGGCGCTCGCCTGTGATGATCGAGTCGTAATAAATATCATCTGGCGTTATGTCAAGTATCCAATAATCAATTTAATGGGCTCTTTGTCTCCGGATAAGCCTGTGCTCCATAATAATTAATAATCACTTCAAATAACGCAGTCGCCTATTTGAATTGATCCTAAATGGGTAATTTCTAGCCAGCCACCATGCGCGTGCGAGTGGGCGCGTCGGGTATCGGCTTGCTGAGTAATTCCCTTAGTTCTCCTCCGCCCATCCTTGACCGGTTCTGCGGTTGGCTGTGGTGTCCGGTCCTTTTTAGGTACTTGCAATGACGCTAATAAAAAATATGCCCTTGTGTGTAGTAGGAGCGGGACTTGCTGCTAGTGTTCCATCGGTCTTCGCAGAAGGCATTTTAAATGACAGCAAAGCCTCGCTGGAACTTCGAAATTTCTACATGAATCGTGACTTCAGAGAGGGGAGCGGTCAGTCACAGCGAGAAGAGTGGGCCCAAGGTTTTATTCTGCGGTACGAGTCTGGCTATACCCCTGGAGTGATCGGTGTTGGCTTTGACGCTATTGGGATGCTCGGTGTAAAGCTTGATTCGAGCCCCGGTCGGGCTGGCACTGGGCTTCTGCCGGTGCAGGATGACGGCGAGGTGCCTGATACCTACTCAAAGGCTGGTGGTACCTTCAAGCTGCGTGCCTCCAATAGCGAGTTCAAGGTTGGGACCCTGTTGCCCAAGTGGCCCACGCTGCAGGCTAACGATGGTCGCCTGCTGCCGCAAATCTTCGAAGGGATGCAACTCCAGGTGCGAGAGTTGAAAGGGCTTGAGTTCACGGGGGCGCAAATCCAGCGCACCGTTCAACGCGATCAGACTGGCGACGAAGGCTTGACGCTCAATAACAAAAACCGTCGGTTTAGCGGGTCTCTGGATGGAGGGGACTTCGATGTGATGGGGCTCACCTATCAGTTTCTGAAGACCACTAACCTCAGTTACCAATACGCTCGCTTCGAGGATATCTATCGGCAACAGTTCTTTGGTATTACCGACCGGCGCAAGGGAGATTGGGGGGCGTTCAACAGTGATATCCGCCTTTTCCTGAGTGACGATGAAGGGTTGGCACAGGGGGGAGCCATCGACAACCGGGCATTCAGCGCAATGGGTACATACAAATTGAGCGGACATTCGCTGGGTGTTGGTTACCAGTTGATGTCGGGCGACTCGGCTTTTCCCTATGTGGCGGGTTCCAACCCCTTCCTGGTCAACTTTGTTCAGATCGGTGATTTCGCTGAAAAGGATGAGCAATCCTGGCAGCTACGCTACGACTTTGACCTCGCTAACGTCGGTATTCCCGGCCTGACCTTTATGACTCGTTACCTGCGAGGCAGTGGTGCGGATGTCCGGGGCGCCGACTCAGGTGGTGAGCGCGAACTCGATATCGAGTTGCAGTACGTGATCCAGAGTGGGGCGCTAAAGGGGCTGGGCATGCGCTTGCGCAGTGCTACCTATCGGTCTGACTTCTCCCGTGACGCCAACGACGCTCGAGTGATCGTCAGTTACCCGCTCAACCTCCTCTGAATCGGACCTGCTCATGGGGCCGGTTCGATGCATTTAAGTGCTGTAGAGGTGGTTGATTTAACGCGGCTGATATCTTTAACGATGAGTGTTGCTCTTAGGGCTATGAAGAAGTTTTTCCTATTTGGAATACTGACAGCGTTTTCTGGTGATTGAATGAAATATCCACTTCCCCCGCTGAACCCTTTGAGAGCTTTTGAGGCCGCTGCCCGGCTGTGTAGCCTGACAACTGCTGCAGAAGAGATGAATGTATCGCAGGTGGCCGTCAGTCGTCAGGTGCGGGTACTTGAGGAGTATTTTGGGGTCGCCCTGTTTCGACGCTTGCACAGGGGGATCGAGCTGACGCGGGAAGGCAAGGAACTTTACGAGGGAATTACTCACGCTTTCCAGGACATCAGTAACGCGGCGCGTAAAGTTTCACGCAGAGGAAGACGGAATATTCTTTCCATCCAGTCCTATACCACCTTCTCGCAGCGATGGCTGATTCCCCGGCTGGCTAACTTTCATGATGCCAACGAATTGATTGAAGTCAGGCTCTCATCTTCGTTGGCTCCGGTGGATTTCGAAACGCAAAACATTGATGCCTCGATTCGTTCGGGCCATGGGGATTGGCCTGACCTGCACGCGGAAAAGCTCGTCGATATTGAGCTGATCCCCATTTGCTCGCCGATGCTGATGGAGTCCGCGAAGCTCGAAGCGCCGCAGGATCTTTCCCACATACGTCTGCTTCACTCCATGGCGCGTCCAAATGATTGGGCAAGTTGGCTTTCATCGATCGATGCGGGCGTCGATGCCGATACAGGTATTCGCTTTGATAATTCGGCGCTGGCTTACGAGGCGGCATCGATGAATATTGGGATGGCCATCGCCGTCAAAGCCTTTGTCGAGCGTCAGATTAAAAATGGAAGTTTTATCGCGCCTTTCGAACATACTTATAAAACCGGGGAGAGTTATTATCTGACATGGCCGCGAAAAATGCGCCCATCTGAGCCATTGCTGAAGTTCCTTTCGTGGATGCGAGAGCTGTTGGCGATGACGGATTAATAATCAATGCTGTGGAATGACTGATCGCCGATTCGTAGTGCCGCGACGATTCGTTGATGTTCTCTCGTGGCTGGCAAGCCTGCCCAATATAAACGCCGCCTTTGGCTGACAAATCGTCAGTACCGTTTTTGGTTGTTTTTTGGGAGCCTTAGTTCAGGGATCGGCCCCATATCGAGTACTAAAAAAATAAAATCGTCGGAGTGTCAGAAGATGCTAAGTAAAACTGTAAAGAGCGCTCGCCGCTGCCTGGGTGCAACCACGCTTGCTGCCGTGACAATGTTCTGTGGCGTTGACGTCGCACGGGCCGAAAGCAACTGGCCCAGTGGCCCGGTGAACATGGTCATGCACACGGCGGCGGGTGGCAGTGCAGATGTCTTCATCAGAACACTGGCAAAGACTTTAGAACCGGAGATTGGTCAGAAAGTGATTGTCATCAATGCACCGGGTGGTGGGGGGGCAGCACAGATGACGCGAGTTCTCTCCGCCAAGCCAGATGGTTTGACGCTCGGTGTCAACACGTTGTCGCACTTTACAAGCATGCTTACGAATCTCAAGGGGACATACGCCATTGATGATTTTTCCTGGATAGCTTCGACACAGGAAGACGCGATCTTACTGTTCGTCAAGTCGGGTTCCGACATGAAGAACTTGAATGACCTCGTGGCGCTGGCCAAGGCCAACAATGGGCAGGTCAATGTGGGTGGTTTTGGGCCAGCGGGCTCCATGCAGAGCATTGGCATCACGATGTTGGAGAAGGCCGCGGGTGTAAAGTTTAATTGGATTGCATTTAACTCTACCCCGGATATTGTTGCTGCGCTGTTGGGGGGGCACATTGATGTCGGCGTCTCCAATCTAGGCGCCGTAAGTTCCTTCTTTGATGCAAGTCGCTTGGTCGGCCTGGGTGTGCTGGGCGAA
The DNA here is from genome assembly GCF_014268615.1 of Pseudomonas tehranensis. Lineage (GTDB taxonomy): Bacteria > Pseudomonadota > Gammaproteobacteria > Pseudomonadales > Pseudomonadaceae > Aquipseudomonas > Aquipseudomonas tehranensis. The sequence goes on along the minus strand of NZ_JABWQV010000013.1, from coordinate 18,826 downwards.
GAACGTCTCACTGGGCTACCTGATGTGCCGACCTTTGGTGAGCAAGGATATCAAGTCGATACCAGTTGGCTGCAGGTTCGTGGAGTGTTTGGACCTGCGGATATTCCAAAGCAGACACAGCAGAAGATTGCTGATGCTATTCACAAGGCGATGCGCTCAGAGGAGTACCAGAATTATGCCCGCAATGCCGGTGTCGTGGACTCTTGGATGGGCCCAAAGGAGTACACGGATTTTGTCAAACGCGTAACGGATGTCGCACAAACCCAGCTTAAAGCCGCCGGTTATATTCAGTGATGTTGCAGGGTTTTAACGGGTCGCCAGAGAGTGATAAGTGGGTGAGGATTCATGGCTAAAGCATTTGATGGAATTCGTGTCGTGGATACGACGCATGTACTTGCAGGTCCCTTTGCCAGCTATCAGATGGCAGTCTTGGGTGCTGAAGTGATCAAGGTCGAGTCACCTAATGACCCTGACCAAGCGCGCATGCAGGGCTCTGATCGCGCGCTGAACGATATGGGCATGGGTACTGCCTTCATGGCCCAGGCGTCCAACAAAAAGACATTGGCCCTAGACCTCAAAACTGCTGAGGGACGCGAGGCGATGAAACGGCTCATTTCTACTGCCGATGTGTTTGTGGAAAATTATCGCCCGGGTGCTTTTGATGAGCTGGGGTTGGGTTACGAGGCGTTGTCAACGCTTAACCCTAAGCTGATCTATTGCTCTATCTCGGCTTTTGGTTCGACCGGACCCCGCCGGGAGCAGACAGCCTATGACAATGTGATCCAGGCTTTTTCCGGCATGATGTCGATGACCGGCCACGGCGATGGCAGACCCTTGAAATCAGGGGCGCCTGTTGTGGACTATGCGACGGGCACGACCGCTGCGTATGCAATCGCGACCGCTCTTTTTCAGCGGGAACGAAATGGAGGGAAGGGCCAGTTTATCGATGTTTCCATGCTCGATGTGGCACTGATATTGACCAGCTCTCACCTCACCGGATTCCTCTGGAATAGTAAGCATCCGGAGCAGAAGGGCAATACTTTCCCATTTGCAACGATCGGCTGCTATCAGGCAAGCGATGCCCCGCTGATGATCGGTGCCTCTAACCTCAACCAACAGCGTCGTCTATGGACGGCACTCGGTCGTGAGGACATGATCAAGACCGATAACAATCAACGTTTGGATGCGCATGCGGAAGAGGCACAGGTGCTGAAAAAAATCATCGGTACGATGTCAGCGGATTATTGGGAGAAGTTTTTACAGGCAAGGCGCATCCCAGCTGCTCGCATTCGCCGCCTGGAGGAAGCTCTTTCGGACAGCCAGGTCGCCAGTCGACATGTGCTGCATAGACACGCAATCGGGACCGGTGCAGTCGATGGACTGACGGTTCCAGTGGCGGCATTCAGTCTGTCCGACAGCCCTGCGCAGATCACCCTTACACCGCAACCCGTAGGTGCTCAGAGCGCCGAAATTCTTGCAGAACTCGGCTACGGGCACGAGGAGATTGAAGCGTTGCGAGAAGCGGGGGTCGTCAATTGACAGTCAAGGGGACCTCGATGACCAATCCAATTAAGGTGCTGGCCAATGCGGCGGCGAGTTGGCAAAGCTGCAACCTGACCGAAAACGTGACGTGGGCGACACGCCGCGTCATCCTCGATTGGTTTGCCACAACGTTACCTGGCTGTGTATTGCCACCAGCAACGCTGTTGGCTGACGCCCTTTCCCCCCAACTCGGGCAGGGCAATGCCATCTGCTATGTGAACGGTCAGTTCGGTTCTGCGCGAAATGCTGCGCTGCTCAATGCCACTGCTAGTCACACGGTCGAATTTGACGACATCTTTAAGGATGGCGGGTATCACCCGGGCAGTCCGACCGTTTCCGCCGCGCTGGCCGTCGCTCAGGATAAAGGCGTGTCACTTGCGCAACTCCATCGCGCGATCATCGCTGGCTATGAGATCGGATGCCGGATCTCCCTGGCTATTCAACCCAGCCACTATCGTTACTGGCATACCACCTCGACCGTGGGCACGATAGGTGCCGCAGTGGCGACCGCCATGATCCTGGGGGCTGATGCGGATCGAATCGCGCATGCTATTGCCCTTTCGAGCAGCTTTGCCGGTGGACACCAGCAGAATCTCCAGGACGGCGGTATGGCGAAGGCGCTACACCCCGGCCATGCAGCAGATGCCGGTATCCTCGCGGGTATCGCCGCCGCTAATGGCGTGACGGCTTCTCTGGACAGCCTTCATGGTGACCAGGGCTTCGCGGCTGCGACCAGCGTCTCCAGTGGAGACTGGCTAACGGCCCTCGAGGGAGTGGGAGAGTGGACGCCTATTACGCGCATGACGGTCAAGAATCATGGTTGTTGCGGGCATATCTTCCCAGCACTCGATGGCCTGAAGCTCTTGCAGGGAACAGAAGGTTTTGATGCCGACGATATCGACTCAATCCGTGTAGACGGGTACACCGCCACCTATCAGATGTGCAACCGTGCGGATCCCCAATCAGCCCAAGAGGCGCGCTTCAGCATCCAGTACTGCATCGCTGCGCAGTTATTGCTTGGCGGTGTCCGTCTGGCTGCGTTTTCGCCTGACGTTTTAGCGCGTTCCGACATTCACTCACTGATGCAGAAAGTGGCCGTCACCGAGGATGCAGAACTGGCAGCCGCTTATCCAAAAAAACGCATGGCACGGCTTCACGTGCGGCTAAAGGATGGGCGCCAAATCAACCACTTCCAGGAAACCCGAAAAGGAGATCCAGAGGATCCGCTGTCGGATGAGGAGCTGGTTGCCAAGTTCGATGAGCTGGCCGGATCCGTTCTCTCACCTGCGCAGCTCAGTGCCTTACGCCAGACAATACTCTACGGGGACGTCCTACCAGGCACTATCAGGCTGGGCACCTAATGGCCGGGAATCGTGTAGTGGGTCAACGAACCGGCTTGCCTTCGTCAGTGAGAGTGGCGCGGCTCACCGCTGCGGGCAATCACTCTGAGATGCAACGTGGCAGGCTCCAGGCAACCCCCCGTGGATAGCTGGCCCACCAACTGCCGATAAAGCTCCTGCCAGGGCGTTTGCGACGGCGGAATGTTGGGGGTCCATTCAAGCCGACGCTGGGCCATCTCGGCCTCGTCGATCAGCAGGTTCACGGTTCGTGTGTTCAGATCCACTTTCAGGCGGTCGTTGGTTTTCAACAAGGCCAGGCCGCCTCCCACCGCTGCCTCAGGGGACATGTTGAGGATTGACGGGCTCGCCGATGTGCCGCTCTGGCGACCGTCGCCGAGGCAGGGCAGGGAGTCGATGCCCTGTTTGATCAGCGCGGCCGGCGGGGCCATGTTCACCACTTCGGCACTGCCGGGGTAACCCACGGTGCCCACACCGCGGATGACCAGGATGCAGCGCTCGTCGATGTCCAGCGCCGGGTCGTCGATCCGGGCGTGATAGTCCTCCGGTCCCTCAAACACAATGGCGCGGGCTTCGAAACTATCCTCGGCACCGGGTTCGGACAGGTAGGTCTTGCGGAACGCTTCACCCACCACCGACATCTTCATGATCGCACTGTCGAAGAAATTGCCGCTGAGCACGATGAACCCGGCACGGTGTTTGAGTGGGGTGTCGAAGGGATAAATTACATCGGCGTTGCTGGTCAGGCTGCTGCGCACGATGTCGCCGATGGTCTTGCCGCTGACCGTGGCGCAGTCTTCGTGCAGACGCCCGGCTTTTTGCAGTTCATGCATGACCGCTGGGACGCCGCCGGCCCGGTGGAAGCCTTCACCCAGGTACTTGCCCGCCGGCATGCAATTGACCAGCAATGGCACGTCCTCGCCGATCCGTTGCCAATCATCCAGGCTCAGTTCGACGCCCATGTGCCGCGCGATGGCGATGAGATGCGGCGGACAGTTGCTCGAAGCTCCCAGTGCTGAGGCGACAGCGATGGCGTTCTCGAAGGCCTCTCGGGTCATGATCTGTGAGGGACGTACGTCCTGCAGTACCAGCTCGCAGATGCGTTTGCCGGTGGCATAGGCCATTTGCCCGCGCTCGCGATAGGGCGCCGGAATGCTCGCACAACCGGGCAGCGACATACCCAGGGCTTCGGCCAAGGCATTCATCGACAGAGCAGTGCCCATGGTGTTGCAGTGACCCACCGACGGCGATGCGGCGGTGGTCATTTCCATGAAACCTTCATAATCGATCTCCCCGGCGGCCATCAGGTTGCGCGCATGCCAGAGCACGGTGCCGGAGCCGATCAACTCGCCTTTGTGGTGACCGTCGAGCATCGGGCCGCCGGACAGGACAATGGCCGGCAGGTCGGTGGTTGCTGCGGCCATCAGGCAGGCGGGCGTGGTCTTGTCGCAACCGGTGGTGAGCACCACGCCGTCCAATGGATAACCATGGAGGATCTCCACCAGCCCCAGGTAGGCCAGGTTCCGGTCCAGCGCCGCGGTGGGGCGGCGCGACTGTTCGGCGATCGGATGCACCGGGAACTCCATGGGGATGCCGCCGGCATCACGGATACCGGCTTTGACCCGTTGCGCCAGCTCCAGGTGATGACGGTTGCAGGGCGTCAGGTCGCTGCCAGTCTGGGCGATGCCGATGATCGGGCGTCCCGATTGCAGCTCTTGGCGGGTCATCCCGTAGTTCATGTAGCGTTCGACATACAGGGCGGTCATGTCGGCGTGGGCAGGGTCATTGAACCATTGTTCGCTGCGCAGTCGGCGTTTTGGCGTGTCAGTCATGATTCATTTCTCTCTTGTCATTAGGCGAATCGGCAAACGGTTCTGCGTCAGCGGGCGAGCAACCCCCGGGAGGCGAGATTGCGCAGCAGGGCGCTCACGCCAAAGGTCCAGGGTGTGGCGTCAGAGCTGTGGGTCACCTGGTTATGCAGGCTGCCAAGCAACGGGCTGCTGATACTGACCCGGTCACCCAGTTTGTGGGTAAACCCGCCGCCGGCCTGATCACGGTCTTCTGTGGGGGCGAACAGGGTCCCGAGAAACAGCAGAAAACCGTCCGGGTATTGGTGATTGGCGTTGAGCGTCTGGCCCGCCAGGTCCTGCGGGTCGCGGCTGATCTGGCTCATGGAGCTCGATCCCTGCATGCGGTAACCGTCTTCGCCTTGTACCTGCAGATCGACCACGCAGGCCCGCACATCATCCAGGCTGAAGTGCTCGTCGAACAGGCGAATGAACGGCCCAATGGCGCAGGACGCATTGTTGTCCTTGGCCTTGCTCAGCAACAGCGCGCTGCGGCCTTCGAAGTCCCGCAGATTGACATCGTTGCCCAAAGTGGCGCCGTGGATCTGGCCGCGGCTGTTCACCGCCAGCACCACTTCCGGCTCCGGATTGTTCCACTGGGAGCCGGGATGAATGCCGATGCGGCTGCCGCTGCCGACGGCGGCGAGAACCGGTGCCTTGGTGAAGATCTCCGCATCCGGGCCGATGCCGACTTCCAGATACTGCGACCACATGCCCTGTTCGATGAGCAAGGCTTTCAGGCGCATGGCCTGCTCAGAGCCCGGCACGATCGAACGCAAGTTGTCGCCGATAACGCTTTGCACGGTGGCGCGTACGGCTTGGGCTTTCGCTGAGTCGCCGCCAGCCTGTTCCTCGATCACCCGCTCGATCATGCTGGCGGCGAAGGTCACGCCGGCGGCCTTGATGACTTGCAAATCCACGGGCGGCAACAACGACGGTTTGGACGGGTCGGCGTCAGGGCCTGTGTTGGCCAGCAGGGCTTCGACACTGGCAATGAAGATGCCGGGTGTCTGCCTCACGGCGGCCAGTGGCGATTCGGTTTCCAGTAAGTCACTCAACGTCGCAAAACGATCCGACAGGTCGAACACGCCGTCGCTGCGCAGCACGATTGGCGAAGGCCCGGCGATCCGGCCAGGCACCCAGGCGCGGCCAATCAGGGTACCGGTCACCCCATCGACCGGCAGGGTGTTCTCGGGAGTAAGCAATGGCGACATGGAGAGGCTTCCTGATTTTTGTAGTGCTTTCACGCTAGGGTGGGCGGTCGATAAACTCCAATGAGATATATTCAGTATTCGATAACGCCAGGTTATTGCTGATCAGAGAGGAACGCCCATGTCAGATCTGTCGTTTTCCAGCTTCTGCGGCTGGCTCAAATTCCGGCATCTGCTTCTGATCGATACCTTGGGGCGCACCCGCAATATGCATTTGGCGGCGCAGCAGATGAACCTCAGTCAACCGGCCGTCAGCAAGATGCTCAAGGAAATCGAAAGCCTGCTCGGCTTTACGTTGTTCGAGCGGCTGCCGCGGAGCATGCCGCCCACGGCGTTGGGCGAGCATGTGTTGCGTTATGCGCAAATCGCCTTGAATGACGCGCGTTCGTTCGTCGAGCAAATCAGCAGCCTGCGCGAGGGCGGTCACGGCTTCCTCAAGGTCGGTGGGATTTTTGCCGCGACGGCGGTGGCCTTGCCCGAGGCGATCCTGCAAATCAAACAGCGTTGGCCGTTGCTGTCGATTGAAGTGGTGGAGCAGACCAGTAATCACCTGATGGAGATGCTTGAGGAGAAGAAGCTCGATCTGGCAGTGGCCCGTTTTACCGATCAAAGCCAGCAGCAGCGCTATGACTTCCAGCCCCTGGCGCCGGAACCGTTCTGCATTGTGGTCAACAGTCGTCATCCGCTAGCAAACGCGGGGCCCACCTCCTTGCAGCAACTGGTGGACTTGCCGTGGATTCTCTATCCGGTCGGTACGCCCATTCGGGCTCGCATGGAACTGGCCTTCGCCGAGGCCGGGGTTGGGATGCCGCGCAATACCATCGATACCATTTCCATGCAGACTTTCCTCCAGGTCCTGCAACGTGGGCCGATGATCGGGATGCTGCCCGACGCCATGGTTCATCCTCTGCTCGAAAGCGGCCAGTTGAAAACCCTCGACACCCCGTTGCACCTGGTGCCGCAGGACTACGGCATCCTCACGCGCAAGGATGAGCAACTGGCGGGGCCGGCTTTGGAGTTTGCGGAAATCCTCAAGGAAAACGCCCGCCACAATGAGTCATCCAATCCAGCTATTCGATAACCCGAAGTTATCGGTTAATCCAAAAATGCCATTGGGAAAGAATCAGATCGCGCCAGTAGAGTGACCCACTCAATAAAAACAATCAGGCATGCCCACATGCCCAGGGGTGACCTCATGCAAACCGTATCCGAGCATTTACCCGCGCAATCGCAAGCCAGTGAGCTTGATTTTGAGGACCGGACCTACCGCAAGGTTATCTGGCGCATCCTGCCTGTTATGCTCTTGTGTTACATGGCAGCCTACCTTGACCGGGTGAACATCGGTTTTGCCAAGCTCGACATGCTCAACGAGCTGCAATTCAGCAACACCGTGTATGCCTTGGGCGCCAGTATGTTTTTCTGGGGCTATTTCCTCTTCGAAGTCCCCAGCAACCTGTTGCTGCATCGCTTTGGCGCACGGTTCTGGATCGCACGGATCATGCTCAGTTGGGCGGTGATCTCCATGGCTGTGGCCTACACCGTGCCGCTGGCGGGTTTCTTTCACATAGAATCGAGCACGATGTTCTACGTGCTGCGTTTCCTGTTGGGCATTTGCGAAGCGGGCTTTTTCCCAGGCGTGATCCTCTACCTTAATTACTGGTTTCCGACCCACCGGCAGAGCCGCGTGATGTCCGGGTTCCTGCTGGCGTTGCCGGTCAGTCTGACCTTGGGTGGCATCCTCTCCGGCTGGCTGATGAACAGCATGCAAGGGGTGCAAGGCCTGTCCGGCTGGCAATGGATGCTGCTCATTGAAGGCATCCCTTCGATCATCATGGCGTTTGTGGTGATCGTCTGTCTGGCCGATAACATCGACAAAGCCAAATGGCTGTCCGCAGCGGAAAAAACCCTGCTCAAGGCCAATCTGCAAACCGACAACCAGGGCAAGGCCACTCGGCTGAGTGAAGTGTTTTTCAACCCTCGGGTGTGGTTGCTGGTGCTGATTCTGCTGACCTTCAATACCGGCTTCTACGGCCTGGCGTTCTGGATGCCCTCGATCATCAAGAGCACCGGTATCACCAACAGCCTGCACATCGGTTTACTGACCGCCATCCCGTACTCGGTGGCAATCGTGGCGATGCTGCTCAACGCCCGCCACTCCAATCGCACCGGGGAGCGGCGCCTGCACGCGGCCATTCCGGCCTTCATCGGTGGCGTCGGTCTGATCCTCAGCGCCTTCTTCGCTGACAACCTGGTGTTGTCCGTGCTCTTCCTGAGCGTCTCCGCTTCGGGGATTCTCAGCCTGATGCCGATTTTCTGGACCCTGCCTGGCACGGTGCTGTCGGGGGTCGCCGCGGCGGCCGGTATCGGCATGATTAATGCCATCGGCAACTTGTCAGGGTTCACCGGGTCGATGATCACCGCCGTGGCGGAAACCCTCACGGGCAACATCAACAACGGCACCTATGTGCTGGCCTTGTGTCTGCTGGTCAGTGGTGGGCTGATCCTGGCCATTCCCGCATCGATGCTCGGCAGGACACCCAAAAGTGCGATCACCCCGGCAAACCTGGAGACCGCATGAGCCGAGAGAACTTGCCCGGACGCGGAAAGACTGCTGATTTCGCTGTGGCCGGGGTACATATCCTCAGCGAGGCTGGCGGCGAGTTTCTGGGGTGTGTCGAGGCCCGTTATCCGGAATCGGCAACCCCTGTTATTTCATGTCTCTGGCCTGCACCCACAGCACCGCGTCTTGCGACAGGGACTTGCCCTTGTGGATTTTCGTCGTGCCGATGTCGAGCGCCGCAATGCCCCACCAGCCGGCTCGAGGCAGGCCGATGGTCACGATGCCTTGGGCATCCGAATACGTGCTCAGGGTGTTGAATGCAGGCTGAGGGGCCGTTACATGGGCTTGCTGGCCAAAGGCGTTGTTCTCGAAATCGACGGAGTGGTTGAGGTATTCGATTTCGACCTCAGCGAACGGAACGGGCTTGCCGTCGGCCAGCACGATGGCGCGGAACACGCCACCCGTCCAGTTCGCATAAGGCTTGTTGAGTGGCTGGATTTCAACCGGCAACCCCTGCGGCTCTGCCCAGTGGCCGGGCACTCCGCCGACGTTCACGATCAACTTGGTGAACTGTTGGATGTAGACGTCTTCCTCGGTTTCCAGGTAAGGCTCGGGTTCGAGTACGAAGATATGGTCGCCCATCGAGCGCACCAGCTCGCGTGGAATCGACGCGCGATAGGCCGTCGCCCGGTTCTCGCGGCTCTGCCACTGGACAGGACGCAGGTATTTGCGCAGATCGATTTTTTCCCCGCCGTGCGAGCTGATGTGGCTAAAGGCGCGGGGCTGCTCCATAACCAGGGTGGGGCCGCCGGAGAAGGGGTGCGTGAACACCAGGGCGAACTCCAGGTTCTCCGCGCGTTGCAGCGCCGTTTCCTCGACGTAGAGCATCTGGAAATGGGCTTGTGCTGCGCCGGTCAAGCAACTGAACGTCGCCGCGGCAAGGGCTCGGAGTAGTTTTCGATTGAACGTCATGGTCGATCTCACCTTGAAATGTCGGAAGATTGAATCGTGGTGTCATGGCCTTCTCCGCCGAGGAACACCACGGAGTATTGGCCGGCCGGGGGCTGGAATGTGAAGGTGTTGTCCGTGCCGACGACGCCTTCGAGCAACACTTTGTTGCTCATGTCTCGGACATGGATTTTTCTGCCCGCGGCGGAGCTGCCGTCGGTGAAGCCCGCCTCGCACTTCACCTGGTCATCGCGTTCGATGTAGCAGTCGAAGACGGGGCCATGGGCGAACGCGGCCTGGTAGAACAACAGGGCGCCTGTCGTCAGTAATCGCTGTGCTGAGCCTAGGGGCTTCATGAGGTCTTTGGTCTCCACGGTCGAGGTTGATCATTGGCGAGGCGAAGGGTCATCGCCGCTGGCAGCGTTGCCAGCCGGCGGGAAGGCCGCCAGCAAGGCATCCAGGTTCGAACTCAAGAGTGCGGCGTATGCGTTGGCCGTGTCGGCGAGCATTCCCGGGTTGCCCACATCCAATATCAACAACCGGGCGCCCCCGTCCTGGATGGCCTTGACGATCCTGGCGTCTGGCGCCCATTTGTGGACCACCACGTGGATATCCCGCTCGCGCAGATATTGGGTCAGCGCAGCGCGGTCGGCGTTGCTCCAATCGATGTCCTGACGAACAAACCAGCCGTCGACAAAAATGCCGAACTCGCCGAACAGGTAGATGAACTCATTGGCCAGCGACAGCACCCGCAAATCCGGCACCGCCGTCAGCCGGACACCGTAGTCGGCCTTAAGCCGGCGCAATTTGCCTTCGAGTGTGGCGAGGTTGCGCTCTATGCGCGGCGCATCGGCGGGGGACAGGCGTGCCAGGTCGGCAGCGATCAGCGCCGACATGCGCATGCCGTTGACGGGACCAAGCCAGGCGTACGGCGACGGGCCCTCATCGACATCACTCGCCGCGGCCCAGGGCACGTCGTTCGACGGCGTTTGGGTCACGGCTACGCCGGGCTTGACGGGGTCCCATGAGCGCGAGGCATCGATCTCGACGATCCGCAGATTGTGGCGGCGTGCTGTTGCATACAGCGGATCCGCGCGCCACAGGCTGCTGAGGGTGACCACGGCAGTGGCCTGCTGGAACACCGCGGCGTCCAGGCGCGACAACGCGTTGGCCTGGCTTTCCATGGGGATGGCCGCCTCCGTCGGAACTCGGATGATCTCAAGGGTTGTGCCGGCGCTGAGTGCCGAGGTGAGCGCATACACGGCAGGCAATGCGACAAGCACTTGCTGCTTGCCGGCATCGGCAGAGGCCGAAAGCGGGATGCCCAGCAGCAGCGCCAGCATCGTCAGCCAGGACTTGTAGAAGCCTTTCTTATTCATACGCTGGCCCCCCTGAACCGGGATGCGGTAGCGCGGACGATGGTGGTTGCGACGAACACCAGGGCGGCGACTATCACGATGGCGCCGCCCGTGGGTACCGGGATGTGGAATTGCATGGGCGCCAGGATGCCAACCACGCAGGAAAAGGTCGCGATCAGGATGGCGCGCGCGACCAGCCCCGGCAGTGAATGGCTGATGTTGCGTGCTGCCGCGGCCGGTATGAGCAGAAGGGCTTCGACGAGTACGGCGCCGATGATTTTCAGGCAGGCGACCGTCACTAGGGTGACCAGCACAACAAACACGTATTCGACGCTTCGCACTCGCACGCCGCGCGCATGGGCCAGGCTTGGATTGAGGCTGGCCAGCAACATGCCGTTGTACAGCGGTAACCCAAGCAGCGCACACAGCACCGTTACGCCAAGCAGCACGTTCATGTCGGTGTGGTCCACCGCCAGGATGGAGCCGAACAGCACGCTTTCCATCACATGGGTGTTGATCTTCGCCGAAACGAACAGCAGCAGCGAGGCGCCGACCGCCAGCGAGATGGACAGGAACACGCCGATCAGCGTGTCGTTGGCCAATGTGGTGCGGTGCTGCGTGTACTTCAGCGTCAGGGCGAACAGCAAGCAGAAGCCGAACATCGAGAAGTAGGGGGACGTATACGATTCGCCGATCAGCACGCCAATAGCGACGCCGGTCATCGCCGCATTACCCACGGACTGACTGAAGAACGCCATGCGCTTGATCATCACCATCGAGCCCAGCACGCCCAGCAGCGGGCCGATGAGCACTGCGCAGAGCAACGCGTTGATCACGAACTCGTACTCGAACGGTTGCGGCAGCAAGCCACTGGCGGCGAGCGCCTGCAGGTGGTGGCGAATGAAGTCGTACAAGGCGCTCATTGGGCACTCTCCAGCGCATAGGCGACCTGATCGGAGGCGCCATGGAACAGCACGCGCCGGTTGATAACGGTCACTGATTGGGCGATGCGCCGGACCTGCTCCAGGTCATGGTTGATCCATAAGATGGTGACGCCACGACCGTGCAACTCGGCCACCAGCGCCTCCACCAAGCGCACCCCCGGCTCGTCGATGCCAGCGGTTGGTTCGTCGAGTATCAACAGCCAGGGCGTCGGGCTGATCGCCTGCGCCAGGAGCACTCGCTGACGCTGGCCACCGGACAGGCTGCCAAAGGGTTTGTCGCCCATTCCGGCCACGCCGGTACGCGCCAGGGCCTCGGCATTGGCTGCTTTGGCGGATCGGCTCGAGCCCAGGAACGCTGGCCGGCGTTGACCCAGAAGCGCCATGAGATCCTTGACCGTCATCGGCAGGTTGCGGTCCAAATCCGGCAATTGCGGGACATAGCCCAAGGGGGTCGTGATTTCACCCTCGAAGCGGATTGTCCCCGAATGCGGCATCTGGCCCAGCAGCGCGCGCACCAGTGAAGTCTTGCCGCCGCCGTTCGGGCCAACCAGGCAGTGCAGGGCACCGGCTTGCACCCGAAAACTGACGTCGTCGAGCACCTGTGTACCTCCCAGTTGCAGGGAGACGTTCTCGAACACTATGGCGGGACCGCGCATCGGCTGTTTCTCCTTCATCGCTGCGTAAACTCAACGGCTTCGGCCAAGGTCTCGAGGTTCTCGCGCATGGCTACCTCGAATTCGTCCGCGCTGTAGGCTGTGCCGGTGATGTGGGACAGCGCGAAGACCTTCACGCCGGTGGCTGCCTCGATAGGCTTGGCCAGATCGAGGGAGAAATTTTTCTCGGCGAACAGCACTCGCACGTTGGCTTTCTTGATGGCGTCGATGGTGTGGGCCAACTGACGCGCGGTTGGCGCGACGCCATGACGAGGTTCGATCACCGCGCTCACGAACAGGCCGAACTCCTGCATCATGTAGTCGTAGCCGGCATGCGTGGTCGCACAGCGGAACGAAGACAAATCCAGGGTGGCGAAGCGGGTCATGAAGCCGGCCCGCAATGCGCGGATGCGTGCGGCATAGGCGAGGGCGTTTTGTCGATACGCTGCAGCGTTGGCCGGGTCCAGCTCCCCCAGTCGGCGAGTGATTTCGAAGACCTGCTGTATCGCGGCGGTGGTGGATACGAAGGTGTGCGGGTTGACCACCTTGGCGCCGCCCTGGTCACCACCGATGGGAATGAGCGCCACCGAGGCATTGGCCTGGATGATCGGCAGCGTCGCCCCACGGCCGGCGGCCTTGACGATCTGGAAGGCCCATTCATCGTGGCCGATGCCGTTGACGACCAGGGCATCGAGCGTCATTGCACGGGTGATGTCGTCCGGTTGCGGCTGATAGTTATGCGGATTGGCTTGCGCCGGGATGAGTGCAACGACCTCGGCCCGATCACCGACGATGTTGGCCACGAAGCTGTAGTAGGGGTGCAGGGTGACGCCGATCTTGAGCTTCTTGCCCAAGGGGGCCGTCGGGCCGGCAAGTGCGATGGCGGGTATCAGCACCAGCAGTGCAAGGCAACGGCGCCACAGTGTGCGGTGTTTCGTAGAAACGCTCATGGCTGGTTTCCTTTTATGCGTTCGACTTCGCGGGTTCCGTCGTAAGGAATGACCTGGCGCCAGCCTTTGCCAACCAGGGATTCGGGCTTGACGATGCCGGGGTAGGGCGCGTTCGGGTCGGGATGAACCCAGATCGTTGCCTGGTTGGCCCACATGACGCCGGCATGGGCATGCCCAATGACGAGCAGGTAGGCGCTCTGGCCGGGCGCGCCGCCGGCGGAGCCGTAGTAGACCGTGGCGCCCTGGCCCTGGGTGGCTTGCGACACTTCGCTGGTGCGCGGGGCGGCGGCGTCCTCGTGCTCATCGACGGAACCGACATGGGGCAGATGGCCGCCAGGCAGAATCAACTGCCAATGCACCTCGCCGTTGGTCTTCCAGAAGGCATCACGGTAGAAGGGCGGCAGCCAAATCTCCTGGGCACGCTCCAGCGTGATCCAACCGCCGGTGTCGTTGTTGTTCCAGATGATTTCTTCACCGGCAGGCAGCAGGGCGCTGTGGATGGCCTGGTCGACCGCGCCCAGACCATCGAAGGAACGCACCTGCCAGCTCAAGGGTGTCGGTGGGCCGGAGTGCTGCGGGCGCAGCAGTACATAGCCTGTCACGCTGGCGATGATTGCCAGGGCCGCAAGCAACAGGGTCAGCGATTCCCAGCGGCCGGACGCCGGGCGCACGAGTTTGATCGCGCCGTTGGCGTCATCGCCGGGCCAGGTTCGCGACAGGCGAGCCATCAGACAAACCCGATCCAGCGGCCAAGGCCTATCACGCATGCCCACAGCGCCAACGAGCAGAGTCCGGCGACGCGGGCCTGGCCGGGCGGTGGCAGGGTCGTGTCCCATTCGTCAATCCGGCGATAGGCGCCCAGGTGGAAGATCGCCATGTTGAGGCCCGCCAGCAGCAACACGCCCATCTTCCACCAGAACACGCTGTTCTGCGCGTAGGTGGTGGCATTGGAGGCAAACATGAGCAGGCCGGTGATCACGCAGGCTGCGAAGGCCACCCAGGTGTATGGCAGCAGCTCCTGGATCAGCCGTAGCGCGCTTCGACGGTGGGAGGCGATACCGAGCAGGCGCAAGTCGACGACAGCGATAGTCCCGAACACGAGGGCGATGCCGATCACATGCACCGACTCCAGGTTTGGAAAGACGGAGCCCGACTCTCTGATCTGGATGGCGACAGAGGTGTCCTCGAGGGCTTGCAGTATCGATTGGATGTCCATGGTGAGTACCTGAGAAAAACGTTCATTGAAGGCGCTGGGATCAGTAGGCAATCCAGCGACCGCAGAAGATCACGACGCACCACAGGGCGATCGACAGCCAGGCCAGTGCCTTGATGGGAGGCTTATCGTCATCGCCTTGTGCCTGAGCGGCAGGGCGCAGCAATGGGCGACGGATTGACCAGGCCAGCATGAACACGGCGACGACCAGGAACATCTTCAGCCAGAACGTGGTGTTGACGAGCACGCGATCTGGCTCGCCGATGACCATGACCAGCCCACTGAGAAGCAGAACGATGAGGGCGGCGCGCATCCACGGGAAGTAACGGCGGATCACGCCGCGCATGGGCTCATCGGTGGCGAGCACGCCGGCCAGCCTGAGATCGGAGATGACGGCGGAGCCGAAGATCACCGCGATGGCGACGATATGAACGCTCTGTACGGTGGGCACGACCCAGAACATGTCCCTGATGGCGGTGCTCAGCGGTGACGCGTAGATCCAGGCAACGATGAGTTCTGATGACATCTGCTTTGCTTCCGCGTTGGGTTAGAAGTCTTGAGGTTTCGCGATCGGACGCAGGCCCATTGCATCTTCTGGAAGGAGATAGCGTTGCTTGATCGAGAGGCCCTTGGCGTCTTCGAATGCCTGTTGGTAGTGGCTGAAGTTTCCATAACGCTGGCCAAGCACGTCCTTGGAGTAGGGCACCTTGGTGTCGTAGATCTGGCCGCAGCCGGTCTCCTGGTCCGTGAGATAGGTTGCGCTGGGCACCTGGATCCACGGTGGGCGCACGCCTCCTTGCAGGTTGCCGGTGTCGGGGTCGCGCACGACGGCCTTGCCCTCGCGCACGACTCGCGGCGCCTTCGGCATGGGTTTGCCCTCGCGTACCCAGTGGTCCATGCCATCGAGGAGCGCCGAGACGACCAGTTCCACCGGCTCGTCGTACAGCGTCTGGCACCGTGGGTCATCGCCCTTGCCCACATCGGCGGCGAAGTGTTCGGTATGCTCGGTGCCGAGGTCGGCCAGGCGCAGGTGCGGTATGCCGGTCACTTCGTAATAGCGCAGCTGCGGGCTGTCGGTGTCCGGCGGCAGGTCGATGCCTTCGAGCACGTCGTGCATCAGTTCGGACTGGCTGTAGACGGTCACGAACGGCACGCCGTCGGGCATCTGGCGCGGTAGCCGGATGACGTCGCCGCCCACCTCGCCATAGGCCATGCGGCCGGTCATGTAGGCATCGATGAGCGGCCTGGCGTCGGGCATACGCCATTGTTGGTGGCGGCCCTGGTCGAGGTAATCCATCCAGACCTGCGCGGTCACCGCCCAGCTGTTGACGTAGACGCGCTGCACATCGAGGCCTGCCAGCGGGCCCTGCGCCGCAGGGGTCTTGAGCAGCAACGCCAGCTGCGCCGCGATACCCTGGGACTGCGGCACGAACGGATCGGGACCTTCACCGCGGGTGAAACGCTGTGGATCGTAATAGCTGCCCAGCGGCGCATAGCGTGCATAGTCGAAGCGGCGCATGAACTCGAAGTTCACGATTCGTCCGTACTGGGCAATCTGTTCGGCTTCGACGGCCGGGGTGTCTGCGATGAACTTGGGATCGACGGCCGGCTGGTTCATGTTCAGCGTGTAGCCGACGTACGCATAGCCACGCCGTAGCAAGTAGTCACGGGTCAGGATCCAGCCTGCGCCACGCTCACCGAACCAACTGAACGGCTCGATCACCACCGTGCCATTGAACCGCCTGGGGTCTGCTGGTTTGCGTACCAGGATTCGCGTGGTGTAAGGCGCCTCGAAGAGCTGTTTGCCCGAGGCGGTGATGGCCGGGGCGACGCCTTGCAGGTAAAACTCTTCCTCGATGTAGCCGTACTTGTCCAAGTCGCTGTATTCGGTACCCGGGCGTTTCGCCGACGACAGCGGGGGCTTGTCGGAGGGCGGCACAGGTATCGCCGTGGGCATGCGGGGTACCTCTGCAAACGCGCTCGATGTGAAGATCAGCGACAGCAGAGCGCTTTGCAACGTTGGCCGCAGGGCGCTGATTGTGATCAGTCGTTCCATCCGGTCATCTCCAAGTGGGTAATGATGAGGGACTTCAGTCGAGCTTGAGGGTCGCTTTGCCCTCGCTGTCGATCACGATCTGGTTGTTCTCGCAGACATACTCTTGAATGCGGTAGTCGGATCGCTTGTACTCGAACGTGAAGCGATACGGGCTGTTGAGCACCTCTGGATCCTCGATCACGACCTGGTTCTCCAGGTGGTCCGGCCCTCGTAGCCTGATGCGTTCAGTGATCTTCATATCCTGGCCGTGCGCAACGTCGTAGAAGCGCACGTCCGGGCGTACGGCTTGTGTCTCCACGACGAGCGTGTCGCCCTCCCAGTGACCGCGCGAGTGGCCCTGGTAGGCAGGGTCCAGCGTCTCTTTGGCAGGCATCGCTTCGTTCAGGATGATCCGGCGTACCTGCTGCAGATACTCGCCGAGGACGACCACTTGCTTGTCGTCGTGAATGATCTGGATCGGGAACAGCGCCGCCATCAACACGGGCATGCCCTCGGGCAGGCATTTGGCGCTCGTCGTGGCCAGTGGCGTCCCCGCTTCGTTCGCTGCGGCCTGTCTCTTCTTCAACGCCGCATATTCGCTGGCATAGGGTTCCTTCAGGTCCATCGGTCCGCCCGGGTGCACCGGATCGTCCGGGTCCTCACCGAACCAGTCGTCCGGGGTTCTTTCCCAGGTGCCGCTGATATCGGGACGTGTGCCCACGCTGTGTTTGTCGCCTTGAGGGTTTGAGGCGGCCGCGTTGCACATCCCGCCAACAATCACGAGGGCCAGCCCCAGGAAGATCATTGTCGTGCTTAAGGTTCGTGTCGGTTTCATTGAAGCGTTTCCCATCCCGTTGGTCGGTTCAGTTCGGTACCCATGCAGCAGGGGAGGGACGGCTCTTATCCGCCACCCGAGAGCACGACGTCACCGATCTTGATTTCCACCAGCAGCCCTCCCGGCTCACCGTTTTTCAGCGGCCTGAAGGACACCTCGGCGCTTTCGCCGGCCTTGATCGAGTCAGCGCTCCAGCCTGCGCGCTTCAACGCGTTGACACTGCCCGTCTCGATTTTGAATGTCTGGGGCGGCGGGCCGGGCGTATCGAGATAAATCGTGATGTGCGGGTTGGTCCAGGCAAAACGCTCAACCACACCCTTGACCGTGATCATCTTGGTCTGGTCGAAGAGCGCGAACGAATGGTGGGCCGTGACTACAGTCGGAAGGGCACTGCAGGCGATGAGTGTCAGCAGGCAAAGCCCCTGACGTAACAGCGGGGAGGGTGGCAAAGGGGTCATGACAGGTGCCTCGTTCTTATACGTTCTTATGGGCCCAGCATAAGTGGGAGGCATCCAGAGGCCGTAGCCCAAAACGGCAACCGTTCAAGGCGCTGAGGATATTTTGCGGTGGGGGAGATATCGCGTGACGGGGATGTACGGACAGCCCCTTGCAAGTGCTGATTTGGGTTACCGCTTGGGCAATCCAAGCCTGAACACTTGTGACTCGCCTCATAAATATAAAAACAGGAGAGACGTCATGCGCACCCCCCATTACGCCCCGTTACTTTCTCTGGTGGCCCTCTGCACGTTTGAGCCGCAGGCGCAGGGCTACGAGCTTTACAACGAAGACGAAGGTGCAACCGTCCTGAACGCCGAGCTGTGGGCGGGATTTGGCTGGTTCGGCAGCAGCGAGAATTACCTCGGCGACCCGCAACGGGAGCCCGGCAGCATGCGGTGGCAAGAAGGGTTCGCCAAGTATGGTTTGAGCGGCACGACAGACAAGATCACCGCCGGCTCGATCTACGGCGGGTTCAGCTTGATCAGTACAGGGTCATGGGGCGACGGCGACGCGGGAGCGCTCACCGCCGGCAATGAAAGACAAACCGCTGTGGAGGATGCCTACCTGGGTTGGAAGTCAGGTGATCTGATTCCCGCATTGGGCACCGACGGCGTTGATTTCTCTTTTGGCCGACAGATCGTGACGGTGGACGGCTTCCTGATTACCGATGATGGGTTCGCTCCGGGAAAGGCCTTCAATCCAATCGAGGGCGTAGCGGATGGGCGGTTCAACCGTGGCGGTGCCTTCTATCTTGGCCCGCGATTGGCCTTCGGGAACACGGCCGTCTTGAAGCTGGGCGGCACGGAAGGTCTTCACGGTAGCCTGATATGGCTGAAGTCGGATAACCCCGGGCAATCCAAGACCGAAGTGGCGG